>CAZESH010000118.1:0-11652 GCA_964514665.1 uncultured Caryophanales bacterium
CCTATGGAGTCAATATTCCGACATGGGAGTTTATGCCGTTCTTGTACAGCAATGAGGGCGGATTGGTGACGAGGGATACGAAAAAAATCATTCTCGGCAGCAAATCTTCGATCGAAGCGATTCAAAACATTGCCGACTTGATTTATAAATATCATGTCATGCCGCAGCCGTCGCAGCTGTCCACGATTCCCACGGTCGATACGGCGTTATTGACGAAACGGGTGGCAATGGCAGTAGACGGGCAGTGGGATATGCAGGTGCTCGGCAAGGCCATTCAGGAAAAATCGCTCAATCTGGGTATCGGCGTTCTCCCCAAATTTAAAAAGGCGGTAACATCGGCAGTAGGCACCCCGATCGTCATCTATAAAACAGACCGTTCCGACAAATACATGAGTGAAACGAAGAAGCTGACCAGCTTCATCATGGATCCGGAAAACAGCCTCTCGCTGATCCAGAACGGCTTGTGGATGCCCAATGATAAAAAATGGTATACGGATCCGGCGCTGCTGAAAAAGTGGATCGACAATCCGGTGCACCCGAAAGAATACAAAACCGCGGTCGTCGACTATGCGCTCAACAATGTCGTACAGTATCCGGAATATTTCTGGGATGAATTAAGCACGGCATTTGAAGTGATCAATCCGGCTTTCGACCAAATCTGGACCGGCAAGAAAACTGCGAAGGATGTAATCCGCAATGAAATCCTGCCGAAGCTGAAACAGGTATTAAAGGGAAAATACGAATACGTCGAGGATTGATAAAATTTGCATACATCAGGGAGGCGGGACTGCCCCGGGCAGTCCTTGCTTGCCATCCCTGATCCTCCGAGGAGGTAACATTGATGAATCAGGTGCAATCCCCAACCGTACTGAAAAAGGATGCGCATACGCTAAGAAAAAGCAGCTGGAACAAAGAAGCGGCAGCCGGATATTGGTTTGCGCTTCCGGGGTTGCTGGGGCTTTTGCTGTGGTATATAGGACCGATGGTCGCCAGCTTCGTGATCAGCTTCAGCGACTGGAAGGTGATCACAGGCGTGCATTGGGTCGGAATCAAAAACTACGCCGATATTTTCTTCCATGATATCTTTTTCTGGAAGTCATTGGCGGTTACCTTTTATTTTACTGTCGGCAGCGTGGTGATGACGATGATTGCTTCGCTGATCGTCGCCCTGTTCATGAACAAGAATATTTTCGGGCAGGGCTTGTTCCGGGCGGTGTTCTATCTCCCGACGATCGTGCCGATTGCGGCTGCAAGCATCTTGTGGATGTGGCTGTTCAATCCCGATTTCGGATTGTTCAATGAGCTGCTGAGTTCGCTGGGGCTGCCGAAAAGCAACTGGATTTATGGCGAAGGGTCCGCCGTGCCCTCCTTGATCTTGATGAGCATATGGGGCTGCGGAGGTCCTGCCCTGATCCTTTTGGCAGGGCTGCAGGATATTCCAGCGCATCTGCTGGAGGCGGTGGAAATCGATGGTGGGCGGTGGTGGCACAAGTTTCGCTACGTGATGATTCCCACGATCTCGCCGGTAATCTTTTTCAATTTGGTCATGGGTTTGATTCAATCGTTTCAGGCTTTTGCCCAGCCTTATATCATGACCAAAGGCGGACCGAACAACGCCACCCTGTTTTATTTGTTTTTGATTTACCGGGAAGCCTTTCAGCACAATAATATGGGCTATGCATGCGCCCTGGCGTGGATTTTGTTCGTCATCATCGCGATCTTCACGCTGCTGATTTTCCGCACTTCCAACAAATGGGTGTATTACGGAGGAGGGAGTTAAAATGCCGCTAAAGCAAAAATGGAGCACGGCCGGCATGGCGGTAAATGCACTGCTGGTGATCGGCGCGGCTATGTGCCTGATTCCGTTTTATTGGCTGCTGCGCAGCTCTTTGATGACGGACAGCGATATTTTCAAGTTTCCTCCGGATTATATTCCCAAGCATTTTTTATGGCGGAATTACATTGAATTGTTTTCCGCGATCAATTTTCAGCTGTACTTTTTCAATACCATGATGATTTTGCTGCCGTTTGTCATCGGAGCGGTGATAACCAGCAGCTTTTGCGGATACGCCTTTGCCCGCTTGAATTTTCCTTATAAGAGGATTTGGTTTGCATTGATTATCGCCACATTAATGCTGCCTCCCGCCGTAACCTTGATTCCCACCTTCATCATGTGGTCCAAGCTGCACGGCATCAACACGTTTTGGCCGCTGATTATTCCGGCTTGGTTTGGGGGAGGACCGTTTAATATTTTTCTGATGCGGCAGTTTTTCATGACGATTCCGAGGGAATTGGACGAAGCGGCGATCGTTGAAGGGGCCAATTATTTTCAGGTGTTTTATAAAATCCTGCTTCCGCTTATTCGTCCCGCCATGCTGGTAGTCGGTTTTTTTGCCTTCGTGTATGAATGGAACGATTTCTTCGGTCCGTTGATCTTTTTGAACGATTCTACCAAGTTCACGCTTGCCTTGGGCCTGCTGCAGCTGCAGGGCTCCTATTCTGCACAGTGGAATCTGATCATGGCCGCCTCGGCCGTGATGGTGCTGCCACCGATCATCCTGTTCCTGTTTGGCCAGCAGTATTTTGTTCGCGGCATCACACTCACCGGCATAAAGGGTTAATTTTTGATTAGGAGATGAGGAAATGAACGGTTTGAACCCGGTTTCGCTTAAACAAGTATCCATCGAGGATGCTTTTTGGTCGAAAAAACAAAGCTTGATCAGGGAAAGCGTCATTCCCTACCAATGGCAAATCCTCAACGATCAATTGGAAGGGGTTGAATTGAGTCATACGATAGAAAATTTCCGGATTGCCGCAGGCATGTCCAAGGAACAGTATTACGGGATGGTTTTCCAGGACAGCGATCTGGCCAAGTGGTTGGAGGCGGTCGGTTACGCGCTAACTCTTAAGAGAGATCCTGAGCTGGAGCGGCAGGCCGATGAAACGATCGATTTGCTGGAGAAGGCGCAGCAGCCCGACGGCTATTTGAACTCCTACTATACGGTCGTCAAGCCTGAGGCGAGATGGAGCAATTTGCGGGACGACCACGAATTGTACTGCGCCGGACACATGATGGAGGCTGCGGTAGCGTATTACGAGGCCACGGGAAAGCGCAAGCTGCTCGATATCATGTCGCGCATGACGGATTGCATCCTGCAGCAATTTGGAACCGAACCGGGAAAAAAGAAAGGATATCCCGGCCATCCCGAAATTGAGCTGGCACTGGTCAAAATGTACCGGGCTACGGGGGAAAGCAAGTATTTGAAGCTTTCCAGCTATTTTGTCGACGAACGCGGCCGCTCGCCCCATTATTTCACTGAAGAAGCACAAATCAGAGGCGTAAACGAGCATTGGCAAAAAGGGTATGATTTGCGATATTCGCAATCCCATCTTCCGGTGCGGGAACAGGAGGAGGCTGCGGGCCATGCGGTAAGGGCCGTTTATCTGTATGCGGCAATGGCGGATTTGGCCGCGGAGCTCGGGGATGAAAGCTTGTTGAACGCCTGCAGAAGATTATGGGACAATGTGACGCGCCACAAGCTGTATATTATCGGCGGCATCGGCTCCTCCGCCTATCATGAATCATTTACTATCAATGATGATTTGCCGAACGACCGTGCCTATACGGAAACCTGCGCCGCGATCGGGCTGATTTTCTGGGCACAGCGGATGCAGAAAATCGATTTTCATGGGCGCTATGCGGATGTGATGGAGCGGGCGCTTTATAACAATGTGATCAGCGGGATGTCGCAGGACGGCTATAAATATTTTTATGTCAATCCCTTGGAGGTGTGGCCTGCAGCGGCTGCGCACCGCCACGATTTGAAGAGCGCCAAGCCGATGCGGCAATCATGGTACGCCTGTGCCTGCTGTCCTCCGAATCTGGCCCGGTTGATCGCGTCCTTGGGCGGGTACATTTATTCTGCGGGGGAGCGGGGATTGGCCGCGCATTTGTTTGTGGGCAGCCGCATGGAAGTGGAGATAGAGGGCAGTAAAGTCCGTTTGACGCAGGAAACCGACTATCCGTGGGACGGCAAAGTCAAGTTTACCCTTGAACCTGAACGGGAGCAGGTATTTTCCTTTCATGTGCGGATTCCTTCTTGGTGCAGCCATCCGGAGCTTGCCGTCAACGGCGAAATCATCGAGATCAAGGATCGTCCTGAGAATGGCTACCTAGAGCTGAATAGAAGCTGGAAACCGGGAGATGTGGTGGAATTATCGCTTCCTATGCCGGTTGAAATCGTGCGCGCCCATCCCGCGGTCAAGGAAAATGCGGGCAAGCTCGCGATTCAACGCGGACCGGTTGTATACTGTGCGGAGGAAGTCGACAATGAAGCAGAATTGCAGGACTTGGAAATTTCCGCGAAGAGTACCTTTACCTCCTCCAGCAGTTCCTTGTTCGGCGGAGTGACGGTCGTGAAAGGGACTGCATGGCGAACAGCGCCGCAGTGCGTGCCCGGAGATTTATATCATACCGGCTCTTACAGCAAAATTCAGGTTCCTTTCACAGCCGTTCCTTATCATGCTTGGGGGAATAGGGGAGAAGGAGAAATGCGGGTGTGGATTCGCGAGAAAACGGAATAGGACAGCGAGAATAGCAGCAAGAAAAGGCTCGAAAAAAAGGAATGCCCGCCTGCAATGCGGCGGCATTCCTTTTTCTGCCGGATTAAACCCTATCGTCAAACTGCAGGCGTTCCGATTGCAAGCGCAGCCAGCTTCACGAAAGTGGCCACCTTTGATGGTCTACGCCAGCTGTAACGCAGTCGGGGCACGGCAGTCCGCAGAGCGGTCCTTATGCCCGTTTGACAGCCGCGCTAGGAGGCCGGCTGCTGATCGGCCGGAACCGCGAGCTCCTGAAGATGCTTGTTCATTTCCTTGAGGAAGCCCCCGAGCCTTTGATAGTCTTTTTCTTTCAAATAAGGATCATTACGCTGCTCCAGCATCGCGGCAATCGGCAGCACGCGAAAATTTAACCGTCCCCCGGCCGCATAGCGCTGCACATAGGTAGGCAGCGTCTCAACCCCGGCAATCTCGGTTTTGCCGTCCGGAAAATGCTTTTTAACCTTGACCTCGAAGATCACGCCGGTATCCGTCGGCTTGTACGGGGAATGATATCGATCTTGATCGGAAATGAAATTGCCGAGTGAATAGATGACCACGCCTTTGCGTTTTTCGCCTTCGGACCCGCTCTCCTCAATAAATTCATAAGGCTGTACGACATGGGGGTGGCTGCCGAGAATGACATCCGCTCCCGCCGCAATCAAATGCCGTGCCAGCGTTTTTTGGAAGTCGTTCGGCCCGGTATGGTACTCATCGCCGAAATGAAGCGCAATCGTCACCAGATCGGCGCCGTCCTGTTTGGCCGCGGCAATATCCTTTTTGATCCTGTCCTCGACGATCAGATTGACCAGGTAGCCTTTTCCTTCCGGCACGGGAATGCCGTTGGTCCCGTATGTATAAGCGAGAAAGGCCATGGAAATTCCGTTTTTGTCAACCTTTACGATTCGCTCGGATTCTTCCTTGCTGGCGGCCGTTCCTTTGGTGATCAGCCCCCTTGCGTGCAAGTTGGACAGGGAACGGATGACGCCGTGCTCCCTGCGGTCCATGGCGTGATTGTTGGCTGTCGTAATGATGTTGAAGCCGGCGTTTTTCAATGCGTCCGCCAACTCGGGAGGCGCGTTGAATTCGGGATAGCCTGTATATCCGCGCGGATCGTGATCGGCCAGCACCGTCTCCAAATTTGCCGTTACCCAATCCCCTTTGGTCAACAAAGGCTTGACCTTAGTAAAGAAAGAATCGAAATGATAGCTTTTGCTCTGCGCCTCAAATCCCGTCGCGATTTCTCTCCGGTGCATCATCACGTCGCCAACGGCAATCAGCGTGGCTTCAGTGGTATATGGGGTTGGAGAAGGGGACGGTGCCGCAGGTGCGGCTGTTTGCACGGGTGTCGGCTGGAATGAGGACGCGATCTTCGGAGCGGCAGATTCCTGGCGCTGGCAGGCGGCCAGCAGCACGAAGACGAAAAGCAGCGTGATCCACTTTGTTGTCGTGATTTGCAGCGCGATTTTGCCGTCATGCTTCATTGCGGATTTCCTCTTTCCATTTTTCTGTGTGCCACTTCGACCACGGTTCTTCATGCGGAGGAAGCGAATAGAACAGCTCGGTTTCCTTGGAAACAGGATGGGGAAACGCGATCATGCATGACCATAAAGCAATTTGCTGGCCGGGCCTGTTCAGCTGCACTCCGTATTTTTGATCGCCGTAAAGCGGACAGCCGACGGCGGAAAGCTGAACGCGGATTTGATGGGGACGGCCTGTATGCAGTCGAATCCAAATGAGACTCAAACCCGCTTGCTGTTCCAGCACGCGGTAATCCAGAACGGCTTTCTTCGCTTGCGGCGTATCAGGCGCCGCAACGGCAACCGTATTGGTCTGCTCGTTCTTTAGCAGATAATGTGTGAGTGTCCCGGACTTTTCCGCAGGGACACCGTGTACGACGGCCAGATAAGCCTTGCGGAAACGGCCTGTGCGGATGTCGTCGGACAGCCGGGAAGCGGCCTTGGAGGTTTTGGCGAACACCATCGCTCCGCCGACCGGACGATCCAGGCGATGCACTAATCCCAAATACACATTGCCCGGTTTTTGATACCGCTGTTTCAGATCCTGCTTTAAGAGCGTCAGCATATCCGGATCGCCGGTATGGTCGGCCTGGGACAGGATGTTGACGGGCTTTACCACAACCAGCAGATGATTGTCTTCATGCAGGATTTCAATCTTCGGATGCGGCATGGCCGTTATCCCTCCCAACGCGCCAATGAGCCGGCCGGAAGCACAAGCCCCGAATGGGTCACCGGCAATCCGATTTCACCGCAGGTGATCGTTCCCTTATACTTTTGCTGCAGTGTCATCGTCATGATATTTTTAAGCACGGTCGGAGAAAGCCCGGTCGTATAAGAGTTGATGAGAAAAAACATTGGACGATCGGAAAGAATCGCCAGGCAGGATTCGACGAAAGCGTAAAGACTCGATTCCAATTTCCACATTTCTCCGCCCGGTCCCCTGCCGTAGGAAGGCGGATCCATGATGATCGCGTCATAGGTTTTGCCGCGGCGCTGTTCGCGTGCCACAAATTTAAACACATCGTCTGTGATGTAACGCACGGTACGGTTTTGAAGCCCGGACAGTTCGATGTTTTCCTTGGCCCACTGCACCATCCCCTTGGCCGCGTCGACGTGGGTAACCTCGGCTCCGCCGTATGCTGCGGCGACCGTGGCTCCGCCGGTATAAGCAAACAGATTGAGCACTTTGAGCGGCCGGCTGGCGCCGGCAATCCTCTCCATAATCCATTTCCAATTGACGGCTTGCTCGGGAAACAGCCCGGTATGCTTGAAATTCGTAGGTTTTATGTAGAAGGAAAGCTTGCCGTCATAATTTATCGACCAGCGATCCGGCAGCTTGCGGGAAAATTCCCACTGTCCTCCTCCGGAAGAGCTTCGCAGATATCGGGCGTCGCTCTTTTTCCAATATCCCGTTTCGTCTTGAATCGGCCAGATCACTTGAGGGTCGGGCCGGCGCAAAATGACATCCTTCCAACGCTCCAGCTTCTCGCCGTTTCCGGTGTCCATGCATTCATAGTCCATCCAATCATTGGCAATAAACATAACATTTCCCTTTCCATATGTTTCTTCATCTATTTTACATCAATCGACAGCAGAATATAAGTGCTCTCATAACATCGCGGCTTTCTGTTCATGCTAACAATATGCATAGGAACGGCGCAGACGCAAAATTTAAGCGAGGATCAGAGTGGGGATAATGAACGGAGAAATTTTATTGATAGAAGACGAGCGTAAAATCGCCCGGGTGATCGAGCTTGAGCTTTCACACGAGGGTTTTTCGGTGCGTCATGCAGAGGATGGAGCAAGCGGCTTGGAAATGGCCTTGCAGGAGGAATGGGATTTAATTCTGCTTGATATCATGCTGCCGCAAAAAAGCGGGATCGAGGTATTGAAAGCCCTTAGGGAAGCCGGCTCGCAAATCCCTGTCATTTTGTTGACGGCAAGAAATACGGTTTCGGAAAAAGTGTCGGGCTTTAATCTGGGTGCCAATGATTATGTGACCAAGCCCTTTTCCACGGAAGAGCTGCTGGCCAGAATCCGCAATCTCATCCGCTTGACCGGCAGCAAGAATAATGAGTCGGGCGGGGAGAAGAGACTTTTCGTTGCCGATCTTGCGGTTAATCCGCTTAACCGCGAGGTAACCCGGGGGGAGAAAAAAATTGAACTGACGCCGCGGGAGTTTGATCTGCTGCATTATCTCGTTCAGAACAAGGATACCGTTTTGACCCGCGAACAAATCATTTCCGACGTCTGGGGGTATGAATTTGTTGGCGATACGAATCTCGTCGATGTTTACATCCGATATTTGCGGCAAAAAATCGACAAAGGCTTCAAACCGCATCTGATCCATACGCAGAGAGGGGTGGGATATTGGTTAAAAGACCCTATATCATGAGTTTGAAAACAACGCTGATGCTGCTTTCCACCGTCTGGCTTATTTTTATTTTGCTCGCCTTTAATGTATTTACATACTTTTTTGTAGTGAGGCTTACCACCAAAAGCGAAATTCAGCTGCTGTGGAAAAAAGCGGGCACGATTCTTTCACTGCCCGCAATCCATCAGCCTTGGAATTGGAACGATGCCAATCTATTAGGGGAAAATCTCGTATCCGGCGAAATTATTCGTATCATAGATGAGCACAATATCGTGAAAAATCAAGTGTATTCCAACGATGAACTGCTCAAGCATCCGCCCGTCTATCATGATACTTTTTTCTCCGAAGTGGTCAATACCGGCGAGACAAGAATGATTTTCGTACAGGTGCCGCTTGTGACCGACAACGATCAGACGGCGGTTCTGGAAATCGGCCGAGTGATGAATCTGCTCGACGATTACGTAGGCATTCTGGTTACGGCATTAATGATCACGACGGGGGGAGCGATTGTGCTTTCGTTGGCCGGCGGCTACTTTTATTCGCGTTTTTTGTTCCAACCGATCACCCAACTGGCCGATACGATGCAGGCGATTCAAGAAAGCGGGGTCTTCCGCAAATTGGATATGGGGAAGTTTTCGAAATCGGATGAAATTTGGAAGCTCGGCGTTACGTTCAACCGCATGATGGATTCGTTGGAACGGAATTTCCAAAAACAGCGGCAATTCGTAGAGGATGCTTCCCATGAACTGCGCACGCCGCTCACGATTATCGAAAGCTACTCGGAATTATTGAAGCGTTGGGGACAAAGCGACCCGGAGATTCGCAAGGAAGCGGTCGAAGCCGTATATACCGAGGCGATCCGGATGAAAAACCTGGTGTCTTCCCTGATGCAGGTGATTGATTCCGATTCGCATCAGATTATGGAATGGAAGCGGATCGATTTGGTGGCAATCGTCAAAGCGGCTGTCCGTTCAATGCGCCACTCCTTTCAAAGAATCATTGAATGCCGAACCATGGAACAGTCGGTCCTGATAGACGGCGATGCGGAAAAAATCAAGCAGGTCATGATCATTTTGCTGGACAACGCCTTAAAATACAGCAGGAAAAAAATCCGCGTAGAAATCATAAAAACAAATACCTGCGTACAGGTATCCGTTCTCGACTTGGGGCTAGGCATCCCCGCGGACCGTATTCCCATGCTTTTCGATCGCTTCTACCGGGTTGATAAAGCAAGAAGCCGAAAAACGGGCGGATTCGGGCTTGGGCTTGCAATCGCCAGAAACATTATACATCACCACGGGGGAACGATTCGCATACGCAGCAAAAAGAATATCGGCACGAAGGTCGACGTTTGCCTTCCATTTAATCAAGCGGAGAAAATTAGATTGGCTGAGCCTAACAACGTGGATGACAAGGCATCGCTCCCATCCGTGAAAAAAAATCAATGATTTGCCGGCATTGCTTCGATTACCCCTGATTTAAGCGCTGTCATTACGCGCTTTTTGGCGTTTTTCAACAATCCCGAGGCTTGTGATGAGGCAAAATTAGGAGTACTCTTATAACAGTGTCGGTGTACGCCGGTTGCGGCGTCGCCTGTTCGGATGAAGGAGGTCAGAAGATGATTTTGGATGGGATTGGAGCGGCGGAAGGATTGGCAATGGGCCCTGCGGTCGTGGTAGGCGAGCTTCCTTCCATTCAACGGACCACTGTTCCGAGAGAGGCTCTTCAAGCCGAAAAAGAACGAATAAGCAGAGCCGTAATCAGGGTTAAATCCGAGCTTGCGGCTGTTATGGAGCATACGGCGCGTGAATTTCGCGGAATCATTCACGCCCAGCTTCTGTTTCTGGAGGACCCCGAGCTTGCGGCTGAAATTGAAGCCAACCTGCTGCAGGGCATGAATGCGGAATGGGCCGTTGAAGAAGCGGTGGGGAAATTCGTGCAGCTGATTTTACAGCTCGAGAACAGCTATATGAAGGAAAGGGCATACGATTTTCAAGATTTTCAGAGACGGTTAATCGCCGCATTAATGCAGCTGCCGACTCCCGGCATTCAATTGACGCAGCCTTCGATTGTGATTGCGAGAGATTTGCCTCCCTCCGATACAGCCGGTCTTGACTTCTCGCTCGTGCTCGGAGTCGTTACGGAACATGGGGGTCCCACATCGCATACTGCGATCATGGCAAGGGCAGCGGGATTTCCCGCTATGGTGGGGGTAAAAGGACTGCTCGATTCGATTAAAAACGGGGATCTTGTCGTGCTCCATGCAGCGGCAAATGAGGTCATTATCAATCCTTCCGGTGCCTTGCGTGTCCATTATGAGCAGAAAATCGAGGAAAATCGCAAGCGGCTTGCGGAATCCAGAAGCGGCAATGAGTTGCCTGCAGTTACGCTTGACGGAAGAGAGGTTGCGCTTGCCGCGAACATTGGCGGCATTCAGGATGTCGATCACGCGCTCGAATGCAACGCTTCTGGGGTGGGGCTGTTTCGAACGGAAGTGCTGTACATGCAAAGCAACGAGCTGCCTTCCGAAGAGAAGCAGTATCGGGCTTACAGAGAGGTTGTCGAAAGAATGGCGCCTCGCCCGGTGATTTTTCGCACGCTTGATATCGGCGGGGACAAAGGGCTTCCTTATCTGCAGATGCCGGAGGAAGACAACCCGTTTCTTGGTTACAGGGCGCTTCGGCTGTGCCTCGACCGCCCGGATTTGTTTCGAACCCAGCTTCGCGCCATACTGCGCGCCGGCCAGCACGGAAATTACAAGATGATGTTTCCGATGGTCGCCACATTGGAGGAATTCCGCAGAGCCAAGCAATTTTTTCTGGATACGGCAGAGGAGCTCGGGATCGGCGAATTGCCCGAAGTCGGCATCATGGTGGAAATTCCTTCAGCGGCTTTAATGGCTGGCGTATTTGCCGAGGAAGTGGATTTTTTCAGCATCGGAAGCAATGATTTGATCCAATACACGATGGCCGCCGATCGGGGAAATGAGTCAGTCGGCTATTTGTTGAGTCATATTGAGCCCTCGATCTTAAAGCTGATTGCTGCGGTAATTGATGCTGCCCATTCGGCGGGTAAACGCGTCGGCTTATGCGGAGAATTGTCGGGAGATCTGTCTGCTATTACGTTATTGCTTGGTCTAGGTATGGACGAGTTCAGCAT
>CAZESH010000119.1:0-11651 GCA_964514665.1 uncultured Caryophanales bacterium
CATGTAATGGCGCTGTACATCGCTCCGGTATCGACGTAAACAAAGCCCAATCTGGCAGCGACATTCCTTGCCACAGTGCTTTTCCCGGCTCCCGCCGGACCGTCAATGGCTACATTGATTTTGGGTGCTTTCAATGACGGTTACTCCCCCTGTCAAGCCATTTAATTGTTTGTTCAATTTACCTCAACAAAAAAGCAGGCCGTGCCTGCGAACGAAGAAAATTATACCACAATTGAGGCAATCATGCAAAATTGTATTGCGTTGATTTTTTGAAACACCCATATTTTATTCCGCAACATCACAAATTGTGCCGATTATTATTCAATATCTTCCATCAATGCTCCTTCATTGCGAGCAACCCAAGTAAGCAGATCGCGCAGTTGAGGAAAAACCAATAGACTTTGAAACACCAACAGCAGCAGCAGCAGGACAAGGATCGTACGTTTCATCCATTTTTCTGCCGGATTGGAAAATTCCAGGAACAATTTGCGATATTGACTGTTTTTTGTTGTTTTTTGCTTCAAGCCAATCAACCACCCGCCGAAATAAATGATTGCCTCCCTCATTATTCCATGCAGAGTGCCGCCCTATTCACTTTTTGTTCATCAGCTGCCGCTCAAAACAGTATCGGATTACTTTCTGACGATTGAAATCCGTTATATCGGAAAATTTCAGCATAGCCAGCTGCCGTCCCGTTTCCAGCTGCTTTACCCTGACGAGTTCACCTTTGAATGGAACATGTTCGACACTGCCTTTTTTGTATTGGATCAACAGCCAACAGCTAACGTTGTCATTCGCCTTCAAAGGAAACGTTCCTTCGCAGAGAAAGGAAAGCCCGCCCCCTCCGATATCCTCGGTTATCCCCAGAAATTGGGCCTGCTCCGTCAGCTTGATGGAAATTTCCAGCTCGGCGGAAACACGCAAAAAACCTCTGCGCTGAATCTTTGAGACCGATTCTGGATCCGGCTTGCGGATGGCGATCAAACGAATGACTTCCTCGCGAAATCCCGCAACGAATGTGTTGAAGTAAAATTTTACTCCGGCTTCGTTAATGAAATAAGCGGACAGCATGTCCCCTTTTTGCATTCGTTTTAATTTTCCTGTCTTGACGTTTATTGGAATCTCAATAAACAGGTGATCAGCGGATACGTCGGCAACACGTGATTTGTACTCCTCATTTTCCTCCGCATTATCGTCGCTCATAACCTGGATAAAGAGATGCTGATTGACCTTTGGCAGCAATGATCCCACTCCCCGGTAAAAAAGATAAAAAATCCGCGCTCCGCTTTTTGCGACACATGACATTTGACGCTGTTAACCATTATAACATGCCGGCAGACATTCGGGATAAAAAAAAGCAGTCCCTGTTAAAGGACTGCTCAAACTAAGTTCGGGTTTGGAGGGGACTTTCGTTTCGGGTGAGTTTGCTTTCAAGTCGGATATCTTCGCTAACGAAAGTCTCCTCCAAACTTCCTCAATCCGAAGCGGTTTCCAGCGTCTCCACTTTCTCCTCGCTGCCGTTTTCCGCATTGATATATACGCGGTACACGCTGCCGTTGATCCTGCCGGTAAATTGGTAGCACAGCACTTCCTCGTCGGAATCATTTTTGATCAGCGCCAAATCGGACTGTTTCACGACAAATTTGCCGTTCAATTTTTGCTTCGCTTGATCAAGCTTTAATTTCGGCTCCGGCAAGTTCCGCTTATGATGCTCGAAAATAAAGTCGCTTGCGTTAAGGCCCGTCACTTCTCCATTATCGAGCGCAACCGTGACAATCAATTTATCCGGATATAAGGTGACCTTGTTGTCCACAACCGCCATCGTCAAATTCACCGCATGATCGAAATCGTTGGCGCTGATTACTTTGGTTTGCGGATAGCCATGCTTTTTTAAAAAAGTTTTTGCCGATTTGGCGGCTTGATCGATCGTCAGCCGCTGACTTTTCACAGGCCGGTTGTTCATGAACCAAATCAAGTGCCCGCCTTTTTTGGTTAAATCCATTTGTATGCTGCGTTCGCCTTTGTCCAAGCTGACGCTGTACGAGCTGTATTCCGTGCCCTTGCCGTTTTCTACGACCCGAAGACCTTCGGTCGATTTCAGCCCCAGAAATTCCGCTGCCCGCGATTTTACCTGCTGCTTGCTAACATCGGTTCCTGACAGCGATTTTACCGTGCGTTTCTGATACATGCTGGAAACAGAAGGACCCCAGTTGAGTTCCGGATACTCCGTTACTTTTTTGTCCACTGTTTTAAATCCGTCGATAATCGTGTTATCCAGCTGATTTTTTTCTGTAGCCAAAGCCGTTTCCACGTCCATCCAGCGCAAATGGTTCTGGATGACCTTCGTCTGCACTTGATTTAGCTCTCCGGCAATGTCTTGGGAACGTTGGTAAAGTGTGTTCAGCGTCTTTAATTCACTGTCGCTTAAAGGTTTCTTGGATAAATCGCGAACGGATGCGCGGTAGGAAAAATTGGAAATGTGGGAAAGGAAATCCTCAGTCTTATTAAAAGGAAGCAGCGTCAAGGGCAGTTGATTGATTTCGCTCTGCGCCTCACTGGTCAATCTCCAGACGTTAGCCAGCGATTTGCGCATATAATCGCGCGAAGCCGAATTGACAGCCAATGCATGACCCAATTCTCTATGTAAGCTGTCCATATGAAAAGACAAGTCATGAAAAGCCCGCTGATACTGGTTTTCCGCCTTGATCAATATTGCATTCTTTTCCTGATGTTCCTGATAGCCCCAAAGCCCGGTGGCAATCAGCACGACAGTGACAATCGGAAACAGGATTGCGCTTAATCTCGAATACATGAACAAAACTCCCTTCGACAACAAAACGATTTTTCTAAGTTTTTGTCGTCAAAGGAAGTTTTATGCGCCGGCCGGCTTAAATCCAGCCTATAGAAATTGTTCTGTAATATCGAAATCACGGTCGTTATTGCAAAGGCATTGTTTGAATCCCGTTTGCAGTCTGCCATGATCCTTTTTGCCCCTCAAAACAAACCGTTCTCCACAGCGTTTGCATCGAATCGTCACCTTTACCCGCATTGCCATCTGCATCCCTCCGCTGAAAAACTCCTTTTTCATTATGAACGGATTTGGGGATGTTTAGTCTACTCCTCCGGAAAACTGTCGGTAAGGGGATTTTAAATTGGCGATCTGCACGTTCCGCAGACCGAGAATCCACAGCAGCACCATGAAGGGAACGATAAACCATATCCAGTGTTTTGCACTCTGCAGCAAAATATAATCGAAAGCTCCGTGCCAAAGGATCGGCACAAGCAGGGAATACAGCAGCATTTTCCGCTTTTTGCTTTTGCTTTCGGCAAATTTGGCTTTGCCCAGATAATAGCCCATGACCACGCCAAACAGGGCATGCCCGGATACAGGCAGGAAAGCGCGCAGCAGCAAGCTGAAGAAGGAAGAATGATTAAGAAAAACATAAATAATGTTCTCGAGCGTGGCGAAACCGAGTGCTACCGCAACGGAATATACAATCCCGTCATAGGGCTCATCAAATTCGGAATGGCTGAAAATCAAGAAATAAAGCACAAACCATTTGATAAATTCCTCCAGCCCTGCCGAAATGCCGAAGGATAGCAGCAAAGGATTGTTTCCGAAGCCCAAAACGAACCCGCGTTGGATGACCATGGTGGGAAATACCAGCAGCAATCCGAACAAGAACATGCGGACAACCAGCTTAACCGGCTCGGCATCGTATTTATCGCGCAGGTAAAAATACGCCATAAGCGATACCCCTGGGGCTACCGCGGCGGTAAGCAGCGAAAAAATCTCCACTTGTTGCCCCTCCTTCCCACAAAATTGTTTGCCGGAAATCAACCTGCATTCATAGTACCTTATTTTGACCGCTTTGAACAGCATTCCGCGGCAAACAAAAACATCTGCAAACGCTTTGTTTGCAGATATTTCGAAGAAGCTATGGACAAACCGGATTCAATTGAATTTCTCGACAAGCGTCTTGACCGCATCTTGGGCAATTACCGTTTTTCCGTATTCCTCAAGAACCGCCCGGGTTACGGAGGTTGCATCGCCAAATTCGGACATCAGCGCAACGACTGCGGGGACATTGCCTTCTTCGACAAAATCGGGTTCCAGCTGTAAAATCCATTTATCCTTATAGGAGAATAAGATCCCGCCCTCAAGCAGATAGCCGTTTATAAGTTTGGCCGCCCTCAGAAGATATTCGAAATCGTTAAAAGCGTATGAAATCAGATCGCTTTGCTCAAGCGTGACTTCCATTTCATACACATCATCCGCTTCGTCTTCATCCAGAGTATCATCCGAATGCGACGACTCTAGCTTGCCGCGAGTGACGATTACTACCATGCCTTGGGCCGGCAAGGCAAACACCTCGACTGCAAGAGGACCCGAGGCGTCAAAGCCAAGTTCATTGTAAGCTTGATCCATCATTTCACTGAAAAGCTCATGAACCTTGGGAATTTCCCGCCACATGTCTTCCTTTTGAATCCCGCGCTCCGTCAAATCGTCGAACGTAAGGAAAATCCTTATTTTATCCGGACTTAAACGTTCTATTTTCATAACAGGATCCTCCCTTACAGCCTCTGTTATAACAAAGTATGAATAGAACATTCAAAAGGTGAAATACTCGATTTCACATTCTTATGTTATCATTATACGTTTCGAAATGCACGAAATAAAGTGCAAATAAAAGAACCATTTTCGTTTATATATACGAAAATGGTTCTAAAAAGTTTCCGTTTGCTCCGGGAAATTACTGGAATGAGGTCTGCGTATGGTTTTCAGACAAAATTTCATTCACCGTATCCTTTAGCTCCGGATCGGATTGAACGATATTTTTTATCTGGGATTCGTCTGACTTGGAGGAATTTTTATCCGTCGAGGCAATACTTGTGCTTGCATTCATAAACCGGCCCGCTTTCTCTGCAGCCTGGTTAAAGGCGGAGAACAGCATCGGCCGGTTGTTCCGGGAAAAATACATCACCGCTGCCGCGCCTACAATTCCTCCCATTAAAAAGCTGGACATTCGCATCGTTTTGACCTCCTTTATTGTGGATCTTTTTCTCATGGTTATTTTCTGCCCCATTGCAACTGGCCATTCATAAAAAAATAAGGTAAATCCGCAAAATATATACACGGAACTATTGATTTTCAGCTCCTTCCTGAGGCGACGGATAGCAAACTCATCCAAAACAGAAATCCCCCTCCGAACTTCATGGATATGAACGCGAACCATTCGAAATCGAAAATCATTAGTGCCGTGCATTTAGTTCCATAAAATTTTTCCCTCTCTGCAGAAATAATGCAATATGTTACACTGAAAAAAAGACATTTCAACCTTTATTTAACGGGAGAGAACAAAACAATGAAGAAGACGGTACTGCTCTTAATCGCATCAGCATTCATCCTGTCCGCTTGCGGCAATAAACCGGCCATGGTTACAGCAGGAGCGGACATTCCGCAGCCTGCAGCCACGCCTAATGTCACGGCAAATCCAAGCCCGGACGCGGCGCAATCTCCTGCTCCTGCGGCAGAAACGACTCCAACGCCCATCCCGACACCTGTCCCCACGCCAAAGCCAAGCTATTACATGTCTTCCGCTTATTTTATCAAACCGATTGCAGCGACCACGAACAACAAAGTAGTCTTATTAACGTTTGATGACGGTCCCAAGCAAAAGGACCAGGTCGAGCAAATGCTGAAAATTTTGGATAAACATCACGCCAAAGCGATTTTCTTTGTCAACGGCTACCGCGTGAAGCAAAATCCCGAATTGGTGAAGGAAATCTACAACGCAGGGCAAACCATCGGCAATCATTCATGGGATCACATTGACCTCGCCAAAGAAAATAAAGCGAAAGTGGAAAAACAAATCGGTGATGTTCAGAACATCGTGAAGGACCTGACAGGCAAAGCGCCGGTCTTTTTCCGTCCGCCATTCGGCACCGGAAAAGGGTTTGTCAAAGAAGTATGCAAACAAAACAACCTGCTGTTCATGACATGGTCCAACGGCTCGCTGGATTGGGCCGACAACCAGCACAAGCCGGAAGGCGTAATCAAAAGCGTGATGGACCAGCTCCACCCCGGCAGCAACATACTGATGCATGAGCTTCCCTGGACGATCGAGGCGCTTGACAAGCTGCTTACGGAATTAGAGGACAAAGGCTACTCGTTTGCCGATCCGGCTTCGATTGACCTGCAGATGTCCAAGGATCAGCAAAAATAACTTGCGCACCGTAACGTTCAAAAAATTCAATACATGATATTAAAATAAGCCTGACGGCATATGCCGGACAGGCTTTGTTTTTTGAATGTGTCAATGCATCATCGTAGATTCAACCGAGTTCAAAGGGTGTTTTCCTTTAAATGTACACCCCAAAAAATCAAGCCGATAACCAAGGAAAGGAAAAGCATGAACAGCGACATATAGAAAAGCCTGGCCATCTTGCCTTTGTTGGAAGGGTGCGATATTCTTCTAGGCGGCAGTTGACGTTGCTCCGGATCCTCTTGACCCGGCACGGAAATAGAAGGCTTCATGGTTTCCTCCGCAATCGAATGATACTACCCATTATAAAATCTATAATAAAGTGGGCCAGTATCGGTGTCAATAAAGAACCCGTATGAATATAAAGCCATCCGAGCCCGTAGCTGATGCTGAAGACAAGCCCCGTCATCAGCCAATGACGAAGATAGCGAAAATGCAGCGTGGCAAAAACAATGCTTGTCCAGTAATTCCCGATCCCATATTGGACGGCGCCGCGGAACAGCAGTTCTTCGCTCGCGGAAATAAACAGACAGAGCAGAGCGATTTCCAACAATGTACGATTCTTAAACAACCGTTCATTCATTCCCCCGTCGTCTACTACATCTTCAGGAACATTCCGGCTGACCACCCAGTCCAGCAAAAAGACCAATCCGGCAAAGACCGTTCCCCATAATAAAATGCGATACACCGGCATCACCGGAAAAAAGATGTCGCTTAAATGATTGCCTTTTTGAAAAAAAATCACAATCAAGCCGATAAGCAGGGTGATGATCTGCGTTGCAAGTAAATTGATCATCAGCATCCTGTCGTCGATTTCTTCAATTCGCACCTGACGCAAGCGGACTTTTTTCCAATTCCATTTATTATTCATCGAACAAGATACCCGCTTTCGATAGGATGATGGACATTCTAAGCCGCTTTAACCGCAGAAACCGGTTGGTTGTTCCCTTTTTTTCCTTTTTCCCCTATACTAATCGATAAGACAAACTTAGACAAAATTCGAGAGAAGGTTGACGGCATGAACAAACGCTTGACTCGATCGGACTATATTTTTACGCTGATATTTATTGCCATGCTCGTATTCGCTGTGGCAGCCTTCTTTTACGGAGTTAAAACCGGCATTAACAAAATTGAGACCAAATACGAAGCAATGCTGAATGCACAAAAAACGAAAACGGTCGCACTAACCGCCTATAATCAGCAATATCTGGTTTCCTTCTATCATACCATCTATTCCCCGTTCCGGGAATTTCAAAAAAAATGGCTGGACCATCTGAACGTGCTTGAAACACCTTCCTCCTCGATGGAACCGAAATCGCTGATGAAGGAATTAAAGTCGCTCAGCGAGGCAAAATACGCGGAAATAGAGCGGATTTCCATGCCTGCCTCCTCCCCCTTGCTGGAGGACGCGCAAACCGATTTTCTTAAGAGCTTGAAGCTTTTTTCGCAAGCTGCCGATCATTTCACCACAAATTCAGACGGAACTCCATCAGCCATGCTGGCAGAGAAAATCATGTCGCACGCTGATGTTCAGGAAGCGATCAATTTTGCGCTCACTGCACAGCAAAGCTATTATGCCGCGATCGTCAAATGGAACGAAACGGTATCACCGAATATGCAGGATGAGGCACTCTTGACCAAGGAAAATCTAAATTTCGACAGCTGGAACAAGCTAAATTTGAACGAAAAAAACACCTTCGTGGCCAAAATGATGGAGAGGGAGAAGATGTTCACTTCTTATTTTCCGCAGGACATGACAATCAGGGTGGATGAAATGATCGCAGAAGGAAGTGCGAAAAAGTTGAATCTTTCTTCGATAGCGGACATTGTCAAAACACTTGCCAACACCCATGCCGTCCGGGCCGGCGACTTTTCACAAAGCCGCAATAAATATTATATGAACGAAACACTGCCGCAGCTTCCTTTTTATTCGGATCAATGAATCGCCCGTTTACTAAACCGCCCGCCCATCACATCGGCAACATGCTCAATGGCAATAAATGCATGCGGATCATGCTCATGCACGATCGCTTTCAATTTGGCCACCTCCAGGCGCGTAACGATGCAGTACAGCAGTTCCTTTTCTTCTCCTGTGTAGCCCCCTCTTCCGTAAATATGGGTTACGCCCCGACCCAAACGATCGATGATGGCCTCGGAAATATCGTTCGGGTTATTGGATATGATCGTCACCGATTTCGATTCATTGATCCCTTCAATCACCACATCTATTGTCTTAAAAGCGATGAAGTACGTGATCAGCGAGTACATCGCCGAGTTCCATTGAAACACGAATCCGGCGCTGCCCATAATGAAAATATTAAAAAACATCACGATCTCCCCTACGGAAAATCCAATTTTCTTAGTGGCGATAATGGCAATAATCTCCGTCCCATCCAGAGCTCCGCCAAAACGAATGATCGTCCCCACGCCAATACCCAGCACGATCCCCCCGAATACGGATGCCAGAATCGGCTCTTTCGTGAGCGGCTCATAGCTTTCCAACAGAAAGGAAAACAGTGCCAGCAATGTTACGGCTGCCAGCGTGCTGATTGCGAAAGTTTTGCCGATCAGCTTGTATCCGAGCACCATGAACGGCACATTTAGCAGAAAAATGAACAGGGCCAAATTCATTTTGGTAATATGACTGAAAATGATCGAAACACCGATCACTCCTCCGTCAATAATGTCGTTGGGAACCAGGAACAATTCCAAAGCTACGGCAACCAACGCGGCCCCGAAGGCAATAAAAGCGTACTTTCCCGTATAATGCAGCACAGGATGATCGATCTTGCGGTGCTCTTTTCTCATTGCCCGCTCCCTTCTCTTGCCCAACTATTCCTCTTTCTTGAAGGATATCGAAAAAAAACGGCAAGTTCAAGGGTTACCCATTGCATTTCACTCTCCAATTGCTATAAAATATAAACTGTTGAATTCAAGCATCTATAACTTTTAATCCAATAGGGTTACTATGAATATAAACGCCCTATTATAAAGGAGGCATGTCAATGTCTAACTTGGTAGTTGACGCTTTTATCGAAATTCCTACCGGAAGCCAGAATAAATATGAATATGACAAGGAAAAGGGTGTTTTTGTGCTTGACCGTGTTCTATATTCCCCAATGCATTATCCGACCGAATACGGCTACTTGGAGAATACGCTCGCGCTTGACGGCGATCCGCTCGACATTTTGGTGCTGACTTCCTTCCCGACCTTTCCCGGCTGTGTGATCGAGTCAAAAGTAATCGGCGTTTTGGTGATGTCCGATGACAAGGGACAAGACGAAAAGCTCTTGGCTGTACCGAGCAACGATCCGCGCTGGAAGGAAGTTAACGCATTGGAGGATGTTCCCCAGCACAAGCTGAAGGAAATCTCCCACTTCTTTCAGGTATATAAGGATCTCGAAAACAAAAAGACCGTAATCGAAGGCTGGAAAAACGCCGAAACTGCAAGCAAGCTGTATGATGAATGTGTACAGCGCTACAAAGATACACAGAAATAAATTCGTTGCTTGGGCAATCTTGTCAATTCCGTGATGTTTCCCGCGATCTATTGACACGCTTCGACAGCCATGTTACATTATGAAAAATGAAAATTGAAAAACACGATGATGGAACCAAGCGTGAGGAAATCCTCAGAGAGCCGGTGGTCGGTGCAAACCGGTGTTGGAATCATGCGGAGCATTCCGGAGTGAATGTGCGGAAATATTCATTAACAGTATGCACAGTCGGAGGAATCCGTTAAAATCCCGGTCTCGAACCGTTAAGGCTGTCCGTGTGAGCGGGCAGCGAAGTAGGGTGGCACCACGAAACAACTCTCGTCCCTTCATACAGGCATCGTATGAGGATGGAGAGTTTTTTATTATGATTCAATAGAAAAAAACAAGGAGCATGAAGGAGGAAAAACCATGTTTAAAGTATTAGTATCCGATCCGATCAGCGATATGGGCATCCAGCAGCTTTATGACGCGGCGGATGTAACGGTGGATAAGAAGACGGGGCTCTCCGAGGACGAACTGGCTGCAATTATCGGGGAATACGACGGTTTGCTTGTCCGCAGCCAAACAAAGGTAACCAAAAAAATAATGGAAGCAGGGGCACGCTTGAAGGTCATCGGCCGCGCCGGTGTCGGAGTCGACAATATTGACCTCGAATCCGCCACACAGAAAGGGGTTGTTGTGATCAATGCCCCAGACGGCAACACGATCACTACCTGCGAGCATACCTTTGCCATGATGATGGCGTTGGCGCGCCACATTCCGCAATCCTATAAAAAGACAGTTGAAGGCGTTTGGGACCGCAAGACGTTTTTGGGCGTCGAACTGCGCAACAAAGTACTGGGCGTAATCGGTATGGGACGCATCGGCAGCGAAGTGGCCAAACGGGCCAAAGCTTTCGGCATGGATATCATCGGCTACGATCCTTATCTGAGCGAAGAACGCGCGGAAAAGCTCGGCGTAAAATTGGGCAGCGTCAACGATATTGCCGCCAAAGCCGATTTTATCACCCTGCATACGCCGCTGACCAACGATACCCGCAACATCATCGATAAAGAGCAGTTCTCTATTATGAAAAAAGGCGTACGCATCATTAACTGCGCAAGAGGCGGTTTGGTTAACGAATCTGCATTGGTTGATGCGATTGACCAAGGCATCGTCGCCGGTGCGGCATTTGACGTATTCGAGCAGGAACCGCCCAGCGCGGATCATCCCTTCTTGAATAATCCGAAAATTATCGTCACCCCCCATCTTGGTGCTTCAACGATCGAAGCGCAGGAGAACGTGGCGATCGACGTTTCCGAGCAGGTATTGAACATTTTGCGCGACGAGCCATTCAAAAATGCTGTGAACATCCCCTCTGTTCCCAGCAGCGTGCTGAATAAGCTCCAGCCCTATTTTGGCCTGGCCGAGAAGATGGGTTCCTTCCTCGCACAGCTTTCCGGCGGCGCCGTTCAGGAAATTCGCGTCAGCTATTCCGGCGAGCTAGCCGATACCGATATCGCGCCGCTAACCCGCTATGTGGTCAAAGGCGTACTGGCTTTTCATCTAGGAAGCGACGTCAATATCGTCAGCGCCATGCATCTTGCCAAATCAAGAGACGTTAAGATCGTTGAACAGAAGACATCGTCAACCAAAGGATTTACCAACCTGATTTCGATCACGGTGAAAACCAAAACGGAAGAGCGTTCGGTTTCCGGAACGCTGTTGAATGGATACGGCGCCAGAATCGTACAGATTGACGAATACCCGGTGGACTTTTCTCCGGAAGGCAATCTGATTCTCGTATCGCATAACGATAAGCCGGGAATCGTCGGCAAGCTCGGAACCCTGCTTGGCATAAACGACGTCAATATCGCCACCATGCAGGTCGGCAGAAAAGTAATCGGCG
>CAZESH010000120.1:0-11631 GCA_964514665.1 uncultured Caryophanales bacterium
GCGTTCCATGACATCGTCGTCGGCAGCAATGCAATCGGCGGCGCCGGCGGGGCTTATCCGGCTCATCCCGGATGGGATGCCTGTACCGGACTGGGCAGCCCCGACGGGATACGGTTAATGCGGGCCCTGCAAGCCTTGCACTGATCAAACGCTGAAGCAAAAAAACATTTCCTTCGGCAGCTTAAGTCCGTTGGAAATGTTTTTTAAGCGCTGGGAAGCTCAATCCTTCAGAGCGCCTGCCGCGATATCGGAAATAAACTGACGGCTGATGAACAAGAACAGCACGATCAGCGGCAGCACGACCAGGAACGTCCCTGCCATGACCATCGCATAGTCTGTATTATAAATCCCGTTTAGCTGCGACAAGGCTACCTGCAGCGTATACTTGCGCTGATCGTTCAGGATGACCAAAGGCCAGAGATAATCATTCCATACATTAATGAAAGTAAATGCACCGAGAAAAGCCAAAGCCGGCCTGATAATCGGAAGCGAGACGTTCCAATAAAGCCTGAAGAAGCTGCAGCCGTCGATCCTGCCAGCGCTCAGCAGCTCATCGGGTACGGCTCCCTGCGTATACTGGCGAATCCAGAATATCCCGAAAGCGTTGGCCATTCCGGGGATGATCAGCGCTTTATAGGTGCCAACCCAACCGAAGGTCGCCATGATCACGAACGAAGGAACCAGAGACAGCTGGCTCGGCACCATCATCGTGGCCAAGAGCAGTATGAACAAAGGCTTTTTTGCCGGAAAGTCGTATTTGGCGAAGGCGAAACCCGCAAGCGAATCGAAGAACAGCACCAAGAGCGTCGACACCACCGCTACAAAAACCGTATTGAAAAAGGCATGGAAAAAATCAATGCTTTGAAATACCCGCTGAATATTATGAATAAACTCGCTTCCGAACCAGATTTTCGGCGGAAACCTGTACAAATCGCTTGTCGTACGGGTCGACATCACGGCGAGCCAGTAAAAGGGAAACACCGAGACTGCGACTCCAATCAGCAATATGACATGCAAAAGAACATTTTTCGTTCCTGAAAGCTTCATCCTGCGTACACCCCTCCCTCTAAACTCTTTCCTTCGTAATGTTCCAATTGACGATCGAGAACAGCACAATAATCACGAACATCCCCCAGCCTACAGCCGATGCATAGCCGAAATAATTGTGCACAAAAGCCTCGCGGTACAAGTACAGCACGTCAGTCCGCTGTTGCCGACTCCGCCGTCATTGCCTACCAGCACTTGGGGCTCAGTGAATAGCTGCATGCCGCCAATCGTGGAAGTAATGACCGTGAACAGAATGACGGGCCGCAGCAGCGGAATGGTGATTTTGAAAAAGGACTGGAGCGTACTCGCTCCGTCAATCCTGGCAGCTTCGTAGAGCGTGCCCGAAATGCTCTGCAAGCCTGCCAGATAAATAATCGCGTTGTATCCGGTCCAGCGCCAGATCACCATCGATGCGATCGCCAGCTGGATGCCGAAGGGAAAATTCAGCCATTGTACCGCCTTCATTCCCAATGAAGTAAGCACAAAATTGAGCAATCCGTATTTATTGGCGAACAAGGTGCCGAAAATGATGGCCACGGCTACGATGGACGTTACGTTAGGCATAAAAAAGGCAATCCGGTAAAAGGTGCGGAATCTGAGAAACGCGGAATTGAGCAAAAAAGCGATCACCAATGCAAAGAACAGCATCGGAATGGTTGAATAAATCCAGATCACAAACGTATTGCCGACCGCCTGCCAAAATTGGGGATCCGTAAACATGTACTGGTAATTGTTGAATCCGTTATAGGACATTTCCCCGATGCCATCCCATTTTTGAAAGGAAAGATACAAGGAAAACAGAATGGGAAAAATACCGAAGACGGCAAAAAGAATATAGAAAGGCGAAATTGCCGTGTACACCGCACGGTGCTTCCAAATCTCCCTCCACTTGCCCGCTTTCGCCGTTCCCGCCGCATGGCGGCTTTCACTTGCAGGATGCAATTGATGCATGGATTTCCCTCCTCACCTTTTTAATTCCCGTCGAATTCGATTTATCGCATCGTTCCAGGCTTTGACGGGATCCTTGTTTTGCTTGGCGATGTTGTTCAGCTCCTGCTTCATGATGCCGTCCACCAGGCTGAATCTTTCTCCAAAGTAGGCCACTTTGACGTTTTGCGCCGATGCCGCAAAGATGCTTCCCGTCCTCTGCCCGCCAAAGAACGGTTCGGAGTTGTTCATCTCCGGCTTGTCGTAAACGCTCGGTGCGGAAGGAAATAAATCGAGGTTTTTAAACGCCTCCAGCTGATTGTCCGGATTTTGCAGCCATTTGATCACTTCAAAGGCTTCCTTCGGATGCGGGCTCGATTTCAGAATGGCCAGAAACGATCCGCCGTTGTTCCCGTCTCCTCCGGGAGCCCGGGCAATTCTCCATTTGCCCGCGGTGTCCGGTGCTGCATCCTTCAGCACCTTCTTCATCCATACAGCGCCGACAAAGGAAGCGATGTCCCCGTTGTTCATCGCCGCGTTCCACTCCGGCGTCCAGCGGTCTACATTGGCGATGATTCCCTCGCTGTAAGCCTTGTTGGCAATAGTCCATGCTTTCTTCACCTGATTGGAGTTTTCCCCGATAAACTGGCCTGAGGGGGTAAAATACAGATCCTTTCCCTGAGCCAGCACTTGCGTGTAGGTGTCCGCTGCATTGTCGGTAAGAAACACTTTGCCTGCAAAGGCTTTTTTAATTTTTTGGCCCCCCGCAAAATAGCCGTCCCATGTATGAAGCTGCTGGGTTACCGCTTCGGGGTCTGTCGGCAAACCGGCTTTTTGAAACAAATCCTCACGGTAAAACAAAGCGGTTGGTCCCGTATCCATGGGAAAGGCGATCATATACCCGTCAGGCGTCACACCCTGCATCCATTTCCAGTCGAGGTATTGGTTTTGAACCTGCTTTGCGCCCAAGTCGTACAAATTATAAAAGCGGTTTTTATCCGGAAACAGTTCGGCGTCCCACGAGTTTAATCCGATAATGTCGGGACCTCCGGAACGGGCGGCCAGCGTAGTCATTAGCTTGGCTTTAAAGTCTCCGCCGATTTTTTGTGTGATCAAATGGATATTGGGAAACTGCCGATCGACTTTTTTAAGCAGCGAATCATCTATCGAGCGGTTCCAATACCAGAGTGTAAGCGTTATCTTTTTGCCGTTTGACTGATTCTGGGACATTTGTGTCGCGCAGCCGCCTAAAACTAATGACAATGACAAAAACAGCGCTAAAATCCATCGGTACTTCAAATCCTTTGCCTCCTCTATTAGAGATTTGTAAAGTATATTCGCATGATTTTTTAATATTTAAACCCAGTAAAAAATAGGCATTTTATCCTGATATTATTAATTTATTAACTATCCTATGGATAAGTAGGTATATTCAGTTAAAGAATGGCTCCTATTTTTCACTACTTCTTAAATAGACGTACAATGATTTATAATAAAAGGAAGATATGAATGGAGGATGAGCACATGAATTACAGAACGTTGGGAAGAACCGGCTTGAAGATTTCGGAAATCGGATACGGGGCATGGGGGATCGGCAAATCCGGCTGGATCGGGGCAAACGACGATGAATCCCTGCAGGCATTAAATAAAGCGATCGACCTCGGATTGAACTTTATCGACACCGCTTTAGGTTACGGCGAAGGACACAGTGAACGGTTGGTCGGGCAGATCGTGCGCGAACGCTCCGAACAAATCTACGTTTCCACCAAAGTGCCGCCAAAAAATCGAATTTGGCCTGCTCCCGCAGGAGTGACTGCAGATGAAGCTTTTCCCGCCGACTATGTAATCGATTGTACGGAAGAGAGCTTGCGCAACCTCGGTCTGGATACGATCGATGTTCAGCAGTTCCATGTATGGTCCGACGATTGGGTGCAGCAGGGCGATTGGCTGGAAGCCGTCGAAAAGCTGAAGCAGCAGGGCAAAATTCGCTACTTCGGGGTTTCGATCAACGATCACCAGCCGGAAAACGCGATTAAATTAATTGAAACCGGCGTCGTCGATACCGTGCAGGTGATTTACAACATTTTCGATCAAAGTCCGGAGGACAAGCTCTTTCCAGCTTGCCTGAAGCACGATATCGGCGTTATCGTCCGCGTGCCGCTGGATGAAGGCGGATTGACCGGACGCATTACACCGGAAAGCGAATTTGCCGAGGGTGATTTCCGCAACCGTTATTTCGGCGGCGGACGCAAGCAGGAAATCTTCGACCGCGTGCAGCAAATTGCCGCCGACCTCGGCATCTCGACCGAGCAGATGGCAGAAATCGCCCTGCGCTACACGCTCAGTCATACCGCCGTTTCCCCGGTCATACCGGGCATGCGCTCGCTTCGCAATGTAGAAAAAAATTGCGCGGTTGGGGACGGCAAAGGATTGCCGCAGCAGCAGGTCGAGCAATTGAAAGCTTACCGTTGGGTGCGCAACTTCTACCAAGCAGCAGAGTAACAGCCGCAAAAAACAAACCCGCAAAACCTTCCGTCATGGAAAGTTTTGCGGGTTTTTTCGGCTGAGTCCAAGTTAGGCGATTTCTCGGCATAACCAACGGATGTTCCAGCTCAAAAGCCGCAACACATCGGAATCAAGCAGACCTTCCAACCGATGCGCCGGCGTAAAGCAGCTGACCCTGCCGGCACCGAACGGATGGCGCCAACCAGCGATCGATTGGCCGTCAACGGACTCGGATCGCAGATAAACGCCCGTCCGGGCTTCATCGCAATGGACAAAGTAATGCTCATCGATGAAAGCAAAGCTTGAAGCGGTTTCCCGGCCTTCATTGACCGCGACATAGGTCACCTGCCGATTCTCCTGCGGATGATATTCGAAGCTGCCGCAAAGCATTTGCGCAAACACGCTCTCACGCTTATATGAGGCGAGTCCGGAATGCCATGCCAACCAGCTTCCGCCTTCATCGACATAACGAACGATCGCTTCGGCAAGAGGCTCCGTCATCCAGGTTCGGACTTCCTTGTCATTCGGATTGATCCGGTCTTCCTTGTATAGAATTATGCAATCCGGCTTCTCTCCCAGCGCTTCCGCCAAATGCTCCGCCTCGATAAAACGAAGCTCGTATTTCCCTCCCATCTCAGGCAGCTCAAGCACATGCAGCAGCGAGCTTTCGATCGCTGCAAACGGGTGGTAATAATCACCCGCCAAAACGAATATTCGCTTCATTCCAATCCCCTCCAGTCCAAATCTGCTTTATTCAGCCCTCAAGACATTTTGGTAGCTTTTGAGATTCATGCCGATCACTTTATTGAAAAACCGCGAAAAATAATAGGGGCTTACGTTTTTGGAAAATGCCTTAGGCACAAGGAGTAAAGCTCGAGTGTTTTTCCCTTGATCATCATTTTGTAGCAATCATCCTGATGCTGTATTCCTTCATTCAGACTATTTTTATTGTGTCAACACCTGTCCCTTTCATTTTCCGCCGGCTGCGAATATATATAGGGACATAAGGAAGTGTACGCTTATGAAACGTTCCCGAAGCCTGCAGATAATTATCATCAGCAAGATAAAAATGCCGTTCTCCCGCGAATATGCGATTGAAGGATTTTATTGCACCGGAAAACCTCCGTGCTCCCGCTTCCTTTCAGTAGGACAGCCTATCAAAACAGCGGAAAAATGTCTTCTTAAAAATGGGTACAGGCTAAAATCAAGCTGGTCGAATATAGCAATTTATACTGTTCTTGCATGCCGAAATCGCAAGCGCAGCCTCAAATCCCCTCATTGCTGAGCACTCAGTCCATTTTATGCACCTCTCTCAATTTCTACACATACTCTATTAACAAATGATAGAAGGAGGTGTTCAGCATGCCGAATATTTTAGTAGATATCGCTTGGCTAGTAGTGCTTGCCCGCAGTGTTTATCTGGTGATCACGATGATTGCAGCTTCGACAAAAAATTGGGTGTCGATCGTCTTTAACGCAGCTATCGCTGTCATATCCCTATCTTTCCTGCTGCCATGGTTAAATCAATAGACGCCGCTTCGTTATTTGATTGGCCCGGGATCAGTCTGCAGCGGACTGATCCTTTTTTTGTCTGTCTGCCGGATCAGCCTGCGTTCCGGACCGGAATCCAATGGAATAAATGCTTTTCAAGCCGCATAAATGGAACAGACGGATAAACCATATTTTGCTCGACAAAGAATTTTCAAATCTCTGAATAAAGGTGAGCCATGAAAAGGCATTATTGGCATTCACTGCGCAGCTCCCGACGAGATCGATGGGGTTAATTTTTTTTCCAAATTTTATTAAAAAATTATAGTACTTTGTGCTTCTATTTGATAAACTGATATTTGTAATTCATGATTTACAGATATTTCCCTTAATGCAAAAGGAGAAGTTTATAATGTACTTTTGTCAGATCTGCAGCGCTTTTCATGACAGAAACGAAGTAGAAGGAACGATTTATAACACAGCATACATACTGGTTGATGGAAAGAAAGTCGATATTGGTTATTGCTCGAAATCACTTTCAGAGCAGCCGAAATCCACACAAGCGCAGCACTGATCTATCCTATCGCAATAGCCAAGCGGATAATTGGTTTGACGAACGCAATAGTAGCCTGTTTTAAAGACGGCAGTAGCCTTTTCATCAACTTTGTGCAGTTCTTTACAAAATATGCAATAATACATGCAACCTCTCCCCATATCCGTCTAAAGTATCAATCCTTAATAGTCCAAAATATCTACTCTCTACTTTTATCGACAAACCGGTATTGATTTTCAATAGAAAAAACAACAACTTGCTTGAAATAGAAATAATTCTAATCTTTCTCAGCAGCGGGCTGCGAAATTAGGATCTTTTTCGTGCACCCGGCCATAGAATGAATAAAACAGATGAGAGAAGGACATTTATGTCTCGAACCGTTCAACAGCATTTCTCAATCGGAATTCCTCCTTATGGCCAATCCCCACAATGGCAGCAAGTGGAAGTTCTTTATCCCGGGCAGTTTTCTCCGACTCTCAACCCGTTTCTAACCCAACCGGTTTCTCCTCCGGATCCTCAGCCCTGGATTCCCTATCCATGGATCATGATTTGGAATTGAAGTCGAACACGAAATAAGATCCATTGGGGGACATTCTCCAATGGATCTTTCTTGTTTCATTCAGGCCCGGCAAAAAAGAGGCTTATTCTATTCAGAGAGAAGCACAATCAAAAACCAGGGGGAAACCCTCATTCTGGAAAAAGAAATCAATCCGTTCGTTTCCGAGCTTCGCAGAGCTCATGATCCGCTCCTCCACCCCATATTTATGGCTGGCCTGCAAAGTTTCCAGAAGCAGCATGGTGAAGCCCTTCATGAATACACTTCTAAACATTTTTATTGCCGAGGCGCTGCCCGCAGCTTCACTTATGTATGTCAGATTCATGCCCGCCTGAAAAGCGAATGCTTGAAATGCTTTTGCCCCGGGTCCGCTAATATAAATCGGGACCTTGTGCTTGCCGAAAGGTACCGGCTCCATCACGGCCGCGTCCACAAATCCCGCTCCGGCGGCTTCAATATGAGCCGCTATTTTTTCCTTGGTCATGGGGGAAGCAGCGTTCATATCCACATAAATATGCTTGTGGTTCAAATATTTACTCGCCTCTTCAGCGATCGCTTCCGCCACTTTCGCGGATGCAGCGCAAAAAAGGATCTCGCACTTGTTCGCCAAATCCTCCAAACCATCCAATAAATCGACATTCAGTTGTGCAGCTCGCTGTTGGATGGACGGCCCGGCTTCCGCATCTTTGGCAAGAATATCAAATCCGTAAATCTCCTTGCAGCCACCCATTACTAAGTCAATTGCTGTGCGATCTCCCAGATATGCCCTCCTGGATCAGTGAAGCTGGCAGTGCATACTCCCCACGGCCGTAGGTTTACCTTTATTTCAGAACAAACGTTCGTAAATTTCAAATATCAACAATGTGATTTAACATAGCCTTTATATTAAATATGAAAAATTTTTTTCAATGGTCTCACGCACATGCGAAATATGAAGCTTGACCGCTTGTTCGGCCATTTGTCCGTCATGGGCTTTCAAAGCCTCAAAAATCGCTTTATGCTCTTTGATCGACTGCTCGCTTCGGCCCGGCACCAGCACCGTGCGAAAATGATAGCGCAGCAATTGCGTTTTGATCATGTTGATCATTTGCACAGCCGGCACATTGGGAGAAGAGTCGTAAATGACCTGGTGAAATTGCCTGTTGAAGCTTGAGTACTCCTCCAATTCATTACTCTGCAGCTTCATTTCCATCTTCTGTAAAATATTTTCCAGTTTGTCCAGCCCGGAATCCTGCAGGTGCAATGCCGCCGTTTTTGCCACCAAGCCTTCCAAAACCTCTCTAATTTCCAAATAGTGAACGACTTCCTCAAGTGTAAAGGATTTAATCGTTGCACCTTTATTTTCTTCTATTTTCACCAAGTTTTCTTGCTCCAGCTTTAATAAAGCTTTCTTGATCGTGTTGCGGCTGACGCCGATCGTTTGCGAAAGCTCGCTTTCAATCAGCTTCTGGGACGGTTTATATGAACCGTCCAGTATTTTTTCTTTTATAAATTGAAATGCAGTTTCCATTTGTCTTCTCATGATTTTCGCCCCGTTACGCGGAATATTGTTTAACAATCATTTCATACAAAACAATTGATCAACGATTATATAGCACTATACATGGGTTGTGAAATGATGTCAATATCGGTCACCCGCCTGCGCAAAGAAGAGAGAGACTATACGCCCAAATATTGATGCTGGATCTCCTCGTTATGTTGCAATTGTTCGGGAGTTCCCTCCCAAACTATCGTTCCTTTGTTCATGATCAAGATTTTATCGGCCACCCTGTATGCCAGTGAAATGTTTTGCTCCACCATCAAAATCGATAAACCCGTTTCCTTCAGCTTGCACACAATATCTCCAACCTGATCGATGATGACCGGGGCCAACCCTTCGGAAGGCTCGTCCATCAAGATCATTTCCGGATTGGTCATCAGCGCTCTGCCGATTGCAAGCATTTGCTGCTGTCCGCCGGAAAGCTGATTGCCCATATTCTTTTCTCTTTCTTTTAAAATCGGGAATAAATCATAAACCTTCTCCAAATCCCAAAATATCGCATGATCTTTCTTCTTTCCGGAAGCTCTTGCGGGCATCGTCAAATTTTCCCTGATCGTAAGCGAAGGGAAAATTCTTCTGCCTTGGGGAACAAGACCCAGCCCTGAACGAGATACATTCCAAGAGGTGCGGGCTTGAATCGGCTCCCCCTTTAAGCGGATCAAACCGGAACGCGCGGGAACGAGTCCTGCTATCGAATGGATGGCTGTTGTCTTGCCGGCTCCATTTCTTCCCAACAAAACATGGCAATTTCCTTTGGGTACAGAAAACGAAATGCCCTGCAGTATATGACTGTTTCCATAGTACGTATGGACATTGTCAAGCTCCAGCATGCTTGGCCCCTCCCCCGAAATAAATGTCCCTTACCTTCTCGTCTCCGCGCACTTCCTCCGGTTTGCCGGATAAAAATACTTCACCGTAATCCGGTCGGCAATCGAGAATACGACTTCCATGTCGTGCTCGACTACAAGCAAAGCCATGCTTCGCGGCAGGCTTTGGAGCGCAGGGTTAAGGCGATAGAAGCTTACGGCGGCGGAATCGGCTGGACGGACGGCGATTTCGGCCACGGCAAAACGTATCAATTCCGCGGCCCTGACGGCCATCTGATGGAGCTCTATTATGAAACCGAAAAATACCAGCCGCCTGAGCATCTGCGTCCCGCATTAAAAAATCAGCCGCAAAAAAACACCGGTCACGGGGCTGCCGTCCGCCATCTCGACCATATCAATTTCTTGAGCTCCAATGTCAAAGCTGACGGCGATTTTATGGTGAAAGCGCTGCGCCTGCGGTTGACCGAGCAGATTTTGCTCGACAGCGGACGCCACGGGGCGCTGTGGTACCGCGCCATCAACAAGTCGTATGATGTCGTTTATTCGCATGATGCGTTGGGCGCAAAGGGACGCCTCCATCATATTGCTTTTTCAGTAGATACCTTTGCGAGTATTGCCAGAGCCGCCGATATTTTTGTGGAAAACGGAGTGAAAATCGAATTCGCGCCTAGCAAGCATGCGATTAATCAAACTTATTTTGTTTATGTCATCGAGCCCGGAGGAAATCGCATCGAAATCTGTGCCGGCGGTTATCTGGTATTGGAACCGGATTTTGAACCCCGTTACGTGGACGGAAGCGGAACGGAAGAAGGGCCAAGCTTGGGGAAATGCCACCGTTTCCAGTTTTCATACTTACGGTACTCCCGTTATAGAACCCTAGCAGCCGCATCTTAAAAGGGTCGCCCGGCAGTCAAACAACTGGTGCGACCCTTTTTTTCCAGGCTTCACACAGATGAGCTGCACCCGCGCACATCAAACAGGCCTTCCCAAAGTCGGGAGGCTTGTTTGATGTGCCTATGTATTGGAATCTCTTATGTCACCTTGGATAATTTTCTTTTTGCCGCGATTTTAATAAATACATGCTTTGGTCCGCTGCTTTAAATAAAGCTTCCAGGGTTTCTCCGTGCCTCGGATACACGGAGATGCCGATCGAAACCGAAAAATCCACAAGGATCTCTTCAGCCGATTTCCTTAGCTCGTTGTGGATTCGCCTTGTCATGAGCTCCGTACCCTGTTCATTGAAAAAGGGAGCGATGATCAAAAATTCGTCCCCTGCCCAGCGGGCCGCAATTTCGCTTTTGCTTGTGCTTTTCGACAGTGCGTATGCAATGGCTTGCAACACTTTATCTCCAGTTTCATGACCGTATGTATCGTTGATCGCCTTGAAATTATCGACATCGATAAGCAGCATGCTTAAAGGCTCATTTCTCCGTTTCACCATCGCCAAAATTTTCGGGAAGATTTGAACAATGTACCTTCGGTTATAAATTTTGGTCAGCAAGTCTTTTTCGGAGAGAAACTTGACCTTGTCATACTTCCCCCCTAACCACCAAGCAACTGATATCGCAATGATTCCGAAAAGAGGGAACTGGTAAGGAGGCAAGTTTAAACTTACAATATAATAAATTCTAGTAGCGACGGTCAGCAATAACATGACCGTTACAATAACGATTCTGCCTTTATATTTCATGGCCGCTCCGATAATCGAAAATTTTCTTTTACCCTAATATTTCGTTTCTTCCTAACCATTATAATCAATTCGTGTTAAAAACACATTATGAATGGTTTAATTTCCACGGGTGCCCGATTTGACTCGGATAAGGCGGAACCAGCTGGGATATCTTGACGAAACGGATTTCCTCCTCCTGTATGGCGGGAATAAAATCGCGCAGCGCTTCGGCAGTTTTCGTACTGCCCCCTCCTACATGCCCGATGATCACACATGGAGAATGATCCTGCAGATGCTTTTTCATGATTTGCAGTTGTTTATAGACATGCCTGCGGCTGCGGACATCATCGAGGAAAATGTGATTCTCGATGAAGGGAACGCCTTGTTCTTTGGCCAACTCGCCGACAACACTGCGGTAATTGGTATGGCTGTCTAAAATCAGCAGCTTTCTTTCGCGGCAAACCTCCAATATGATTTTCATGATTCTGCGATCCGCGGTAATTTTAGATCCCATATGAT
>CAZESH010000121.1:0-11597 GCA_964514665.1 uncultured Caryophanales bacterium
ACATTACGATGATCAATGGACTTCAACAAGAGTATGATCTTTCCATGATTGAGGTCAACGCCTTTATTGATTGGTACAATAACCGTGCTACAGGAACTGGACAGGCCATTTATATGATTGAGAAGACCTTCAATAAGGGGCCATTCACAAGTCGTAAGAATTACATCGTATTCGATAAGATCGAAACATTTGAAGTGAATGAATATACACCAACCAATTAAAAACTGAACTCCTTCATCCCTCGGTCCGATTGCCGGGGAACTTTTTTTATTTAAACTCTTCATTTTTGCAAATGAGATTTCGATATAGTAAGTAGTCTCTATTTTCGTAGGGCGGCCGACCTAACAAAATAGGAGCGAATTCCACAAGGACGTGGAAATTTATATTTCAGGGAGGAAATAAGAAATGAGAATTAATCACAACATCGCAGCGTTGAACACGTATCGTCAGTTGACAATCAACACCGGCAACACGCAAAAATCATTGGAGAAGCTGTCTTCGGGTCTTCGGATCAACCGTGCCGGAGACGACGCGGCAGGCTTGGCGATTTCCGAAAAAATGCGCGGACAAATTCGTGGCTTGGATCAAGCCAATCGCAATGCACAAGACGGAATTTCCCTTATCCAAACAGCAGAAGGCGCACTGAACGAAACGCACTCCATTTTGCAACGCGTCAGAGAACTTGCAGTACAATCAGCCAATGATACGAATACTGCAGCCGACCGCACCGCCATTCAATCTGAAGTTACTCAGCTTACTTCAGAAATTGACCGCATTGGCACAACCACGAATTTCAACTCCAAAAATCTGTTGGATGGTGGATCTGCTGTTGCAGGCACTGTATCCGGCGTAAGTGCTGCAAGTATCAGCATACTCGGTGGAACAGCTGATACACAGGTCGGTTCGCTTGCTACCATTACGGCTGCTACAGTAGCAACGGCTGACAATAGTACTTCCACCGCAGCCACATTTGGCACCGGAATCAATTTGACTCAAGCAAGCGCTATGACGGTTAATGGCGTTACCTTTAGTTTTACGACGGCTGATAACGGTCAAGCTGTATTAGACAAGATCAATAATGCAAATATTGGTGTTACTGCTGCCATTAATGGCGCAGGAAATTTAACACTTACTTCAACAACGGTCGGAAGCAAGTCTGATATGACAGTGGCGAATGTTACTGGTGATTTCGCTGGTTTGGACACCATAACCCAAGGTGTTGATGCAACAATCACCGGTCCTGCTGTAGCCTATACGGCTGAAGGCAATACGATTACGATTCAATCCGGAAATCAGAAGGGATTGCAATTACAGGTAAATAGTGGATTTGCGGGTGGCGTTGCTGATGTGGCTGTGACATCCAATGGCGGTTTGAATATGCAGATTGGTTCCAACGAAGGACAAACGATGTATATATCCATTGGCGACATGCGCGCAGCAGCTTTGGGCGTAAACAATCTGGATCTGACTTCGGCCTCCTCGGCGAGCACAGCAATCACGACAGTTGACAATGCCATTCAATCGGTATCCTCTCAGCGGGCAAAACTTGGTGCTTACCAAAACCGGTTGGAACATACGATCAACAATCTGGGAACAACTTCGGAAAACCTGACTGCCGCCGAATCCCGTATTCGCGATGTGGATATGGCCAAGGAAATGAGCGAGTTCACCAAGAACAACATCCTTTCCCAAGCCGCCCAAGCGATGCTGGCGCAAGCCAATCAGCAGCCGCAAGGCGTTCTTCAATTGTTGCGTTAATAAAGTTTATGCGAGAGGGTCAGAGGAAAATTTTCCTCCGGCCCTTTTTTTTATTTTAAAATCCTTCTCCCTATAAAAATTTCCAGCCGAAGCGAATTTAATATTAAATTTTGTGCCTTTGCATTCCGATATATAAATTAATAAGTAATAAACGATGGGGGAATGCCAAATGGAAGTGAATCGGGCTTCAATAAGTGGAAAACAAACACCCTCGACAGCAGGAATGGAAAGTACCGCAGCCACAGCATCAAACGCGAATAAAGCTTCAATAAAATCGGATAATTCCATTCAGACCGTTGAAGAATTGAAACTCGCTGAACGGCAAGGACAGAATATTCCGATTAGCGATGAACAACTGATTAAAGCAATACAGCGTGCAATTAAAGAAATACAAGGTCCGCAGACCGAGCTGCAATTTTCAGTGCACGAGAAAACAAAGCAAATCGTCGTGAAAGTGATGGATAAGGATACTGGGAAGGTTATTCGGGAAATTCCTCCGGAGAAAAACCTCGATTTCCTGGCCAAGCTTTGTGAGAAGGCCGGAATATTGATAGACGAACGAATATAAGGAAAGCAGGTGAACGATATGGTGACTCCAATTAGCACCACCAGCAGTCTGATGAATACCAGCGGTTCGGGAAATCTTTTAAGGATCGTGGGATTGGCATCGGGACTTGATGTCGATACGATGGTCAGTAAATTAATGAGCGCAGAGAAGATTCCGCTTAATAAATTGAATCAAAAACTGCAGACTTTGCAGTGGCAAAGAGACGACTACCGTTCCATGAACTCGCAAATCTCCGATTTTCGCTCCAATAAATTGCTGAACTATCGTTTGGAAGGTACCTACATGACAATGAAGACCTCTATTTCCGGAAATACTTCGGCGATTAGCGCAACGGCTTCCCCCGCTGCGCCAAAGGGCACGACTACCGTTCAAGTGAACACTTTGGCTGTTGCGGCATCCAAATGGAGCGTGGCGGATATCCGAAGTGCAACCGATAAAACTTTTGATCCCAACATCGCATTGGGCAGCCAACAGACCAAGCTGGCAGGAACCTTATCCCAATCGGTTTACAATATTAATATTAATGGCACACAGGTCACGATTAACCGTGATACCGATTCGTTGAATGATGTGATCAACAATATTAATAAGAATACGAACGTATCCGCTTTCTATGATTCGCAAACGGGGAAAATTTCCTTTACGGCCAAACAGACAGGACTGACCAACGGTTCCACCCAAGACCAAGCCTATATTACCTTTCAGGATGACGGGGGTTTTCTGCAAAATGTATTGCAAATCGATGTCGCCAACAATACGGCAAGCGATTCCGTTCAAGCGGTTAATGCCGATTTAGTGCTGAACGGCGTTGCCACCACAAGAACGAGCAATGCCTTTACAGTGAACGGTGTATCCATTACCTTGCTGCAGCAAGGAGGGTCAGCCTCAACGATCACAACCTCTACCGATACGGATCAGGTAGTGCAGAACATTAAAAATTTTATCAGTGATTATAACAGTACTTTGGATACGGTTTACAACAAAATTAACGAAACGCATGATCGAAATTATATGCCATTATCTGACGAACAAAAGCAGCAGATGAGCGATAATTCCATACAAGCATGGGAAGCAAAAGCGAAAAGCGGATTGCTGCATAATGATTCCGACTTGAGCCAAGCTTACAATAATATGCGTTTGGATATATCAACACCGGTCAATACCGGAAATTCCAAATACACCACACTAAGCTCCATTGGAATTCAAACCGGCAGTTACACCGAACACGGCAAATTGTATTTAACTGACGAAAGCAAGCTGAGGGCTGCAATCGAGAATGACCCACAAGCGGTAGCCTCGTTGTTCACAGCTACCCCGAGCGTGTCAAGCGATCGTTCCAACATGGGAATTGCCCAGCGGCTAAATACGGATTTGCAAACTTCGTTGGATTACCTTAACCAAAAGGCAGGCAGTGCATTCAATTATACCGACAACAGCTTGATCGGGAAGGATGTTAGAAGTGTCAGCCAGCAAATCGATGCTGAAAATCAGCATTTGACGGATCTGCAAGACCGTTATTACAAGCAGTTTACGGCATTGGAAACGGCGATGAATCAATATAACAACCAATCTACCTATTTGGCGAACGCATTTAAATAAGGGGGAATTATCATGATGAATTTGCAGCAAAATCGATATTTGGAAACGGCTGTGCAGACAGCTTCCCCTGAGCAGCTGTTGATCATGCTCTATGATGGCGCCATTCGCTTTTGCCGAACGGCAATCGATGCCATTGAAAAACAGCATTATGAAGATGCTAACTTGTACCTGATCAAAGTTCAAAATATTATCCGTGAATTTCAAATCACGCTGGATACGTCATCGCCAATAGCAGATGGGCTTTTCCAGCTCTATGACTATTTTATCCGCCGGCTGATTGAAGCCAATACCACGAAAAAAAATGAACCTGTCCAAGAAGTGCTCAGTTTTTTAGTTGAATTGAAGGATACTTGGGTCCAAGCGGCAAAAGCGGTAAATGCCCAAAAGAAACAGTCCCAAGCAATCAGGCATGGATAACCATTTTGAAAACCTGCAACGAATGACAGATTCTTTTGTACAGCGATTGGATACCTTGATTGAGGAGGACTTCAATCGCTTTCTCAAAGAAAGGGAACGGTTAATAGAACTGATCGTCAAGGAGGCGGAAAAGCTGCCTGACGTTTCCCCGTACAGGGAAAAGGTTCAACGCATTTTAGAGGCAGACCCGCTCATTTTGGATAAAATGCAGCAGTTAAAAATGGAAGCGGCCAGCACCTTTTCAAGGGTCAATATTGCGGGTAAGCAAAGGGATAAATACTTGAGACCTTATGCTGCCGACAGCTATTTTTTTGATAAAAAAAAATAACAAAAAGGCCGTCACTCCGCGCGGGTATTGAGATTGATCGGTCTGGATAAAATTTAATTTGTCTGTGGATAATGTGGATAACTTTGTGAATAATCAATGAAAATAAGCTTTCATGAAGTGGATGAAATGTGAATTAGGAATGTTCAGACAATAGCGTTATTGAAGTGGAAAGCGCTGTTGAAGTGGATTGACAATGTGTTAACGGAATGTTATATTCAAAATGTGAGCTTCTAGCTCACAGTTACATGAATATGAAGGGAATGTTTTCGCATGCAAGGTAAAGTAAAATGGTTTAACGCAGAAAAAGGCTATGGATTCATCGAAACTGAAGAAGGTGGAGATGTATTCGTACACTTCTCTGCAATTCAATCCGAAGGATTCAAAACATTGGACGAAGGGCAAGCCGTTGAATTTGATATCGTGCAAGGAGCAAGAGGACCTCAAGCAGCTAACGTTATCAAACTGTAATAACTGCTGGCTTAACCAGCCGCTTGTTATAAATGGTTTACGATTCAAACGGTATGAACACCCCGAGAAAATCGGGGTGTTTTTTTAGCTTCTAATTTATCTGAAAATTCACACACATTTCACCGGAATTGTCCATATTCGTTTGGTGGGGAATGGGCGAGTGTGTTATTATAAAGGTGTAGCACTAGAGAGAAAAAGGAGGAGTTATGTATGAACTACAACATCCGCGGTGAACGAATGGACGTAACCGGCGCTTTACGGGATTATCTGGAGAAGAAGCTAAGCAAATTGGAAAGATATTTCGATGCTCCCCCTACATCTGAAGTACAAGTCACCATGAGCGTAATCAAGGATTTGCATACCGTTGAAGTGACCATTCCTCTATCGGGTGTTGTGCTCCGTGCTGAAGAAAAGAACGCGGATATGTACGCATCCATCGATCTGGTTGTGGACAAACTGGAACGCCAAATACGCAAACATAAAACAAAAGTGAACCGTAAATTCCGTCAAGAGGGCGGCTTGAAAACCTTATTTAACGAATCCTTCGGATCGAATGGCATGGACGAGGAAGAGGATTTTGAAGTCGTCAGAACCAAGCGCTTTATGCTGAAGCCGATGGATATAGACGAAGCGATCCTGCAAATGAACATGATCGGTCATACCTTCTTTGTTTTTGCCAATATGGATACGGAGCAAGTCAATGTCGTATATAAACGCAATGACGGCAAATACGGTTTGATTGAGCCTGCAAGATAAAACGAATGATTGAAGCTGCCCGATCCGCAACGGATCGGGCAGTTTTGCGTATTGTTTAGAGTGAGGCATGCCGCGTCTGGGACAATCGGTCCAATTCATCCCGGCGTTGTTGCGACTATACCCGCAAACTGTTACAATTTATGCTATATGCAAGGCTGACCGATAAGGGACGGATTTATACCCGAAGTCCGGAGGGGGATTTCTGGTTGGGGTGAGTTTGCATTCCGTCGCCTAAGGGAGACTTGAGAGACCTAGAACCATGAAATGTCGGAGAACTTCCCTTTATGCCGAGCGACTGAAATCGAACATCAATAGTGCCGTGCATATAGTCCATCTTTAATATCAAACACCGTTAAGGACTAAACGGGTGCAATATAGGAAAGGGGCCAAAACCCATGTTAGGACTGGTCAAGAAGATATTCGGCGATTATAGCGACCGCGAAATCAAACGGATGTCCAAGATCGTTGAGCGGATCAACGAAATAGAACCACAATTCGAAGCGTTAAGCGAGGAGGAGCTGCAGGGAAAAACCAATGAATTCAAGCTGCGGCTGGAAAAAGGAGAAACGCTGGACGATCTTCTTCCCGAGGCGTTTGCCGTTGTTAGAGAAGCCTCAAAGCGTACGCTCGGGATGCGGCATTTCGACGTGCAGCTGATCGGCGGCATGGTGCTGCATGACGGCAACATCGCGGAAATGAAAACCGGTGAAGGAAAGACACTTGTGGCCACGCTGCCGCTGTACTTGAATGCATTGTCCGGCAAAGGCGCGCATTTGGTCACCGTGAACGATTATTTGGCATCGGTTGGCCGCGATATGATGGGAAAAATCTATAATTTTCTAGGACTTACCGTCGGTCTTAACATTCCGGGGATGGATCATGACCAGAAACAGGAAGCCTACGCTTGCGATATAACATACGGTACCAATAACGAATTCGGCTTTGATTACCTGCGCGACAACATGGTGCTTTACAAAGAGCAGATGGTACAGCGTCCGTTGAATTACGCGATTGTCGACGAGGTCGATTCGATTCTGATAGACGAAGCGCGGACACCGCTGATTATCTCCGGACAAGCCGCCAAATCGACGGAGCTGTATTATGCCGCCGACCGCTTTGTAAGCAAGCTGCTGCCGGAAGAGGACTATACGGTGGACATCAAGATGAAGGCGGTCAGCCTGACCGAGCAGGGAGTGGCCAAAGCCGAGCGGGCTTTTGGCGTGGAGAACCTTTTTGATCATTCGCAAATCACCTTGAATCATCATATTACCCAAGCGTTGAAAGCGCATGTGATCATGAAGCGGGATGTAGACTATGTTGTGCAGGATGAAGAAGTCGTCATTGTCGATGAGTTCACCGGCAGGCTGATGACGGGGCGCCGGTACAGCGATGGCCTGCACCAGGCAATCGAAGCCAAGGAAGCGCTCAAAGTGCAGAATGAAAGCATGACGCTGGCCACGATCACCTTCCAAAACTATTTCCGCATGTATCAGAAGCTGGCGGGAATGACTGGGACGGCTAAGACGGAAGAAGAAGAATTCAAGAAAATATACGGCCTAGACGTAATCGTCGTGCCTACCAACAAGCCGATGATCCGCCATGATATGCCGGATGTCGTTTATAAAACGGAGAACAGCAAATTCCGCATGGCCGTGGATGAAATTGTTGAGCGGCACAAGAAAAACCAACCGATCCTGGTCGGTACCGTGTCGATTGAGAATTCCGAACGGCTGTCGGAAATGCTCAAGAAGAAGGGGATAGCCCATCAGGTGCTGAACGCCAAGCACCATGCCCAGGAAGCGGAGATCGTTTCCTTGGCAGGTCAACCGGGCGCTGTAACGATTGCCACCAATATGGCCGGTCGCGGTACGGATATTTTGCTGGGATCGGGCATTGCCGATGTCGGCGGATTGCATATTATAGGTACGGAGCGGCATGAAAGCCGCCGTATCGACAACCAGCTGCGCGGACGCTCCGGACGCCAAGGCGATCCCGGTTCGTCGCAGTTTTATATTTCTCTGGAGGATGAGCTGATGCGCCGTTTCGGCGCGGAGAACATCATGAACATGATGGAGCGCTTCGGATTTCAGGAGGATCAGCCGATTGAAAGCAAGCTGATTTCAAAAGCGATCGAGTCTGCCCAAAAACGTGTGGAAGGCAACAATTTCGATGTTCGTAAAGTTGTCCTGCAGTATGACGACGTGATGAACCAGCAGCGAATGATCATCTACAAACAGCGCAGGGAAGTGCTGGAGTCGGAGAATATCCGCGATGTCGTAACGGGTATGCTCGATTCGACGATCGAACGCATCGCAGAGACGCACTGTCCGGCTGACCAGGTGCCGGAGGAGTGGGATTTGCAGGCGATCATCGATTACGGGAACGGAACGTTCCTGCATGAAGGCCAGCTGACGGAAAAGCAGCTGAAAGGCAAGGAAAAGGAAGAAATTATCGAACTGATCAAGAGCATTGTGCATGAATCCTACGTCAAAAGGGAAGAAGAGCTCGGTCCGGAAATTATGCGCGAATTCGAGAAAGTCGTCGTGCTTCGCGCCGTCGACAGCAAGTGGATGGATCATATCGATGCGATGGACCAGCTGCGCCAGGGCATTCATTTGCGTGCTTACGGCGGTACGGATCCGCTTAGAGAATATCAGTTTGAAGGCTTTGAAATGTTCCAGCAAATGGTGGAGACGATACAGGAAGAAGTATCCATGTACATCATGAAAGCTCATGTGGAAAGCAATCTCCATCGTGAAGCGGTGGCGGAAGGCCAGGCCGTTGATCCGAATGCGGAAGCAGCGGGCAAGCAGCCGGTTCGCCGGGAAGCCAAGGTCGGGCGAAACGACCCGTGTCCTTGCGGCAGCGGCAAGAAATATAAGCACTGCCACGGTGCTTCTTAAACAAAATTTCTGAGGTGAATAAAGATGATAGATGCAGAATTAAGGCAAGGTGTAAAAGAAGCGGGCAAGCGGCTCGCCGAGCTTAGGGGGTCTCTTTGACCTCGATCTGAAGCTCGAGCAGATCGACAATTTTGAAGTGAAAATGGCAGCGCCCGATTTTTGGGACGACAATGAAAGTGCGCAAAAACTCATTTCCGAAATGAATGCGATCAAATCCGTAGTCGAGGAATTTCAAGCTTTGTCCAAGGAATGGGAAGATCTCGAAGTCATGCTGGAGCTGATGGAAGACGAAGCGGACGAGGCCATGCTCGAGGAGCTGGCTCAGAATATCAAGCGGCTGTCAGCCAAGCTGGAAACCTTCGAGCTTCAGCTGCTGCTTAATCAGCCTTACGACCGGTTGAATGCGATTCTCGAGCTCCATCCCGGAGCGGGAGGAACGGAATCCCAGGATTGGGCGGAGATGCTGCTGCGCATGTACCGCCGCTGGGCGGAGGATCATGATTTCAAGGTTGAACTGCTGGACTTTCTTCCCGGAGACGAAGCGGGCGTCAAGAGTGTGACGCTGCTGATTAAAGGCCATAATGCTTACGGTTATTTAAAAGCGGAAAAGGGCGTGCACAGGCTGGTGCGGATTTCCCCCTTCGACGCTTCGGGCAGAAGGCATACCTCTTTTGTTTCCTGCGACGTCGTGCCGGAGATTGACGATGATGTGGAGATCGAAATCCGCAGCGAGGATTTGAAAATCGACACCTATCGCGCCAGCGGTGCCGGCGGACAGCATATCAATACGACTGATTCCGCAGTGCGCATAACACATCTTCCCACGGGAGTCGTGGTCACCTGCCAAACCGAGCGCTCCCAGATCAAAAACCGCGAGCGGGCGATGAAGGTGCTGCGCTCCAAGCTGTATGAGAAGAAAATCGAAGAACAGCTGAAGCAGCTTGCGGAAATTCGCGGGGAGCAGTCCGACATCGGCTGGGGCAGCCAGATTCGTTCCTATGTGTTCCATCCTTACAGCATGGTGAAGGACCATCGCACCCAGGTGGAAACAGGCAATGTGGGCGCGGTAATGGACGGGGAGCTGGATCCGTTTATCGATGGCTATTTGCGCATGCAAATCAACAAGGAATAATGCAAATAACGATTAGCATGATCCCAAATGAATCATAGGGTAGATTGGTTTCATCCTGCACAGTAATCGTGTGGGATTTTTCACTGTTTCAGACAAATCGGACAAAGGGGTGTCACGTCATGGAGAGCAGAAGGAGAAGAAGGCAGCCGGTTTTTCGCACGGGAACTTGGTCGCATGTGGTTTTGGAATACGTTCTGCTGCTCGCCGGTTCCATGCTGATCGCGCTGACCTTCAATCTGATTCTAAATCCGAACCGGATCGCTTCCGGGGGGGTGTCCGGCATCTCCACGATTCTTCAAGCCAAGCTTGGCTGGGAGCCTGCGCTCACTCAATGGGGCTTTAACATCCCTTTGTTTATCCTTGGTTTAATTGCATTGGGGAGGAAGTTCGGGATTAAGACGGCAGTCGGATCTGTCGTGCTGCCGCTGTTTGTGCTGTTGACCCGCAATCTGCAGCCGCTGACGCACAATATCCTGCTGGCAACCATCTATGGAGGCATTGCCATTGGCATCGGCCTGGGCTTGGTGTTCCGCGGACGGGGATCGACCGGAGGTCTCGACCTCGCCGCGCAAATTATCCATAAATACAGCGGACTGAGCCTGGGAATGTCCGTCGCCCTTCTTGACGGCTCGGTGATCACGGCCGCGGGTATTTTTCTTTCTCCGGAAAAAGCTTTATATGCGCTGATCGGACTGTTCGTCACGAGCAAAACGATTGATGTCGTACAGATGGGGCTGTCCACTTCGAAAGCGGCGTATATCATCACGGAAAAATCTGCGGAAATGACGAAAGCGATTTTACATGATTTGGACAGGGGATTAACGAAACTATCGGGTTCCGGCGGATTTACGGGGCAGGAGCGGCCGGTTCTGATGGTGGTGCTCTCGCAGCGGGAGGTCAGCAAGCTGAAGACGCTGGTAAAGGCGGTTGATGCCAATGCCTTCATGATGATCAGCAATGCCAACGAGGTATTCGGAGAGGGCTTTAAAGTCCATAGTTAGGACACGTGACAAAATTAGTTCCCGCTTTGGTTGGCAAAATATCAACGGTTTATTGATTTTTGCCAACAAATTAGTGGAAGTTATTTTGTCACGCGTCTAAGTTCGTTATAATGGAAATTGGTCAGCAAAATAACGATTGAATTTTTATACGTTCGTATGTATAATAATACATATTCTTGGCAATGAGCGTGATTGACATAAACGAGAGGAATGACAGGAATGCATAGCGATAGCAAGCTTAGAGTGGGAATCGTCGGTTCCACCGGATATGGCGGAGTCGAGCTGATTCGGATCCTGCTGCAGCATCCAAAGGTTAAAATTACTTCGGTCGTATCGTCCTCCAATGCGGGAATGCCGATTTCACAATGGTTTCCCCACTTGTCCGATTTGATAAGCGAGCGGATGGATCCAGTGGATATTGCTTTACTGAAGGAAAAGACGGATGTCATGTTCACGGCGACGCCGTCCGGCGTAAGCACGTCGCTTGCCCCGCAGCTGATCGACGCAGGCATCAAGGTGATTGATTTGGCAGGGGATTTCCGTATCAAAAACGGGAAAGTTTATGAACAATGGTATAAGCATCAGGCGCCGGAATCCGCTTATCTGGAAAAGGCCGTTTACGGATTGGCGGAAATTTACGGCGAGAACGTGCGGGGGGCGGATTTTA
>CAZESH010000122.1:0-11548 GCA_964514665.1 uncultured Caryophanales bacterium
AACCTGCATACAGGAATCCGGCATTGATCAGGATTTGATTATTTCTATGGGAGTAGGCGTTCCAGGGATTACGAATACTGAAACCGGAATTGTCATCGATGCACCTGCTTTAGGATGGAAAAATTTCGAGCTCATGCGTATCCTGCAAGAGAATTTCCCGTTCCCGGTGGCGATCAATAATGATGTGAATTGTGCAGCATTGGGAGAAAGATGGCTTGGGTCAGGCGGGAAATCGAAGAATATGGTCTTTATCGCGTTTGGAACAGGTGTTGGAAGCGCGATTATATCTCGGGGCGAGTTAATAGAGGGACAAGGCTTTTCTTCAGGAGAGATAGGGTATTTCATCGATATAGAGGATGTAAAACAAGGCATTACAAATTCCATGGGCAGCTTTGGCAGCTTTGAAAATAAAACATCGGGATTAGCTCTTTCCAAACATGGGTATTCGTCGATTGAATTGTTCAAAAAGTACCAAGCCAATGATCCGTTGGCAGTCGAGGTTATCCAAACTTTTATCCTTCATGTTTCCATCGCTTTAGCCAATATATCCAGCTTGCTTAACCCTGAGAAAATTATTATCGGAGGGGGGGTGTCGGAATCTCTGGCGATTGTGGTGGATCAGATTAATGAAAAGGTCCAAAAGTTTACACCTATTCCTTCAAAGATTGAATTGGCACAATTAGGTACAGACGCAGGGGCTTTAGGCGCAATTGCATACGCATTTAAAAAATTACAGCAAGTCAACTAAGAGGGGGATCTTACCATGAAAAAATTTTTCATCTTGATGTTAACTTTATCTCTCGCATCCATTTTGTTTGCCGGATGCTCGAGCAACAAAAACCAGTTAACGGGAGCAGACAACACGAAGGCAGGCACAGAAACGGCACAAAAAGTCAAACTTAATGCCATTTTTATGAAGCAGGCCGGATACAGCGAAGAGGATATTACGAACATTACAAACGAGTTTATGGCGAAAAACCCTAATATTGAAGTGGCATTAACCTTTGTCCCTTACGAAGCGCTGGAACAAAAAATTATAACCGGCGCTTCAAACGGAGGATATGATGTCGTGCTGGTCGATGCTCCATGGACAGCGAAGTTTGCAAAGGCCGGCATTGTCAAAGAGGTGACGGATAAATTATCTGATGCAGACCGCAGCGACATTTTTAAAGGCGCATTAGATTCCGTTTCCTATGATGGCAAGCTTTATGGCCTTCCATGGTTAAATGATACGAAATATTTATTCTATAATAAGGATATTTTAAATAAAGCAGGGTTTACAAACCCTCCAAAAACTTGGGACGAGCTGCTGCAGCAGGCAAAAGTAATCAAGCAAAAAGGACTGGCCGAGTTTCCGATTGTATGGAGCTGGAAACAAGCCGAAGCTCTTTCATGCGACTACACCTCGCTTTCCGAGGCGTTTGGCGGGAAAATGGTCACTGATGGAAAACCTACATTGACGGATGCCGGCAATAAAAAAGCATTAGATTTTATGGTTCAGTCTTTAAAAGACGGAATTAGCAACCCGCATTCCATCGAGTTTTTGGAGGAAGATGTGCGCGGCGTATTTTCTAGCGGAAAAGCAGCATTTGCTCTGAACTGGACTTACATGTACAACATGGCCAACGATCCGAAGGAATCTCAAGTTGCTGGAAAAGTGGGGATTGCGCCTAGTCCTGGAGAAGGAAATGTAGTCAGTGCTTCAGTTAATGGGGGAATGGGACTGTCTCTGACAGCGGGCACGAAACATCCTAATGAGTCTTGGAGCTATATGGAGTATTTATCATCAAAAGAAGTTCAAAAGAAATATGCAAAAAATGCACTTCCGATCTGGAAATCCTTATATGAGGATCCAGAAGTAGTTGCAACGAGTCCTGAAGTGGTGGCTGCATCCAAAATCCAATACAACTATCTTGTGAATCGTCCGCAAGTACCGTGGTATGGCAATTTTTCCACATCGCTGCAAGTAGAGGTGCAAAAAGCGTTACTCAATCAAGTATCTTCAGAAGATACGTTAAAAGTATTGCAGAAAAAAGCTGATGAGCTTGTCAGTAAATAATATCAGTAAATAATAGTGGGTAGGGGGAGCTCTCTCCCCCTTTTCTTTTCCGAGGAGGAGACAACAGCATGAAGAGAAAATTAAGTGATGCACAATTTGCATGGATTATTATTTCTCCCGCTATTCTCGCAGTTTTTGGAATTGTTTTGTTTCCTCTGTTACAAACGTTTATATACAGTATGAGAGATATTGATTTGACAGCAGGAAATACGGGGAATTTTATCGGGTTCCGAAATTACGCAGATGTCATGAAGGATGGAGAATTTTGGGCTTCAACAGTAAGAACCGCTTATTTTGCAGGCGTATCTATTTCGATTGAATTGATTCTGGGTCTGCTTACGGCCCTTTTATTAAATGAAAATATTAAAGGCAAAGCCTTTTTAAGCTCTCTGATTATTTTGCCATGGGCTGTTCCTACCATTGTCAATGGCGCCATGTGGAAGTGGATTTATCAAAGCGAATACGGAGCATTGAACGCATTATTGACACAACTGCACATCATCGATAAATATCGGTCTTGGTTAGATTCCCCGTGGTTGGCTATGAACATGGTGATTGTAGCGGATATTTGGAAAATGACACCGCATGTCGTCATATTTTTGCTGGCCTCCCTGCAGTTTGTGAATAAATCGGTTTACGAAGCGGCTATGGTTGACGGCGCAGGGAGAGTTAAACGGTTTTTCATCCTGACTTTGCCGTACCTGACACCAACCATTCTAGTCATTGTAGTGATGAGAACGATGGAAACGTTTAAAGTTTTTGATATCATTTATGCGATTACGCAAGGAGGGCCCGCGAATGGGACAATGGTGCTCACTTTTCAAGCTTATTTAAAAGCATTCAACAATCTTCAATACTCGCAGGGTTCAGCCATTTCCTATTTAATCGCGATGTTCATTGCTCTCTTTACTTATATTTACGTAAAGCTGCTGAAGAGGGGAGAGACAGCGTAAGATGAAAATTAAACCGTTTCGTTTCCTCCAATACATTTATGCTTTCTTTGTTGCCATCTTTACTTTAGCTCCATTTGTATGGCTGATGATTTCCAGTGTTTCATTCCAAAAGGATTTGACGAATGTACCTCTGCGGTGGATTCCAAAACACTTTACGTTCACACGGTATATCGATATCTTTACGAATCCGAATAATGAGATTGCCCATGCTTTTAAAATTGCCATGATGAACAGTTTTATCGTAGCTTCGAGTGTCAGTGTTATTGCGCTGCTCGTAGGGGGGCTTGCGGCATATGCATTCGCACGCTTTCGATTTCGGTTTAGACAGCAGATGATCTATTTGTTTTTGTTTACCTACATGATCCCGCCTGTAGTTATCGTCATTCCGCTGTATATGATGCTGAACAGTCTGCATATGCTGGATCAAAAACTAACATTAATCCTTTTGGATTTAACCTTTGTCATTCCGTTTGTGATTTGGGTGATGCAAAATTATTTTGGTTCTATCTCCAAAGATTTCGATGAGGCGGCATCGATTGATGGCTGCAGTTATTTGCAGACATTGTGGCATGTCATTTTCCCAATCGTAAGGCCTGGAATGATCGCAACGGGAATACTGGCTTTCTTGATGTCTTGGGATGAATTTTTGTATTCCCTGCTGTTTACATCGTCTTTGAACGCAAAAACGATTTCCGTAGCCATCGCAGAATTCAGCGGCAAAAATGCAGTGGATTACGGAATGATCGCAACCGGAGGAGTTTTGGCTTCACTGCCGCCATTAATGATCGCCTTGATTTTCCAGAGGTTCTTGGTACAAGGAATGGTTGCAGGCGGAGTAAAAGAATGATCATGAGGTTGATGCCATGAAAATATCAGTATTTGACGACTATGAAGATTTATCGAAAAACGCAGCGGATTGGATCATTTCCTATGTAATCGAACATCCCGCTGCGGTGCTCAGTTTTCCGGGGGGGAATACGCCGGCAAGAACGTATCAGCACCTGGTTCAGGCTGTACATGAAGGCCGTGTCGATTTTGGGCAGGCGACATTTATCGGATTGGACGAATGGGTTGGATTAGGCAGAGAAGATCACGGAAGCTGTCAGCATTTTATGTATCATGAATTTTTTATACCCGCAGGTGTAGAAGAATCGCAAATTCATTTTTTTAATGCGCAGGCAGCAGATTTAGCAGTCGAATGCAGGAAAATGGATGAAGTCATTATGAGTTTGGGGGGAATAGATTTCATTTTGCTTGGTGTAGGAGTTAATGGGCATTTGGGCTTCAATGAACCTGGCGTTTCCTTCGACACCTATTCCCACGTAATTGAATTGGACGACGACACCAAAAGGGTAGGTCAAAAATATTTTGCCGAGCCGAAGGAACTTTCCCAAGGAATTACTTTAGGGATGAAGCATATTATGGATGCGGATACGCTCATGATTCTGGCAAGCGGACAACACAAATCTAACGTAGTGAAGCAGTTGCTTACAGGATCGGTTACAAATGCTTTACCTGTAAGTATCATCCTCAATCATTCTGACAGGTATGTCATGCTGGATGCAGAGGCGTATTCCAAAGTCGGCATGTAGCTAGAAGCGTGCTGGAAGTATGTCCGACGAATTGGATCAAGTGAATACTCGATTGATAGACTCGAGCTTCTCTTCGGAGTGGCTATTATCAACGTTGAGAGGGTAGAACAAGATATGGAATTACATGTTTATGAAAATGCTGCTGAATTAAATCGAGAAGCGGCCGAACAGATGATTAGACAAATTAACATGAAACCCGATTCTTTCCTTGGACTGGCAACAGGAGGAACGCCGCTTGGAGTTTATGAACTGCTAGTAAAAGCATTCCAAAAAGGCAAAGTAAGCTTTCGTTCGACTATTACCATGAATTTGGATGAGTATGTCGGATTGGGGCAGGATCACCCGCAAAGCTATTTCTATTATATGAAAGAAAATTTATTCCGCCATATCGATTTGCCGGAGTCTCAAGCTTTTATACCCAATGGAACTGCCGATGACCTCGTTCAAGAGTGTGCACGCTATGATGAAGTATTCCGCCGTTACCAACCAATCGATCTGCAACTTTTGGGTTTAGGGATTAACGGACATATTGGATTTAATGAACCTGGCAAACAATTGATCGGGGCAACGCATATCGTTGATCTCGATGACTCTACGCGGGAAGCGAATGCTCGGTTTTTCGAATCCCTTGGGGGTGTGCCTAAACAAGCTCTAACTATGGGAATCGGCATGATCTTAAAATCCAAGAAAATTCTGCTGTTGGTATCAGGTGAACAGAAAGCAGAGGTTTTACAGGAGGCTTTTGAAGGACCGATCACGACAGAATGTCCTGCTTCACTGCTCCAAACACATCCCAATGTCGTTGTGATGGCAGACAAAGCAGCGGCAAAGCTAATGCGGTCCACTTTAATTGTGCCAAAGCACTGTATGGTTTAAAGAATTGCTTGTTTTGAGATTCAACCCTTAAATCTCTGCTGGAATCAGCGGAGATTTTTTTTGTGCACGCGCGCCTAGTCAGGCTCAGATACAATTCATTGACGAAAAACACGGCGAAACTCTTCGATTTTACAAGATTCTATTGTCTAAACCCTCAGCATTTTGGAAAAGCTAGATATAAAACTAGAAAGCTAGAATCAGAAAGGAGGCGGGTGCGTTGCCTCAGAACGGCATTTATTCAGCATTGTTTGAACGCCCTCAAAGCCTGGTTGAACGCATGATCCACAATGTTGAGAAAGTGATTGTCGGCAAGCGCGATGTGATTGAAAAAGCGATGGTTGCGCTGTTCGGCGGCGGTCATTTGCTGATTGAGGATGTGCCCGGTGTCGGTAAAACCATGCTCGTTCAGGCGCTGGCCAGAACGGTGGGCTGCACATTTATGAGAATTCAATTTACCCCCGACATGCTTCCCGGAGACATTACCGGTGTGTCGATTTTCAATCAGAAGACGGCGGATTTCGAGTTTCGTCCCGGCCCGGTCATGGCCAATATCGTATTGGCCGATGAATTGAACAGAACCTCTCCCAAAACCCAGGCGGCGCTTTTGGAGTGCATGGAAGAACGCAGCGTCACGGTTGACGGGGTGCGCCATGCGCTTGAACAGCCGTTTATGGTGCTCGCCACGCAAAATCCCCATGATTTCCAAGGTACTTTTCCCCTTCCCGAAGCGCAGATGGACCGTTTTATGATGAGGGTTTGCCTGGGCTACCCCGAGAAGGAGCAGGAAGCCCGATTGTTGGGACTGCATGAAAATGAATTTCCGATCCAGCAATTAAGGCCGGTGATCATGAAGGAAGAGCTGCTGGAGCTGCAGCAGGAAATCCGAGGGGTTTTCATTGATGCTACCATGAAAGCCTATATCATCAGTCTTGCCCATGAAACGAGAAACGAGCGATCGATCAGGCTCGGGGTCAGTCCGCGCGGCTCTGTCGCCCTGATGCGGGCGGCACAGGCCCGCGCATGGATGAACGGAAGAAGTTATGTAATTCCGGATGACATCAAGTTATTGGCGGAAGCCGTTTTTGCGCACAGGCTGCTGCTTTCCTCCGAGGCCGAACTGGCTGGGGAGACTGTGCGGAGCCTGATGAAAAAAATCGTCGCGAGGGTGCGGATTCCGCTGTCCGGAAGCGAACAGGTCGTGACGGGAAGAAACTTGACGATACAGAAGGAAAGCAAAGGAAGGGCGGTGCAGTAAGTGAAGCCGGTATTACGCGGTATGGGCGGCTTGGTCGCGCCGGCAATGCTGTGGCTTGCTGCGGCATTGATGATGGCGGTATCAGGGGGAGCGGCGTTTACGTTTGTTTTTACCCTTTTTTCCATCGTGCTGCTGAACGCGGTGCTGGTGCAAAGTCTGTCCCTGCAAGAGGTGGGGCTTACTAGGCAAATTTCCGTCAAGTCATCTCCGGAAGGAGGGGAGGCGGAAATCTTTCTCCATATTCACTGCCGTTCCCTGTTTCCTCCCGCGTGGCTTATCATTCGAGACGGCTGCCGCAATCGCAGAAACGGCAAACGGTATGGGGTTCGCTTGGCCGTTTTTCCTTGGTTTAAATCGGAATTGCAGCTGCGTTACATACTGCCTGCACTTCCGCGTGGCGAATACGAATTTTTGGAGACGGTTTTTTCTGCAGGCGATTTGTTCGGTTTCTCGTACAAGGAACGGAGGGTTTCCCGCATCGGCAGCATGGTCGTATATCCGCCGGCGATCAAGATTGAACAAGTGCCGCAAAAAATGCTGCTGCCTGACGCGAAAAGTTCGGCAAACAATCCCTACCCCAGTCCGTCAGCCACAGCCGAATTGCGGGGTGTCCGCAATTATGCCGCAGGAGATCCGTTAAATCGGATCGATTGGAAAACGACGGCGCGCACCGGATCTTTGAAGACGCGTGAGGATGAAATCTCCACTTACGGCGACATGCTGGTGTTTCTTAATGCCGTTTCCGGGCAGGAAACAGCGGAAAGCGGAGCAGGCTTTGAGACCTGCGTGCGATTTGCGGCGGGCTTGTTTGAGCTTGCGCCAAAAGGCGGCTCGCGAATCGGCTTTATCGCAAGCGATAACTCCTATCGTTCCCATTCCGCGCATGAAAAATATGATCGCGCTGTCATTCTCGGAAAATTGGCAAGTATCATGCCTGATGGAAAAACCGGGTTGGCCTCCGTTATTCAGCGAGAAACCGAAGGCGGGCGGGTGCAGGCAATGCTATTGACGCATCGTCTGGATGAAGCTTTCTATCAAGAAATTTCACTGCTGCCGCAAAAAATCCGCATGAATATGGCTATTGTATACTGCTGCGGCTTTTCCGCCGTTCCTTGGCAGGAGCGGCAGTGCTTTTATAAACTGAAGCCGATCGTCGCGCAAACAGCCATGTATGCCGCAGCCGGGCAAAGAAGCGATGCGGAAGGAGGAAATCATCATGCCGACGTTTCCTAGAAAGGCGGCTCCGTCTTATGCAGAGGAGTCGGGATACCGGAAGCTGAATGCGCCGGAACGGATCATGATTATGGCCGGGCTGTTCGTACTCGCGGCGGAGTGGCTGCTGCCGCTCAAGCAAATGCCGCAAATTACCGACTTGTATGTCATTCAACCTTTTTTATGGTTAACGGCGATTTTTTTATTCATGGATTTATGGAAAATGCCCGGACAGGCGGAATGGCCGATTAAAATCGCGCTTTGTCTTGGGTTCGTGGTTTATTTGTTCGGGTATTCGCTTACGGACCCGGCTGCTTGGCGGCATTTGGGCGCAGTCGTTTGGAAGGACGGCGAGTCGCTGCTTCAAGGGAAGCCGGAGCTATTAAGCGCGGAAACGCGCACGTTCATGTTTATGCTGGGCGTATCTCTGCTCTTGTCTGTTGTACAATCGCTAGTATTGGAAAAACAACGGATATTCTGGCTGATGTCGGCAACTATTTTTTACCTCGTGCTGCTGCAAATTTGGCCGGGTATCGATACTTCCCCAGGATTGGTACGAGCTTCTGCCAGCGGATTGATCCTGCTTTCTCTTCTTCGGCTGCCGCGTCTGGAGCGGATACATCGCATTCCCGAAGGGAGAAAATCTTGGTCTCCGCGCTGGCTGGCTTCTACCTTGCTGTTTGTCGGCGGAGCGGTTGCCGCCGGGGTATTTATCTCAGGCGTCGGCGGGGATGGGGCCAAGCCTGACTTGCAGCGATTTGCAGATTTGCCTGCGCTTTGGCCTTATTCCTCCTCTGCTGCAACTGCCTCCGATTCGGCTCAGTATACAGGCGTCAGTCATCAGTCCGGATGGTCGCTGGATGACAGCCGCCTTGGCGGCAGCCTGTCGCTGGATGCACATACGGTTTTCATTGCCAAAACGCCGAGCCTCACTTATTGGCGCGGAGAGGCCAAAAGCGTATACACAGGTTTGGGCTGGAAGGAAAGCCGCAATGATTTGCTGCAAACCTCCCTTGATGCCGACTTGTCGCAAGCAGCCGGACAAGCGGACGGGACGAGCGGAATGGGGAATACGATTACGCAAGAAATCATGCTGGAACGGCCTTCTTCGGCGCTTCCATTGTTCTCCGGTGGCACCATCCGCAGGGTGGATGCCGTCTATGACAGCTCAGGCGTTCCTCTTGCCGCGGGACATTTGCTGATTGATCGGCTTGAGAACAAAGTAACCTTGCAGCCGGATCAGCCGCCGGCCGCCTATTACAAGCTGGAGACGGAGCTGCCGAAAAGCGGCCCTGACGTGCTGCGCAAAAGTACGGGGGAAATGCCCGATTGGATTGCCGCGGTCAATCTTCAGCTGCCTGCAGAACTTCCCGAGCGGGTAGTACGGCTGGCACAAACCGTTACCGCCCAAGAGAATAATCAATACGACAAGGTTGTCGCGGTCGAGCAATTTTTAAAATCGAACTATACCTATAATTTGTCGGGCAACGGTGTTCCGCAAGCGGACGAGGACTTTGCCGACCGCTTTTTGTTTACCGACAAGAAAGGCTATTGCGATCATTTCTCGACGGCAATGACGGTGATGCTGCGGTCGGTTCATATTCCGGCAAGATGGGTAAAAGGGTTTGCCCCGGGAGAGCCTGTCGATACAGCCGGGAATGATGCTGCAACTGCAGTGCAGGGAGCGGCGTTCACGGTCAATGTGAAAAATCTGGATGCCCATTCCTGGGTGGAAGTCTATTTTCCTTCCGTGGGCTGGGTGCCCTTTGACCCTACTCCGGGCTATTCCGATTTTTCCGGCAAAACTGCCAGAGCTTCCGGGATTTCGGCTGCCGGGAGCAGTGGACGGGCCGTTCAGACGGCGAATTCCCCGCTGAACCAAAATCAGCTATCGGCCGGAAAGGCGAAGACGCCGGCTAATACCGTCTCCACAATCATGCATTACATGACGCAATATGGGTTGCAAGCAAAGGAACGGCTGATGGCGCTGTCCTTTGACACTCATAAAATAAAGCTCGCTGCGGGCGCCGTAATGCTGTCGCTCTTCACCCTCCTGCTGATCAAATCGCTCTGGGGACATGACATTGCCCTGCAGGATGCGATTTTCCGTTATAGACGCGCGGAAGGCGGAAATCAGCGTCTCAGGGCGCTTGAAAAAGTATGGAAACGGATTTTTCGGCGCTACGGTCCGATTGGACACGAGCAGACTTACAGGGAATATATATCCGCCTTGCAAACAAATGATGAGCAGAAGCGGCTGGCTCTGAGCGAATTTGTGCTGTTTTATGAGGCGGTGCGGTACGGCAGGAACGATGGGCGCTTGAGCGACATGAAGAAATTGGGCACCATTCTGGAAAAGATTTTCAAGTAAGCGCCGCCTTTTTTCGGAGGATTGAAGCCTTCTTGACGTTGTCGATTCGATATGGCTATAATTAGTTCTATTAAATTGGAACGTGCTATATGTTCGGCATTATTGATTTTCGATTTCGAATAACTCGGATTTATATCCAATCAGTTCGGAGGGGGATTTCTGTTTTCGGTTTCGATTGCTTTCCGGCGAGGATGTGTAAATAACCAGTTCAGACCTGACTGACCAAGAACCATCGAAGCTATTCATAAAGGGAAGTTCTCCGACATTTCATGGTTCTAGGTCTCACCAAAAACAGAAATCCCCCTCCGAACTAAGTCGAATCAGAAAACGGAAATCGAAAATCAATAGTGCCGTACATATAGGTAATTATCGAATCATAATGTACTTGGAGGTTAATATGAATTTACCATCAGAATTGATCGTAGTGCTCGATTTCGGCGGTCAGTACAACCAATTGATTGCCCGCAGAATCAGGGATCTCGGGGTTTACAGCGAGCTTTTGCCCTATAATACGCCTGCGGATAAAATCGCCGCTCTCAAGCCCAAGGGCATCGTTTTCTGGGGTGGTCCGGCCAGCGTCTATGCGGACAATGCACCGTTGGTTGATCCCGCCGTATACGCGCTTGGTATTCCGATCTTGGGGATTTGCTATGGCATGCAGATGATGTCGCACCAGCTCAAAGGAAAAGTGGAGAAAGCGGAAAAACGGGAATATGGAAAGGCCGTGGTTCAATTTTCCGAGTCCAGCTTGCTGGCGAAGGGATTGGAACAGTCCCAGCAGGTATGGATGAGCCACAGCGACTTGGTGCTGGAGCCGCCTGCCGGCTTCGTTGTGGATGCGCAGACCGGACATGCCCCTGTGGCGGCCATGAGCCATCCGGAAAAACGCTTGTTTGCCGTGCAGTTTCACCCCGAGGTGCGGCACACGGTTTATGGAAACGAATTGATCCGCAACTTTCTTTTCGAGGTTTGCGGCTGTTCCGGAGATTGGAGCATGGAAACGTTCATCGACGATACGATCCGCGACGTACGCGAGCAGGTAGGCGACAGGAAGGTGCTGTGCGCGCTGAGCGGCGGTGTGGATTCCTCGGTAGTGGCCATACTGCTGCATAAGGCAATCGGCGATCGGCTGACATGCATGTTCATCGATCACGGTCTGCTGCGCAAAGGCGAGGCCGACAGCGTGATGGAGACCTTTGTGGGCAAATTTGACATGCATGTGGTCAAAGT
>CAZESH010000123.1:0-11537 GCA_964514665.1 uncultured Caryophanales bacterium
TTGCCGGACTTTCTCTCGGGACGGTGGTCGTGGAAGCGGCTGCTAGGAGCGGATCTTTGATTACCTCTGACTTTGCGATACAAGAATCCAGGGACGTCTTTGCCGTGCCCGGACAAATTCATGCCCCGAAAAGTCAAGGTCCGCTGGATTTGATCAAGCAGGGAGCGAAACTGGTAACAAGCGCACAAGATATTATAGAAGAGTATGCCCTTAGATTGACGCCATCAGGCCCCGATCGCGGGAGGAATCCTGCCGCCGCTATCGAAATGAATGAAGACGAACAACGGATTTACGCTTTGCTGGAGGAAGAACCCCAATCTTTTGAACGCATCTTGCTGCAAAGCGGGATCGAATTTGGACATTTGCACGCAGTTCTGTTATCTTTACTAATGAAAAACATGATTGAACAGCATCCGGGTTCAATGTATGCGATTATTTATCGGTCATGAGGGGAGGACACACTATTGGCGGATTCACTAGTCATCGTCGAGTCACCTGCAAAAGCAAAAACGATTGGAAAATACCTGGGTAATAAATATATTGTCAAAGCCTCTATGGGACATATCCGGGATCTTCCCAAAAGCCAAATCGGTGTTGAGGTTGAGAAGGGGTTTGAACCGAAATATATCACGATTCGGGGAAAAGGTTCGATCCTGAAGGAACTGAAAGAAGCCAGCAAAAAAGTGAAGCATATTTATCTGGCGGCTGACCCTGACCGCGAAGGGGAAGCGATCGCCTGGCATTTGGCGCATTATTTGTCTGTCGAAGAGGATCAGCCATGCCGGGTTGTATTTAACGAAATTACCAAGCAAGCGGTAAAGGATGCTTTTAAAACTCCGCGGAAAATCAACATGGATTTGGTCAACGCCCAACAGGCCAGACGCATTCTGGACCGTCTTGTCGGATATAAAATCAGTCCGCTGTTATGGAAAAAGGTTAAAAAGGGCCTTTCCGCAGGCAGAGTGCAGTCTGTGGCGGTCAAATTGATTTTCGACCGCGAAAATGAAATAAACGCGTTTATTCCCGAGGAATATTGGTCGATAACGGCAAAGCTGCTTGTCAAAAATGCTGCTTTCGAAGCCAGGTTTTACGGCATGAACGGAGAAAAGACCGAGCTTCACAACGAGGAAGAAGTCAAGCGAATTATGCTAGCGATCGAAAAGGCGGACTTCGTCGTTTCGGAAGTGAAGGAGAAGGAGCGTTTCCGCAACCCGGCGGCACCGTTTACAACCAGCTCGCTGCAGCAGGAAGCGGCGAGAAAGCTGAATTTCCGTGCGGCCAGAACGATGCAGATCGCTCAGCAGCTGTATGAAGGGGTTGACTTGGGGAAGGAAGGCACCGTTGGTCTGATCACTTACATGAGAACGGACTCAACCCGGATTTCTCCAATCGCTCAGGAGGATGCGCGAAATTTCATCAATGAAAAATTCGGCAGCGAATATGTGCCTGAAAGCCCCCGCAACTTCTCGAAGAAGGCGGCCAATGCGCAGGATGCGCACGAAGCGATTCGTCCGACGGATGTGACGAAGGCGCCGGAAACGATCAAAGCCAATTTATCGCGTGATCAGCTTCGCCTGTATAAATTGATCTGGGAGCGATTTGTCGCCAGCCAGATGGCATCGGCCGTACTGGATACGATGTCTGTGGATATTCAGGCGGCTGAGGCAATGTTCAAAGCGAGCGGGTCCACCGTCAAATTCCCGGGCTTTATGAAGGTGTATGTGGAAGGCAACGACGACGATACGACGGAGGAAAACAAGCTGCTGCCGCCTTTGGCGTCGGGTGATCGCCTGAAGAAAGACGAGATTGATCCGAAACAGCACTTTACCCAACCTCCGCCTCGTTATACGGAAGCGCGTCTGGTACGCACCTTGGAGGAGCTTGGAATCGGAAGGCCGAGTACCTATGCGCCCACGCTGGAAACCATCCAAAAGCGCGGCTATGTCGCTTTGGAAGACAAGAAGTTTGTTCCTACCGAGCTGGGAGAAATCATCATACAGCTGATGGAGGAGTTTTTCCCGGAAATCATCAACGTAGAATTCACGGCGAAAATGGAAGAGGGCCTGGATGGCGTCGAAGAAGGAAAGGAAGACTGGGTCAAGGTGCTGTCATCCTTCTACGGCTCGTTTGAGAAGAGATTGGAAGTCGCCGAAGAGGAAATGAAAGAAATTGAAATTCAAGATGAGGTTTCCGATGAAATTTGTGAGAAATGCGGACGGCATTTTGTTTATAAAATGGGCAGATTCGGCAAATTTCTGGCATGCTCGGGCTTTCCCGAATGCCGCAATACGAAACCGATTGTCAAGGATACGGGCGTCGAATGTCCTACCTGCCATAAAGGCAAAGTAGTGGAGCGTCGAAGCAAGAAAGGAAGATTGTTTTACGGCTGTGACCAATATCCGGAATGTGATTTTGTTTCTTGGGATAAACCGGTCGAGAAGAAATGTCCGGAATGCGGAGGCATGATGGTGGAGAAGCGCAGCAAAGGCAAAACCGCGCTCCATTGCACAGCTTGCAAATACAATGAAACATCGGAGGAATCCTGATCAGCTTGGAGGTGCTTAATTTTTGTCTGACAATAGAGTGAAGGTGGTAGGCGCCGGTTTGGCCGGAAGCGAGGCGGCGTGGCAAATCGCTTCCCAAGGCGTGCCGGTCACCCTGTATGAAATGCGGCCGGCTACCCGGACGCCTGCACATATCAGCGATAAATTCGCAGAGCTCGTCTGCAGCAATTCACTGCGCGCCAACGGTCTGACCAATGCCGTCGGCGTACTGAAGGAAGAAATGAGAAGGATGAATTCGCTCATCATTGCCTGCGCCGACCGTCATGCCGTTCCCGCCGGCGGAGCTTTGGCGGTGGATCGCGACGGCTTCTCCGGTGAAGTCACTTCCGTTTTAAGCAGCCATCCGCTGATCGAGATCGTGCAAGAGGAAGTGCGGCAAGTTCCGGAGGGAACTACCGTCATTGCCACGGGTCCGTTGACCTCTCCGGAATTGTCGCAATCGCTGCAAGCATTGACGGGGGAGCAGTATTTATATTTTTATGATGCGGCGGCTCCGATCGTGGAGAAGGATTCGATCGATATGTCGAAAGTGTTCATGGCCTCCCGGTATGACAAGGGAGAAGCGGCTTATATCAACTGTCCGATGAACGAGGAGCAGTTTGAAGCTTTCTATCAGGCGCTGATTGAGGCGGAAACGGCCGCCGTAAAGGATTTTGAAAAGGAAATTTTTTTCGAGGGCTGCATGCCGATCGAAGTTATGGCCAAGCGGGGCAAGCAGACCGTGCTGTTCGGTCCGATGAAACCGGTCGGACTTAAAGATCCGAACACGGGAAAAACTCCCCATGCGGTCATTCAGCTCAGACAGGATAATGCCGCAGGGACTTTATATAATCTTGTAGGGTTTCAAACCCATTTAAAATGGGGCGAGCAGAAAAGGGTATTTTCGATGATTCCAGGCTTGGAGCAGGCGGAGTTTGTCCGCTTTGGCGTGATGCACCGCAACACCTTTATCAATTCTCCGAAATTGCTGCATCCGACCTATCAATTCAAACTGAGGGACAATTTGTTCTTTGCCGGCCAAATGACAGGTGTGGAAGGCTATGTTGAGTCCGCTGCTTCCGGGCTGATTGCCGGATGGAACGCGGCTCGCATGGCCAAAGGCGAAAGCTGTCTTGTTTTTCCGCAAGAAAGCACCTTGGGCAGCATGGCCCATTATGTAACTACTGCGGATTTTCGAAATTTCCAGCCGATGAATGCCAATTTCGGGCTGTATCCGCCGCTCGAACAACGAATTCGCAATAAGAAGGAAAAAAATGTGAAGCTTGCATACCGGGCATTGGAAGCCATTCAGAATTTTCAAAAAACGGGCGCTGCCGAACCTTGTAAATAAAAGCTCTGCTATGGTACGATTAGGGTGTTTTGAAAGAGAGTCGTGTATGCCGGAGGGGACCCGCATGTTTTCCAAGCAAATCGATGCTTTTTTGAATGGATTGCTCGTGGAAAAAAACGCATCCGAGCATACGATTGCCAGCTATCGACGAGATATCGGACAATTCATGCGATTTTTGTCCGATCAAGGCATCGCGGATTTCCGTACCGTTTCTTATTTGACGGTGCGCTCATTTTTTGCCGAAATGAATCGGAAGGAATATGCTAGGCGCAGCGTGGCAAGGAAACTGTCGGCACTGCGCACGTTTTATTTGTACCTGCTTCAGGAAGGCGAAGTGGAATCCAGCCCGTTCAGCATGGTCAGGACTCCAAAGCTGGATAAGAAGCTTCCGAAATTCATGTATGTGGAAGAGATCAAAGCGCTGCTCCAAGTGCCCGACGCTGCTACACCCGTTGGCCTGCGGGATCGCGCCATGCTTGAAACGATGTATGCAAGCGGCATGAGGGTGAGCGAACTGGTGGGCCTTGACATGCGTTCACTGGATTTGAACAGCGGAATTGCCCTTGTCTTCGGCAAAGGCGCCAAAGAACGATTTGTGCCTTTGGGTGAATATGCCGTGTTCGCACTTAAACAGTATTTGCAAAAGGCAAGACCGTGTATGCTTAAAACTGCAGATGAAGCTGCGCTGTTCCTCAATACCCGCGGCAGCCGCTTGTCGGACCGCAGCGTGCGCAAGATGATCGATCAGTACATGGCAAAGCTGGCGGAAACGAAAAAAATCAGTCCGCATACGCTTCGACATACGTTCGCTACGCATATGCTGGAAGCGGGAGCGGATTTAAGAACCGTGCAGGAGCTGCTTGGTCACAGCAACATTTCAACGACGCAAATTTATACGCATGTGACGCGGGATCATCTGCAATCGATATATAACCGGGCTCATCCCCGGGCATAAAGCAATAACCTACAAAGGAGGTTTCCAATTGGAACAATCTTTTCATGCCACAACGATTTTCGCCATCCGCCACGATGGAAAAGGCGCCATTGCCGGTGACGGACAGGTCACGTTTGGGAATAATATGGTGATGAAAAACCACGCCAAAAAGGTCAGAAGACTCTATAAAGGCCAGGTCATAGCCGGTTTTGCCGGATCGGTCGCCGATGCGATTACACTGTTTGAAAAATTCGAAAGCAAGCTTGAGGAATACCATGGAAATTTGCAGCGTGCTGCCGTGGAAATGACCAAGGACTGGCGTCAGGACAAAATTTTGCGGCGACTGGAAGCGATGATGATTGTGATGGATCGGCAAGGCATGCTGCTCTTATCCGGCAGCGGGGAAATTATCGAGCCCGACGACGGCATTCTGGCCATCGGATCGGGGGGGAGCTTCGCTTTATCGGCGGGAAGGGCGTTGAAAAAATACGCGTCCGATATGGAAGCGAAGGAGATTGCCCATGCCGCTTTGGAAATGGCTTCGGAAATATGCGTTTACACAAACGGGAATATTATCCTCGAAGAAATAGAATAAACTTATAACGAATACAGAAGGAGGGATCCACTTGAATTCAAGAGCGTTGACTCCGCGTGAAATTGTCAAGGAGCTGGATAAATATATTGTCGGGCAGCAAAAAGCGAAAAAATCGGTTGCCGTTGCCCTGCGCAATCGTTATCGCAGAAGCAAGCTCGAAGAAGCGATGCGGGATGAAATCGTGCCTAAGAACATCTTGATGATCGGCCCTACCGGCGTAGGTAAAACAGAAATCGCCCGCAGATTGGCAAAGCTGGTAAATGCGCCTTTTGTAAAAGTGGAGGCGACGAAATTTACCGAGATCGGCTATGTCGGCCGCGATGTCGAATCGATGGTGCGGGATCTGGTTGAGACGGCGATCCGGATGGTAAAATCGGAAAAAACAGAAAAGCTCAAAGGTCGTGCGGAGAAGCTGGCCAATGAACGGATTGTTTCCATCCTCGTGCCTGCCGCGGCAAAACCGAAAAACCGCAATCCGTTGGAAATGCTTTTCGGCAATCAAAATAACGAGTCGAACGAGGAAAGCCAAGAACCGGATCTGGGTCTCCAAGAAAACAGGGATAAGGTCAGACAACAATTGCAAAACGGTGAACTTGAAAATGAAATGATCGAAATCGAAGTGGAGGACAGCACCCCTTCGATGTTCGAGATGTTCTCGGGCCAAGGCTCGGAGCAGATCGGATTTAATATGCAGGAAATGTTCGGCAGCTTGATGCCGAAAAAAACCAAGAAAAGAAAGCTTGCGGTAAGGGATGCCCGCAAAGTGCTGATACAGGAAGAGGCGCAGCGCTTGATTGATATGGATGAGGTCATTCAGGAATCGGTCGAACGCGCCGAACAGTCGGGCATCATTTTTATTGATGAGATCGACAAGATTGCCAGCTCTGGAAAAGGAAGCGGTCCGGATGTCTCGCGAGAGGGCGTGCAGCGGGATATTTTGCCGATTGTCGAAGGTTCTACGATCATGACCAAATACGGACCGGTAAAAACGGATTATATTCTGTTCATGGCTGCAGGAGCGTTTCATATCGCCAAACCGTCGGATTTGATTCCGGAATTGCAGGGACGCTTTCCTATTCGGGTGGAGCTGAACAACTTGTCCATGGATGAATTTGTGCTGATCCTCAAGGAGCCGAAAAACGCTTTGACCAAACAATATACGGCGTTATTGGAAACGGAAGGGATCACGGTCGAGTTTTCCGAGACTGCGATTTACGAAATTGCCAAAATTGCAGTTGATGTCAATCAGAATACGGATAATATCGGGGCGAGAAGGCTGCATACCATTCTTGAAAAGCTTTTGGAGGATATGTCCTTCGAAGCGCCTGAGCTGACCATGACATCCTTCGTGATCACACCGGAATATGTTCAAGAAAAACTGAACGATATTGCTAAAAACAAAGACTTGAGCCAGTATATCTTGTAAAAACGCATAGTACCTTCTTCTTTCATGAAGCAAGGCTTGCTATACGGTGGAGTGGGAGGCAGTTGTAATGAATTTATTAACAAAAACAAGAACGTTGAATAAGATGCTGCAAAAAGCTGCTGGACAGCCGGTCAATTTTATGGAAATGTCCGATGTGTTGAGCAAAACGATACGTTCGAATGTCTATGTGATCAGCCGCAAAGGCAAAATTCTGGGATTTTCCGTGATGTATCCGTTCCAATCAGAGGAAAAGGCAGATGCGATCATGAAGGAAAGAAGGGTGTCGGCAAGCTACAACCAGCTGCTGCTGGGGGTGGATGAGACCTGTTCCGATCCCGCTGAACAGAGCGTGTACAGCACGGTAGCCAAAGAAACGAGAGAAATTTTCGAGCAAACCAATGTGACAATTGTGCCGATCGTTGGCGGAGGAGACCGCTTGGGTACGCTGGTGGTTTCCAAGGAAAGGCAGGCATTTATCGATGACGATCTGATTTTGGCCGAATACGGCTCTACGATCGTAGGCATGGAAATCCTCCGCATGCATCAGGAGGAATTTGAAGTGGAAGCACGCTTCAAAGCGGTTGTGCAGGTAGCTGTCGGTTCGCTTTCCTTTAGTGAGCTCGAAGCGGTGGATCATATTTTCGAAGAGCTGGAGGGCAAAGAGGGATTGCTGGTCGCCAGCAAAATCGCCGACCGCGTGGGCATTACCCGTTCCGTCATTGTCAATGCCCTGCGCAAGCTGGAAAGCGCGGGCGTTATTGAAACCCGCTCGCTTGGGATGAAAGGTACCTATATCAAAATTTTAATTCCGCAATTGGTGGATGAACTCGAAAAAGTCAAGCTTTAGTCTTTTTCCATCCCGCGCATAGGAATAATATCACAGGAATAAGTCCTATTTTCTTAAAGATAGGGCTTTTTGCTTATTGCAAACCTTTTAGAGGTACTAGAACATATTGAGTGTATGTTTTTGTCGTTAAAAACCTTGAATCAAGTATTATTTTCTATGAATCTGTCGAATAAAGGAGGATAATCGCTGCAGTTTGTTGAATTAAATTAAACATCTTCATTTTGAAAGCGGGGAGTATCATGTCTTTTCTGGATAATAGCCAGTTTCGCTTGTTGGAAAATTCTTTGGGAGCTGCTGCTCTTCGACAAAAAGTGATAGCCAATAACATTGCCAATGTGGATACACCGAACTTCAAACGCTCGGATGTGGTTTTTGAGGATTTGCTGAAAAAGGAGCTTTCCGGATCTCCATCGTCCTTCCAGGGTTACCGCACAAATCCGCGGCATTTGCAAATTGGCAGAGCTGACTCGAAAAGTATTGAGCCGCAAATTGTAACGGATGAAAATACGGCGATGAACAATAACATGAACAATGTCGATATTGATTCGGAAATGTCGCTGCTTGCCAAAAATCAGCTGGAGTACAATGCATTAATTCAACAGCTTAACAGCGAATTGCGAAAATTGAGAATCGTCATTGACGGGAGAGGGTGAAGGCAGTGAAGTTAAACGGCTTTGATATCAGTTCCTCGGCCTTGACAGCACAGCGGCTGCGCATGGATATCATATCCTCCAACATTGCTAATGCGGAGACGACGCGCGGCAAGAACGTCAATGGAAAGTGGATTCCTTATACCCGGCAGATGGTTGTGCTGGAGCCGAAAAAGGGACAAGCTTCTTTCTCCGATACGCTGCAATCGGCCATTTCGGGAACGGTTGGCAACGGCGTGAAGGTAACCCAAGTGTTGAATGATTCTTCCCCGTACAAACGTGTTTACAACCCAACGAGCCCGGATGCAGATGCGGATGGCTATGTACTGATGCCCAATGTGGATGTATTGAAGGAAATGGTCGATATGATCGACGCCAGCCGTTCGTATGAAGCTAACGTAACTGCGTTGAACGCCACTAAATCCATGTATATGAAGGCTCTGGAAATTGGAAAATGATGATTAGGGGGGAACTTGATGATTACTAAGGCTGGATTGCTGGCGAGTGGATTGAATCCTGCTTCTATACAGCCCAAAGCCGGAAACGGTGCTGTTGATTTATCCAAACAGTTCGGAAATTTCCTGGATCAAGCGATGGCCAATTTAAACGATCAGCAAGCTCAGGTCGATCAATTGACGAAAAGTATGGCAACAGGGGACTTGAATGATGTTTCACAGCTGATGATCGCATCGGAAAAATCGGCATTGGGTTTGCAGCTGACCGTGCAGGTCAGAAACAAAGTGATTGAAGCCTATCAAGAGATTATGAGGATGCAGCTATAATTTTTGCACACAATTAGGACATTTTGGGTGGGATGTAAAATTGAATGAAACGCTTTCCCGATATTGGGCAAAAGTGACACAGTATTGGAACCAGGTAAATAGAACCCAAAAAATCATCTTTATCTCCGGGCTTGCTTTAATTATCGCTATGATTGCAATTTTGACCTATTCATTCTCAAGAACGCAGTATGTTGCAGCTTTTACCCAGTTGGACGCCAATGATGCAGCGGCGATTACCGATTATTTAAAAAAGCAGGGAATTACATATAAGCTGAGCGAAGACGGAAAAAGCATCGGTGTACCGCAAGCGATGGCCAATCAGGTAAAAATCGATGTAGAGTCACAAGGATTGATGAAAAATGGTTCGCTCGGTTACGGGATTTTCAGAAACAATATTTCGTCATTCGGGATGACCGACAACGAATTCAATCTGCTCAGCGTCGACGCAAAGGCCGGGGAAATCCAGCATCTAATTAACAATATGAATGGCGTATATAATTCGAAAGTGCTGATCAATCAGCCGCAGCAGAGCGTTTTTCTGAACGATAATCAGAATCAATCCACGGCATCCGTGGTGATTCAGTTCAGCCCGGGCTATCGTCCGGATCAGCACCAAATCGATACGATCTATAACCTGGTCTCACACAGTGTGTCGAATTTGCCGTTAGATAATATCACTATTTCCGATCAGAACGGGGAATTTACGCCTTCCTCCTCCGGTTCCGCAGCAGGAGGGCTGGCGGCTGCAACAGGGATAGCGGAGCAGCAGCTGCAATTCCGCAAGCAATTTGAACTGGATATTCAAAAAAACGTGTATCAGCTGCTGAGTCGGGTCATCGGACCGGATAAAGTGGTGGTAAGCGTCTTTTCTTCATTGAATTTTGACAAAAAGAATACAACCGAAAATTTGGTCACACCGGTCAATACGGTAGATCAAAAAGGAATAGAAATCAGCGTCGAGAAGATCCAAAAATCTTATTCCAGCGAGGGTGGAAGTGCGAGCGGCGGCGTCCCGGGAACCGGTCCGAACGATGTGCCGGGATATCCGGGAACCTCGGGAACCGGAAACAGCAATTCCGAGGAAACCACGGACCGTGTCAATTATGACGTAAACCGGATTACCAACCAGATTGTCTCCAGTCCTTACCAAGTGAAGGATCTGACCATCAACGTGGCCGTGGAGCCACCGGTCAGCAACGACCCGAATTCCTTTACGCCGGAGCTGAAAACCGCAATCCAGCAAATTCTAAAAAATGTCGTAGGTGCTTCTCTGGCCGACAGCGGGCAAAAGCTTACGGATGAGGAACTGGCGAAGAAGGTATTGGTTTTTGCCCACTCATTCGACGGCAAGCCAACGATACCGAAGCAAAGCTTTTTAAGCACTCCGATCTTTTTCGGAATGGCTGGAGTTGCCCTTGCCGCTATAGGCGCGGCCGTGTTCCTGGCTTTACGCAGACGAAAATCCAGCGTTGCTGCGGAAGAGGAAATTCTGCAGACGCCGCAGTTGGAATTTCCGACGCTCGATGTCGATCAGGTATCCAATGAGAGTCAAGTTCGCAAGCAATTGGAATCTTTGGCCAAGAAAAAGCCTGAGGAATTTGTCGATCTGCTGCGCACATGGTTAGTTGATGAATAGGGGTGAGCTTAGTGGTTAAAGCGCATGTGCTGACAGGAAAACAAAAAGCCGCCATATTATTGATTACAATGGGACCTGAAGTTTCAGCGCAAATTTTCAAGCATTTACGCGATGAAGAAATTGAGCAGCTGACCTTGGAAATTGCCAACGTGCGCAAAGTGGACGGCTTGGAACGGGAATCGATTCTTTCGGAATTTCATCAGATCTGTATGGCGCAGGAATACATTTCACAAGGCGGCATTACATACGCAAAGGAAATCTTGGAACGGGCGTTAGGCTCCACCAAAGCGCTTGATATATTAAACCGCTTGACGGCAACCTTGCAGGTCAGACCTTTCGATTTTGCCAGAAAAGCCGACCCGGCCCAGATTCTGAACTTTATCCAGAATGAGAACAACCAGACCATTGCCCTGGTCCTGTCTTATTTGCAAGCGGATCAGGCTTCGGTGATTTTATCCGCGCTGCCGCAGGATAAGCAGGCCGACGTTGCCAAAAGAATCGCCTTGATGGACAGTACATCTCCCGAAGTGATCACACAGGTCGAACGGGTGCTGGAACAGAAGCTTTCCGCAACCGTTACCCAGGATTACACCTCGGCAGGGGGAATCGAATCGATCGTGCAAATCCTGAACGGCGTTGACAGAGGTACGGAAAGAACGATTTTGGATTCACTGGAAATCCAAGATCCGGAATTAGCCGAAGAAATCAAGAAACGGATGTTTGTATTCGAGGATATCGTCAATTTGGACAATCGTTCGATTCAGCGCATTATC
>CAZESH010000124.1:0-11515 GCA_964514665.1 uncultured Caryophanales bacterium
ACGCTGCATATTCCGATGCGGCCCAAAATCCAGCAGCATCCAGTCAAGCTGATCCAGATCCTTCCACTCTTCAAAATGCGCAAACTCTCCGCCCATAAACAACAATTTCTTGCCGGGATGGGACATTAAATATCCGTACAGCAAACGCAGATTGGCGAATTTTTGCCAGTAATCGCCGGGCATTTTGCCAAGCAGCGATTTTTTGCCATGGATCACTTCGTCATGCGAAAAAGCGAGAATGAAGTTTTCAGAGAACGCGTACATCAGGGAAAACGTAATCAGGTTGTGGTGATGTTTGCGGTCATCCGGATGCAGTTCCATATAGTTCAGCAGGTCGTTCATCCAGCCCATATTCCATTTGAAATTGAAGCCGAGTCCGCCGATGTGTACAGGCGCCGTAACCAAAGGCCAAGCCGAAGAATCTTCGGCGATCATCAAGGCGTGCGGAAAGCGTTCGAATACGGCTTTGTTCAATTTTTTAATGAAGCCGAGCGCTTCCAGGTTTTCCGTGCCGCCGCTTTGATTGGTCATGTGCCATTCCGCCGGCTTGTCAAAATTCAGCTCGATCATGCTGGCGACGGCATCGACGCGCAATCCGTCTATATGATAAGCATCCAGCCAAAAAAGCGCATTCGAGATAAGAAAGCTTTGCACTTCAGGCTTGCCGTAATCGAAGCTGAGCGTTCCCCATAAAGGTCTTTCCGCCTTTCGCTCGTCCTCGTCCTCGTAGAGCGCGGAGCCGTCAAATCGGCGCAAGCCATGATCGTCCTTGCAAAAATGGGCCGGTACCCAATCCATGATCACGCCGATGCCAAATTCATGGCATTTATTGACGAAGTACATGAAATCCTGGGGAGTGCCGTAGCGGCTCGTAACCGAAAAAAAACCGGTAATCTGGTAACCCCAGGAACGGTCGAAAGGATGCTCCGCCAAAGGCAGGAGCTCGATATGCGTATACCCCATCTCAGCGGCATATTGCGCCAATTCATCGGCAAGCGTTCGATAGGAATGAAATTGCTCTGCTCCGGGCCTCTTCCACGTCCCCAAATGGACCTCGTAGATGTTGACAGGCCGGTTGTAGATGGCTTGCTTTCTCTTTTGCCGCTGCCAGGCTTGATCCGTCCATCGGAACGGGCAAAGGGATTGCACGATGGAAGCGGTTTGAGGGCGATGCTCGCTGTAAAAAGCGTAAGGATCGGATTTTAATAAAAGGCGTCCGTCCTTGCCCTGAATGCGGTACTTATAAATGGCTCCTTCCTCAAGCTCGGGCACAAAGGTATACCAAATGCCGGAATCGTTCACTTTGTCCATTGGATGCGTGTATGCGTTCCAATCATTAAAGTTCCCGACAACGGATACGGATCGGGCATGGGGAGCCCAAACGCAAAAATGTACGCCTTGCAGACTCTCGCAATCTATCATGCGTGAACCGAACAAGTCGTGGCTGAAAAACAGACTGCCTTCATGAAAGAGGAATACGTCATGATCAGAGGGGATTATCGGCTTCATGGCATCACCAGCATTTTCAGTATTTTTAGTCGCTTTATCACAGGGAGACAGGGAATAATATAAGGTTTGACGGAATTGCCAATGCTTTTTATTATTTAAATATAACAACAAGAGGAATGCCTCTAAATATATGAAGGAAGTTGGATCATGCGAATGCAGATGCACGAAGAGTCAATATGCAAGATATTTGCGGAAAACACAACGGATCTCATGAGTATTATCGATTGTAAAGGAATTCTCCGGTACGCTTCTACTTCTCATGAATATATATTGGGGAATCCTCCTCAATATTACGTTGGAAAATCCGTTTTTGAATTTATGCTTGGTGAGGATCTTTCAAATGTAAAAGATTTTTTTCAAGACGTTGTTAAATTCGGAAAATCCGGCACCATTCAAGTGAAGTATCTTCATAAGGACGGTCACAATGTCCATCTTGAATCCAATTTGAAAGCCATCGTTGAGGAAAATGGAGAAATAAAAAATGTCATTTCTGTTTCGAGAGATGTCACTAAACGGATAAAAACAGAAGCCGCATTGGTCGAAGCGGAGGCAAGGTATCGAAGTTTAGTTGAGGATTCCCTCGTCGGAGTTTATATTACGCAAGATGGCATATTGCAATATGTAAATCCGCGTTTTGCCGAAATATATGGTTACGAGCAGGAGGAAATCATTGGCACGGAAGTGCTGTCCTATATCATTCCTGAACAGCGTCAATATGTGGCTGATATTATTCAAAATCGACTAAAAGGTAAATCCATTTCTCCCTTTCACGCCCAAATCAGAAGAAGAGATGGTCAAATCATTGATTTAGAGATTCATGGAGCTCTGACCATCTATAATGGAAAACAGGCAACCACCGGAACGGTGCTGGATATTTCTGAACGGATAAAAGCGGAGGAAAGGATCAGAAGATCCGAGAAGCTTGCCGTCGTAGGAGAATTGGCTGCCGGAATTGGACATGAGATCAGAAACCCGCTGGCTGCCATTAGAGGTTTCATACAAATATTGGATTTGGAAAAACCGAAAAATAAAGAATACAAACAGTTTATTTTATATGAAATTGATCGGATGAATACCATTGTGAGCGAACTTATGTATTTGGCCAAACCACAAGCAACAAACTTTGAAAAGCACAGCGTGCACAAAATTCTCCATGAAGTGATCACCTTGTTGGGGCCATACGCAATGCTGCATAATGTTCAAATTGTTACAAAATTCGATTTTTCACCCTATCAGCTTTTATGCGATAAGAATCAAATTAAACAAGTTTTTGTGAACGTCATAAAAAATGCCGTTGAGTCCATGCTTGAGAGAGGGGTCATTTTAATATCTCTAACAGAAAAAAAGGATTCCCTGCGGATTAAAATCAAAGATAACGGCTGCGGAATACCTAAAGATAAAATACCCAAGTTGGGAGACCCATTTAACTCAAAAAAAAAAACGGGCAGGGGGCTGGCATTAATGACTTGTTTTAAAATTATGGATCATCACAATGGGAAAATGAAAATAACCAGTAAAGTGGGCAAAGGCACGACCGTCGAAATGATCTTTAAGGAAGACACCATGCCGACAATAGCAACGTGAGAAGTGCAAATCGGATGGGGGGCGATTTCGTCCGATCACGCCGGCACCTCCAATGACAAGCGCGGTTTTCTGCGGCGGCAATTCATTGGCATGCATATAAATTGCGCTCCTTTCGTGATTGGGTCTCACCGTCATTGTGCATCATGGAAAGGCGGATGAACAGTACGCACTTTGAAGTCATATACTCAAGCAGGTTCACAGCTTTGAAGATCACAGCCAAGTGGCGGCCATCGAGGTGGAAATTGTGCGTTCCCATTCCGATGAGCAGATCATGATGGATGGAGAGCCGGATTACATCGATCCTGAGAAATGGAGTCCGTTGATCATGAGGTTCTGCGAATATTTCGGTCTGGACGAAAAACTGCATCCATCGAGGCTTGCCCCGGTTTTTGCTCCTCCTGCAAAAACCGAAAAGACGGCTTTCGAAGAGATGGGTAACAATTTAGCAAAAATCATGGATAAAAAAAGACATCGTATACTAGAAATGATTATGAATTTTGTCTATAATTCTACAATAAGCATTGGAGGAGATTTCCAAATGAACCAACTGAATGCGAAAAATGCTCTGGTGACCGGCGCAAGCATGGGGATCGGAAAAGGCATTGCGCTGGCCTTTGCTGAAAACGGTTACAATGTGGCGATCAGCCATTTGAACGAACCGGACGAAGCGGAACGGATTGCCGAAATGATCCGCAAGGAGTACGGTCAAGAATGCTTTGTATTTCAAAGCGATTTGTCGAGGGAAGATGCCCCGGTGAAGCTTGCCCAAGATGCGATTAAGGCTCTCGGTGAAGTGCACGTTCTCATGAATAATGCCGGCATTACCATCTTCAGTGAAATTACGGAGATGGGCATCGATAAGATGGATCATCTCTACAAACTCAACTTTCGTGCGCCGATGCTCCTTACGCAAGCGATCAGCCGCCATATGATCGAAAAAGGCATCCAAGGCAGCATTATTCATACCGCTTCAAGCCGCGGAGAAAGGGCCTATCCGGATGATGCCTTGTACGGCGGTTTGAAGGCGGCGCTCATTCGGGCTTCCCAGTCGATCGCGCTGGAGCTGTCTGCCTACGGTATTCGCGTCAATTGCATCGCGCCGGGCGCGATTAAAGTACGTGAATCCCACACCGAGCATTACAAGCGCTTGGGTGAGAAAATTCCTCTCGGGCGGGCCGGCTCTCCCGCCGACATTGGCAATGCCGTGGTATGGCTCGCATCCGACTCCGCCTCGTACATAACGGGAACGACGATCCGGATTGACGGCGGCTTGATTCTTCCCGGCATGCCGGAGCGAATCGACATGCTTCCAACACACGGCTGGGGACGCATCATCAAATAAGGAGATGAAGGCAGCATGCCCAAATTGGAGATTACGAATGTGAAAGCAATCTTGACGGCCCCTGACGATATCAATCTGGTCGTTGTGAAAGTCGAAACCAGCGAACCGGACCTCTACGGCCTGGGCTGCGCTACGTTTACTCAGCGAAACCTGGCCGTCAGTTCAGCCGTCGAGGATTACATGAAGCCGTTTCTCATCGGTAAAGATCCGCTTCGAATCGAAGATATTTGGCATTCTACCATGGTGAGTTCGTATTGGCGAAACGGACCGGTATTGAACAATGCGGTATCCGGTGTAGACATGGCGCTGTGGGACATCAAAGGAAAGCTTGCCGGGATGCCGGTGTATCAATTGTTGGGCGGCAAATGCCGGGAAGCCGCGGCGGTCTACCGCCATGCGGACGGGCGCGATCCGCAGGAGGTCGAGGAAAATGTCCGGCGCTATATGGAGCAAGGCTACCGTTATATCAGGTGTCAAATGGGCGGGTACGGCGGAAGAGAGCACATCATGCATGCCCCGGAGAATGCGTTGCCCGGGGCTTATTATGATCCGGACGTGTATGCCCGCAGCGTTCCGGCCCTATTCGAGCATATTCGCAGCAAAATCGGATTTGAGGTGGAGGTGCTTCACGATATTCACGAACGTGTCAGCCCGATCGAGGCCGTCCGGATGACCAAGGCACTTGAGCCGTATCGGCTGTTCTTCCTCGAGGACGCACTCGCGCCCGAGCAGGTGGATTGGTTCCGCGCGATCCGCTCTCAAAGCGCGGTTCCGCTTGCCATGGGTGAACTGTTCGTTCATCCTAACGAATGGCTGGGACTGATTTCCGAAAGGCTCATCGATTTCATACGCTGCCATATCAGCGCCATTGGCGGGTTAACGCCGGCAAGGAAGCTGGCGTCGCTCTGCGAAGCTTTCGGAGTGCGCACAGCGTGGCATGGGCCAGGCGATGTCTCTCCGGTTGGACACGCAGCCAATGTCCATCTCGATCTGGCAGTGCCGAATTTCGGCATTCAGGAGTGGAGCGGCTTCTCCGACCGAATGAGAGAAGTGTTTCCGGGGTGTCCGGAGATTCGCGACGGTTATGTATACGTCAACGATCAACCTGGGTTCGGTGTCGACATCAATGAAGAATTAGCCGCGAAGTACCCCTGTCGGAACGATTTGCCGAAATGGACATTGGCCCGGATTACCGACGGCACATCCGTCACACCTTAATGAAAACGTGAAGATTCAGGTTTAACATGTGCCATCAAAGGGCTTGATCAAGCGATTCACAATGCAACATTCCGCTCGGCCGTTTGGCCATGCTGCGGGAAATCGGCGAAGCGGCAGTGTTTTTGGCCAGTGACAAAGCTTCGTTTCTTACAGGCGCAATGATTTCGGTTGACGGCGGGGAGACCATTCATTTGGATTTCATTTCAAACCCATTTCGGGAAAGGGGAAGCTTTGGAGACGGCGGCAGGCTCGTTCCCGGCAACCAAACGCACATCCTCCCTTGGGCGCAGCAGCGATTGCAGTACATAGGGATCCTTCATATCGGGCCGCAGCCAAACATCCACTCCGTCGCTGTTCAAAATGGCGGGCATCAGCTCGTGGTAGGGCTGAATATGCCTATTGGCCGCAGTCATGAGCATCGTGCATGTGCGCATTTCGTCTCCGGTCACAGAGGATCGCCAAACATCAAAAAGCGCAGCGATTCCGAACAAGCCGTTTTGGATGGAAAATGTGACGGTGCGCGCATGTTTGCCTTCATCCCGTCTATAATGGAATGCGCTGCAGGGGATGATGCATCGCTGCTTTTTGAACAGAAGCCCGAATGCCCGTTTCTCCAGCATTTCCGTACTGTCCATGTAAAAAGATTCTTTGGCCCAAAAAGGCATGAGGCCCCAGCGGAATTCTTCCAAATGCCGTTTGTTCCAGCGGTCGACAATGACGGAGACAGACTCGGTAGGCTTGATTTGATGCCGATTGGAATTGTGCAGCAGGATGTTGTCCAGCCGAAACTGCTTCGTCAGCTCCTCGGTATCGGCGGTTATGGAAATGGCATCGCACATAGGTGATAACCTCCCTGTTTTTTCGTATTATTTTCCTGTTAAGTTAAAATCATGTATATCGGAATCCCGCAGCGGGTTCTTTTTTGTTTCGGCAGGATTTCTCCTGTACAGGCACTTCCGGGCGTTTGCCCGCATACAATGTAACAATCTCCGTATATGGCTGCGAAAAAACCTGCCCCCATTTGGGACAGGCTTTTTGCTCATTAATAAAATGAGACTTTATTATTCAGGTTCTGTTATCGTTTGCTGATGAGTTTTTTATTAAACGGGCAGCATAACTAAATAAATGTTTAATTAAGGGAGTTGATGATGTAATGACAACAGTAGCGGAAGCAGAAAGTTATCTGAAGAATAAAATAGGTGACTCTAATGATATCGAAAAGGTTTGGGAAGTGTTTAAATCCTTTGGAAGAGAACCGGTGGAAGGTGAAGATGAAGTTGCTTTGCTCTTTCAATGCGGGGTATATGACTTTACAGGCGAGGAACTTTTTTATTTTGATTTTGTTAGGCAATTTTCAATCTATAACGACGACGAGTATTCTCATATGGAGCAGCTTCATTGTGAATTTATTTTTAAACCAACGAATGAATTAAGAAAACTGCAAATAACCGAATGGTATTTTGATTACGAAGGCGACATAGAGGATTTTTTCAGTAAAATTGAAAATCTTAGGAAATTTAAATTGCCAATGAAGGAAAAGCCAATTAGATTCAGTGTATATCAAGAAAAAGTATAAGCTTTGTTACGTTAACGGATAAGAAAAGCGGTCAACGACAAGATTGCCAATGATGAATCAAGCTGACCAAATGGCTTTCGGGGTTACAAAGCGGCGTTCGTACGAGCATGACTATGAGACGATTGACTATGGCGAGGGTGCCATCATCCAGTTCTGGGTATTTTTTATTCCAATGATAATTTTCACAAACCCTTTCGTGATTTCAGCGGGTTGGATATTACAAGGGCAATCATTCTTGTGATCCTTATGTGGTCTTGGTTCGGATTGGCCGCCGACATATTCATTAGGTTTGAGAAGATTTCAAAAAAACATAAAATCCTGATCGCTGCCGTTTCTTTATTGGCTTCAATATTTACATTGCGCTTTCTTCTTAGTGTTTATTTCGAGACTTGACGTGAACGATCCTCCAGAGGGACAGCGTGAAGAAAGAGGCGATTTTTTAAATGAAGTGGTGGTGGCTTGCACTTACGGCTTTGGCTTGGTTGTTTGGTGCCATTTTCCTGGTCATGAAATACAGTCCTTGGTGGCTAGTTAAAACTTTTTATCTTCTGCTGGCTTGTGTATTGTTCTATTTGGGGGTTTTTGTTTTATATCTGGTGTCCGCTAGTTTCATGATAAGAAGTATTGAAGCATTTAATATGAAAGATGTTGCATGGAAATACATTTAAGATTTTTTAATGGGGCTTCTTTTTCTATATATGGCTCTATCTTATTGAACGGATAAATGTGGGGTGAAGATATGGCCGATTTAACAGGAGCTAATCGAATGAAAGCAAGGAGCGGTACATCAATGAATATGAATCAAAAAGCCATTGAATCGATAAATTGCTTAGGGAAAATGAGGAATATGTACATATGGTTGAACGGATTTCATCCGGTTACATCCCTCCGATGAAATTTGATCCTTCAATAAGAAGGGGCTGCTGGTTGTTCGGATGCAAGCGGCATAACCATCCGGAATATGAAGATCATAAAAAGAACAATAATAACTCAAAAAAATTTCAGACGGGTGTGTTTATATATGGATCTATTCTCGATTTTTTTTATGTCTCTGATATACGGGTTGATGGGAAACGTAAGCATCAAGCAAAAAACAGTCAACTTCAAAGGACTTATCAAAGATGTTCTGAAAATGTTTTTATTGGTAACACCAATAAGTTTCATTATTCATTTTATAAAGATCAGGTACAACAATACAGGGCTCGCTTGGATTTTTGGCGGTGTCGTTTTGGCTGCAACCATCTATTTAACCATACGGGCATTTGTTCAGCTGAAAAATAAATGAATCAAGCTGATTTCTTCAAGTATATAGGCGTTTAATGGGGGGACGGGCAGTGAAAAAAACAAAAATATTACCTGAACCGCATCGGTACGCGGTTTGTGTTCCGGATGATCTGATCCTTGCACCGACTGAGGGTTTCTTCCCGGAGTTTCTGATGAAAATGGAAATAATTAAAATATCGATCAGCTTTATAAGGTTATACAGTGAGGGCGAATGATGATGAATACTCTGCTCATGATCAACATGATCATTTTTATGAAAAAATTCAAGCACTTTCGGGAACGAGCTTTGTGGTATGAATCACGAAAAAAATATGAAAAGGCTCTGGAGATCAGAAAACGAGGGCTGGAACTGGAAAATTTATCAAATCTGGAACGCGGCGATTTATTAATGGGCATAGGCGGGACTTACCTTTATTTAAATAACGAAGCTGAAGCTGCGAAGTATTTTGACAAAGCCTTTGAAGTCGCTGAACACGAGAACTTTCCATACGATAAGCAGTATGAAAAAGTCATTAAGGCTTATATCGATTCCGGGAGGAGCCAGGATGCAAAAAGAATTTTGGATGAATTGATTGCCCGCCAAAGTTACGATAAACGGTTTAAAAGACTTGAAAAATTAAAAGCGGAAATGTTTCCATGAGAGGCGAACTGCAATGAAAGAAAAGATTCTTTGAATATTTCGGTGCAACAGAGCCGCTTGGTTAATGAGTGAGCGCCACTATAGATTTTGGCTGTGAAAAACATTATTGCGAGTGGTCGGTATTTGATAAACATTCGTCCGTATTTTGTAGACCTTATTTACAGAGTTTCTATTTCAGTCCGCGAGGGAAATGGAACGGATCTTGTTGAGTTTCACGTCGAGTGCCTTATGGTAGACGAAGATTCCTTGTATTTCATCATACTGTGGGTCCGAAGCCAGCGTAATCTTCGAGTGAAATACCATGACAAATGCCACGTCCGAAAGGATTTTGCCGTTCTTTAGTTCTACAACGATGCTTTGACCTGGTTCAAGTTTGTTCAAGATCGGAAACATTCGGCTTGCCTTCTTCTCACCCGCCCGAATTTTCCATATTATCAAACTCCAAATGACAGTTATTAATGCAATCGAGAGGACAAGGGACAAGGCTACAATGGATACATCCCCTAACGAACTGTCCCTAAGTAGACCAGTCATACCTCCAGCTGATTGAAAAACAATACCTAATATTGCTACACGAAGTGTGATTTGCCACGAGCGTTCTGCGTCAAATGTTTCCATTTTGTCCCTCTTGACGTACGACAGGATTCTCCAGACTTGTAAAGCCGCTATCGCTGACAAGGTTATGCCAATAATAAAAAAAATCTTACCGAGTGAGATTGCACTGAACCACATAGTCCATATCCCCTGTTTCACGCTGCACCGTATACCAATATGCGGTCTTGCAGTCCAGCGAATATCGAGTAAAATATCTGTTGGTATTATGTGTAAAGGTGTGATGTCCGATTCACAAGTGAGATAGTTATTATAGCGGTTGATTCGGCAGCCGTTTTTTATTTGCTCCGATAAAGGAACTGTTTAATTTAATAAAAGCGGGGAATTCTGTAAGTGAATGTTGGATTGAAATTGGGTGACCATCACAATGGGTCTATATTTAATATCCGTAACAAATATATCGATTTCGGAAGAAATTCAAGAATGAATTGCAAAAAGGACGAGGTTTATAGACAGATTTGCGAAAAAATGGGACAAAAATTTCTCAATCCTGCGGATCTCAATTGTATTGGCAACCATTTTATATATCATTGCGATTGTTTTAAATAATTTAAGTGAAAGTGGGGTTTGATCCAATCCTTGTACCCAACCATAACAGAAAGAATATTTCATGATATCAGTGATTTAGGGGTTGGTTTGATACTCCTTATACTTGGGCTCTCTTATACAAAAGAACAACATTTACGGTGGTTTAAAATAAAGTTTCTCACTGTCTTAACATACGGTTTTGTTAAAATCGCTTTGCTTGAATTCGGGATATTAGGGATCCTGCTGGTAATTTTGGGCTTGTTTATGGAACCCTATTGAAGAATGGGGCGGTTGAAATGGAGGGATTCGTATTGAAAAAAAAGCACAAGCTGTTTGCAGAAAAAACATTAAAACATCTTTCCATCGGAGCCAATGTGGATGGTCTGCAATTTGGATTATCGCCGGCAACCATAAAAATTTACTTTACACACTATGAAAGAAATACAGAGAAAGATTTTATTTACTTGAATATTGAATCCAAGTGGTGCCTTTATTCTTCGGAACCCGATCATTACCCAACATCTGAAGAAGAAATCACGGATATAACGGAAAGAGGATGAATATTGGAATATATACAGTATCAGACGCCAAAAAGTGAAAGACGTCAGAATAGGAGATGGCTCGCCTCATCTATTTGTTACCTTGGAATCCGGTCATATTCTTTTTGTTAATGGATTTCATGAGAAATACGAATGTTGGCAAGCTGGCGGCATGCTTTTAACCGGTTATAAATGGCTGGTAGTGGCTTGCCCGGAAAACGGGATATTGATCTCCGATTAGCGAATGACGCGGCATTTTGATATCATCATTGGGATCGGTGTATTCATCGGTGCATGAATTTCAGGTTATACATTGGCATTCATGCCGTTTGGATTTAAAAAACTTATTATGACGTGCCGCTCATTGGGAATTATACCGTGAAGCAGGATAGCGAAATATGAAGCAATTGACTGCGTTAGGCACGAAGGCTGGGAAGTAACAAAAATTGAAGAATGGTTTATTGCAAAGCGGGAACAGTACGAGGAACATAACGAACTAGAAGACTCACTTCAGTGTTTTGACCAGGCTATGAATGATGGAATTGGCTTAATTGTTTATACATGGTCCGATGACGATGATACCTTGTAATAGGCGAATGAGTACCGATAACCCCTTCTTTAAGAAGGATAAGGGATGTGTGATATACATGAAATTCATTCATGAAGGTTGGGCAATTATTGCA
>CAZESH010000125.1:0-11389 GCA_964514665.1 uncultured Caryophanales bacterium
CTTCATCGATTCATGAAAAAGAAGGCACCCTGTCAACCCTGTACCGGGAAGGTGCCAAACGTCTGTACATCTGTCGTTATGCTTGGGGAACTTCGCTCGGCGGAGCCATAAACGACGTGCCGTGCGGCGTAGTGATATGCTTGCTGAGAATGGCCTCGATCCGTTCCATGTCCGCCTGATCCAAATTCCATCCGCTGACGCCGGCAATTTCGTCAAGCTGTTCCGGACGTCTTGCTCCCCATAGAGCGGCCGTGACGCCGGGCTGATCAAGCACCCATCTTACAGCAAGATGTGCAACAGATTTTCCTTTTTCTTGGGCCATCGCTTTTAACTCTTCGACTGCCGCCAAGTAATTTTTCAAATTTTCCGGATGGAATTTCGGATCGATTTCCTTGCGGATATCCCCCTCCGGGAATTGGGCGTTTTCATCGAATTTTCCGGTCAGAAGTCCCCTGCAGAGGCTTCCGTAAGTCATCGCTCCGATATGGTTTTGCGCCGCAAAAGGCAGCACCTCTTTCTCTGTTTCCCGCTCAAACAGATTGTAAGGCGGCTGGATGGAGTGCAGCGGAGCGTGTTTCATCCATTCCTGCATCTGAATGGCGGAGAAATTGCTCACGCCGACAGCACGGATCTTGCCTTCCTGGTAAAGTGCTTTGAAAACTTCGGCCGATTCTTGAATCGGCACCTTGGGGTCAGGCCAATGCAGCTGATAAATGTCGATATGATCGGTCTTCAATCTTCTCAGGCTGTCTTCGATCTCCTTGCGGATGCTTTTTGCCGAGGCGTCTCTCCATACTTGGCCCTTATCGTTCCATACTACCCCCGCTTTTGTGGCGAGTACCGCCTTTTCCCTTCTTTCCGGGGTATCCAGCGCTTTGGCGATAATCTCTTCGGCAAGTCCGAAGCCGTATACGGCAGCAAGGTCGATCAGCGTAATCCCCATATCCAAAGCTTTATGCACAGCCGCAATGGCCTCTTTTTCGTTGGTGCCGCCCCACAGCCATCCTCCGATCGCCCATGTGCCCAGTCCGATTCTTGAAACCTTTATGTCTGCAGGAAATGCAGTGTATTCCAACATCCTCAACTCCTTTTTCTCTTCTTTCACCATCATAGCGGATCCTCGGGTGCCATTACCGTGACCCGCATCATGATTTCTGCAAAAAAGACGGATTATCCTTCATCGACTAGTATTTTCAATTTCTTCCGGTCGAATCCGGTCAACTTGTCCGTAAAAAAAGATGATGTCGACAAAGCCGCCTTCTGCAAACTCAAACACATGATATTCCATCTCCGGAAAATGAAGCGTCATGCCGGCTTCAAGATCAACTTTTGTTGATAGCTCTTCGAGCGATGGTCCGTATTTTACCCATGACTTTTCGGCCGCAAGCACATAGCAGATCTCTTCGGCATGGCGATGCGGCTCCATCGGGCCGCTTCTTGCCGAATAGTGCGCAAAACCCATTGTCATTTTTCCGCTGGTGACCGCGCTGTCTTTGCCTACCGCTTTTTGAATGACCCGTCCGGGAAGCGGAATTTCCTGCAGCTGCTCTCTCTTTATCAAGTTCATTTTTTGAATCCCCTTTTTCATATCTCGTTTATGGATGCAAGATTTGTCGGTATATCGCTTTTGCATTTTCAAATGAAACCGTCTTTGGATTGTTGTCCAAAAGACGGGTGACTTTCATCGCCGCCGCGGAAAGTCCATCCAAATCCGCCTCGCCGATTCCGTACTCCGCCAGATTCTGGGGAATGTTCAGCGCTTTCGTCCATGCAAAGATTTGCGCAATCACCTGCTCGGCCGCAACTTCGGCAGAGCTCGATTTTGGCATTCCGAGCGCTTCGGCAATTTGCGGCATGCGATGGATGATGCGGTCCATGTTGAACTTGCTGACATGAGGCAGGAGCATCGCATTGGCCACACCATGCGGAATATGGAATTTGCCGCCCAGCGGGTAAGCCAGCGCATGGACGGCTGCCGTTCCCGATGCGGTCAAGGCCATTCCTCCATACATGGAACCAAGCAGCATGTCCTCCCTCGCTTCCAAGGAAGATCCATGTTCATAAGCCGTTACAATACTGCGTGAAATGAGCCGCATCGACTCCAAAGCGAACATATCGCCAAATGGATTGGCCTTATTGGAAATATACGATTCGAACGCATGGGTGAAAGCATCCATTCCGGTTGCTGCTGTAATCGGCGAAGGCAGCGTCGTGGTTAAGGTTGGATCGATTACGGCCAAAGACGGCAGCAAATAATCGCTGACTACCGCCAGCTTTAATTCATCATCGGGAAAGGTAACAATCGCGTTCGGCGTAACTTCCGATCCCGTTCCCGCGGTAGTGGGAATGAGGATTGTGGGAATACCCGGCGTTTCAACCAAACCGGTCCCGATCATTTCACGCAAGCTCCTGCGGTTCGTTTTCAATACCGACAAGAGCTTGACAGCATCCAGCACGCTGCCGCCTCCGATTCCGACGAACAGATCATACTCCCCTTTGCCAAGTCTTACATTCCATTGCTCAAGATGCTCCGCCGTCGGCTCGTTTTCAATGCCTGTCATGATCTCGGAGGTAACCCCTTGCAGCTCAAGCTGTTTTTTCAATTGTTCGGCATACCCTTGTTTGACCATACTGCCTCCGCTGATGATCAATGCGGAACGAAACGATCCTAGCGCGGGCAGTTGATCGCTTAATTTGTGAAACGAATGTCTTCCTGCTACAATCCGCTTGGCGGAACGGAACAAGTACAATGCATCGGCTTGCAAAACATGCCACCTCCTCACAAATCGCGGCAGGCCAATACGATCCGGAAAAAGCTTCCGGATCGAATCGCATCAAGCTGCTATTTTTCTTAAAAGGCAATTAGTTCAACATATCCAAAGCTTTTTTCAAGCTTTCCACTCCGGACTTCGGACTCGAAAGCACGGGAATTTTGGTCTCGCCAAGCGCGGGAACCAAGCGGGCCATAGACACTTGCGCCAATACGATGACATCGACTTGTTCCATTAATTCGGTGATCGTGTTTTTCAAAATTTCGTCATGCTTTTCCCCTTTGCCTTCAAGCAGCGCCTGAAAAGCCCCTTCGGCAATCTTTTCGATCACCTTGATTTCTTTGTTCTTTTCCGCTGCTTTTTTCTTTACCAGCCTGACAGTCGGTTCCAAGGTGGTTTTGACGGTAGCCAGCACGCCGATTGTGCTTCCAAGCTCACTGGCTTGATCTGCCATGGCTTCGTCGATCTTGATGATCGGTACACTGACCATGTCTTTGACGATATCGGTAGCTTCACCTACGGAGGAGCATGCATTCAAGATCATGTCCGCCCCCATATCTTCGGCATTTTTCATGTAGCTGTAAATGCGCTGGGTCACTTCTTTGGTAAGATGGCCGGCCCCCATCACATCGTTCAGCAAGCTGTCGTCCATCACGTTAATCATCCGCACGCCGGGCAATTGCTGCTTGAATTGGTCCTTTAACGGTTGGATCGTCACAGGTCCCGTATGCACAACCACAATGGTTTTTTCCATATCCTTTGTTCCTCCTGTTTTTTTCTTTCTATTATACAGAAACTGCTTTTTGTTGTCCGGTGGCTGCTTGAATAATCCGTTCCTGATCGGCTTCGTCGCGGGAAAATTCTCCGGTAATCTTCCCTTCCCGCACTACAATAATACGATCGCTCATGGCAAGAACCTCCGGAAGCTCGGAAGAGATCATGATGATACCCATCCCCTGCTGGGCAAGCTTGGTCAAAAGCGCATGCACCTCGGCTTTCGCTCCGATATCAATGCCTCGCGTCGGCTCGTCGACAATCAGCACCTTCGGATTGCGGGCAACCCATTTGGCAACGACTACCTTCTGCTGGTTACCCCCGCTTAAATTGACTACCTCTTGTTCGGTCGAAGGTGTTTTGATTCCTAATGTTTCCACATATCGTTTCGTTTCTTTGGTTTCCATTTTGCGATTTACAAAATCGAATTTCGTGAATTTATCCAAATGGGTCAGGCTGAAATTTTCACGCACGGTCATATTCAATACCAAGCCCAATTGTTTGCGGTCTTCGGTGACAAAGCCGATTCCTTTCTCGATCGCATCACTGGGGACTTTAATACTGACCTTTTCTCCATCCAGAATAATTTCACCATGATGCGGATGCATGCCGAACAAAAGCTCCATGATTTCCGTTCTGCCGGCTCCGACAAGACCGGAAAAACCGAGAATTTCTCCCTTATGGAGCTTAAAGTTGATATTATTGATGTAGGCTTTATACGCGTTGCGTTTGTTAGCTTGAGACAAGTTCTTGACATCAAGAACCACTTCATCTGTTGCATATGAATCCTGCTTGGAATAAATTTCGCTCAAATCGCGATCGACCATTTTCTTAACCAAAATTTCCGTAGTGGTTTCAGACGTCTTCATGGTCGCCACAGTTTCTCCGTCACGCAGAACCGCAATCCGATCGGAAATTTCAAAAATCTCTTCCAATCTGTGTGAAATGTAAACGATCGCAATGTTTTGTTTTCTCAGCTCTTTGACAAGCTCCAGCAAGGTTCTCGTTTCCTGATGGCTCAAAGATGCGGAGGGTTCATCCATGACAATGACTTTGGAGTTGTAAGAAATCGCTTTGGCGATTTCAATCATTTGCTGCTGGCCGACACTCAGTTCACTTACCGATGTCGAGGGATCGATTTTCATGTTAAGGTCCTGCAGAATCTTTCTTGAATCGTCAAGCATCTTTTTGCGGTCAATAAAGCCCATAAATCCTTTCGGTTCCTTGGCCAAAAAAATGTTTTCCGCCACCGTCAGGTTTTGCGCCGTTGTCAGCTCCTGGTAAATGATGCTGATCCCCATATGTCTGGCATGGATCGGATCCTTGATCTGAACTTCTTCGCCGTTAACCAGAATTTTTCCCAGCCCGTCCTGATCAGGCTGATAAACTCCGGTCAAAATTTTCATCAATGTACTTTTTCCGGCTCCGTTCTCCCCTGCCAGTGCAAGCACTTCACCCGGAAAAATCTCCAAATTGACATCTTTCAAAGCCTTGACTCCGGGAAAAGTTTTGGTAATATTCAGCATTTGCAAAAATGGTTTCACGAATAACCCCTCCTAACGGAGTACTTTGGAGTATTAAAGTACGGGTAAGCGAAATTCGCTTACCCGAACAAATCTGTCATGGGATTGACTTAGCTTACTTCGTGTAAGATTCAAGATTGTCTTTGTTTACGACTGTTACGCCCGTGTCGATATCTTTTGCGGGTACGGCTTCTTCACCTTTGATTTGAGCAACGAGGTGTTCTACGGCCAAGCGACCCATCGTTACCGGACGCTGTACCATAATGCCGTCGATAAATCCTTCTTTTACACCTTTGATCGTATCCGCAAGATCGTCAAACGCGAACACTTTTACATTGCCCTTCAAGTTGGAAAATTCTTTCTCTGCCATAACTTTGGCAACACCAGGTCCGCCAACCTGACTGACACCGAAAATGCCTTTCAGATTCGGATGAGCGCGGAACATTCCTTCTGTTACGGAAACCGCTTTTGCCAGATCATCCTCGGTTCCTTGCGTATCGACAATTTTGATGTCCGGATATTTTTCCAGCGCTTTTTTGATACCGTCGATGCGTTGGTTCAAGTTCAAGGCTCCCAGCTGACCGGTTACAATTGCGACTTCACCTTTTCCGCCAATTGCTTTGGCCATCGTTTCGCCCATCGTTTCACCGGCTGCTTCGTTGATTGTGCCGATGTACATCGTTCTGCCGCTGTTAGGAGAATCTGAATCGTAAGTCAGTACTTTAATTCCGGCGTCCATTGCTCTTTTGATAACTTGTTCTACCGATTTCGGCTCATTGATGGAAATGCCGATTCCGTCAACATGCTTGGCAATCAGATCCTCAATCAGCTTGACTTGAGTAGAGCCTTGCGTATTTTGCGGAACTACCCACTGGTACTTCACGCCCAGCTTGTCTGCAGCTTCTTTGCCGCCCGTGTTGCAGTCGTCAAAGAAAGGAACGGCAACCTTCGGGATCAAAACAACGTTAATGTCTTTATTGTCCTTGGCTTGTTCAGTAGCGGCAGGCGTATTCTCGGCCGGTTGGGCGCTTTGTGCAGGGGCCGGGGTATTGTCGGCCGCGTTGTTGTTTTTGGCAGTTCCGCAGCCGCCAAGCAGCGCGAAAGGCATAGTCAAAAGCAAAGCAAATACGATTGTTCTAAACTTGTTCATTTTTCTTAACTCCCCTTTTTTTGAAAATTAGTTTGCTCGTTTTCTCACATTGCTAAACGGTTTTTCGCTTTCATGCGACACGTAACGACCACTTTAGAACTTTTTCACCCCTTTCTTTTCGAGCGCCACATATCAATGCTGACCGCAATGAGGATGACGAGCCCCGTAATCGCTTGCTGAGCATAAGTATTGATATTGAGTAAGACGATGCCATTAGAGATGACTCCGATGAGTGCGGCTCCAATAATGGCACCGACAATACTGCCGTAACCTCCTGAAAGACTGGCTCCGCCTATCGCTGACGCCGCGATGACATCCAATTCTGCGCCGAAGCCCGAAGCCGGTTCTGCAGAACTCAATCTGGCGAAGAGAATAATACCCGCCACGGCCGATATGCTGCCGGAAAGAACATAGACAAGAATCTTGGTCATATCGGTTTTTACGCCGCTTAACTTGGAAGCGATTTCATTTCCGCCGATTGCATAAACGTGTCGTCCGAAACGCGTTCGGCTCATAATAATCGTGAAAATAACCATAAGAATCAGCATGGCAATAACAGGAAGCGGCACAAACCCCAAGTAACCTTGTCCGATAAACGAATAGCCGGCCGGAACATCGGGTGTAACCGGAAATCCCTTGGTAATGATATAAATCAAGCCCCGCCCGATACTTAGCGTACCTAATGTAGCAATAAAAGGAGGGAGGTTGACTTTTGTAATCAACAATCCGTTTACCAATCCTGAAACGATACCTACAAGCAAACCTACCGTTATGGCTACAATGGTGGGATACCCATTTTGAAAAGACAATGCCGTCATAAGAGCCGATAATCCCATGACCGATCCGACGGAAAGGTCGATTCCTCCGGTGATGATTACCATGGTCATTCCGATGGCCATAATCGCCGTTATCGATACGGATCTCGTTACGCCCATGATATTATTCATTGTTAAAAAGTAAGGCGAGAACAGGCTGATGAATAAACCAACGATAATGAGAACCGTTAAAATGTTCATCTCCCTGTATTTGAAAATCGCCTTTAGCGGATTCATACTATTTTCTTGATTTTCTTCTGATTCCGCTTGTGATACAGCGCTCATGGAAATCCCCCCGTAAATTGTAGAATATTTTGTTATTTATTTTGCAACGGATAGCCCAATTATATGCGCGAAGCTGTTATAAAACAGTGACGCAAGTCATAAATTTTATATTTTTTTTGTAAAGCGGGAATACTGAAATTACCAAAAACCTAAAAAAACATGACGTGCGTCACATTTTTTCAGGGCCAAAATTGTTATATTAATTAATGAAAAAAAATAAAGGGAGTGTTCTACGCAATGACAAAAAGAGTCATCGTTACCGGCGGCAGCGGCATGGCCGGCAAATGGGTCGTAAAAGATTTGGTCGACAATGGATATGAAGTTGTAAATTTGGATCGCGTGCCGATGAAGGATAACCTTGCCCGCACCGTGATTACAGATTTAACTGATTCCGGACAAGTTTTCAACGCATTATCCATGACGACGGTCGGACATGAATTCAGTCCTTCGATCCGTCCTCAGCCGATCGATGCGATCGTGCATTTTGCCGCGATTCCACGTGTTATGACCTATCCGGACAACGAAGTATTCCGAATTAATGTAATGGGCACTTATAATGTGTTGGATGCAGCAGCTAGATTGGGAATTAAAAAGGTGATCATCGCTTCCAGCGAAACAACTTACGGTCTGGTGTTTGCTCATGATTACAGAGATCCTTTATATTTCCCGCTTGATGAGGAATATCCGAACAGCGAGCGTCCGCCAATGGACAGCTACGCCACTTCCAAGATAATCAACGAAGTAACCGCGAGAATGTACCACGAGCGCGATGGCATGGACATTTATGCATTCCGTATCGGCAACGTGATCGATGTCAACGATTATGCGAATTTCCCGAAATTTTTCGCCGATCCGGAATTCAGAAGACGCATTACCTGGAGCTACATCGATGTTCGCGACCTTGCGCAAGCCTGCCGTTTGGGAATCGAGAAGGACGGTCTGGGCTTCGAAGTCTTCAACGTCGCAGCCGACGATGTATCCTCCGATCTTCCTACACAAGAGCTGCTTAACCGTTTCTACCCCAACGTTCCTGTGAAAAAAGAACTGGGAGAATTCGAAACGCTGCTGAGCAATGAAAAAATCAAAAGAGTGCTTGGATTTAAACAAGAGCACAATTGGAGAATGTACGTTAACAAATAACTTATGCATTTAGACAAGCACATTCAAAAAGTCGGGGACTTGCACTTCCCCGACTTCTACTTATGATGACCCTGGAACACCACGACTGGGATGTGAAATGATGCAGATGCTGCACGTTTTCCAACAGCTGAAACGGTGTTTTTTTTTTTCTGAGCTTGCTGCAGCCTTTTACCTATTATTTCTCTTGATGATTGAGAGGAAAGGGCTTACAATAGATAATAAAAACATTATCTTTTTTAGTGGGGGGGCCTTTTATATGTGGTTTGTGAAAAAAAGTGAAATATTGTCGCTCATTCCCTTTGAAAATGTGGATGAAATTCATGAAATTTTTAGCCATCATCAAACGGTTAAGAAGAATACGATTATATACCAGCCTTCGGATCCCAGTGAATATGTTTACTTGATCAAAAAGGGAAGCGTCCGGCTCATGCGTTTGGCCGACAGCGGACAACAAATCACGCTTTCCATTCTGAAAGAGGGAATGATCTTCGGGGAGGGAGACGTACTCAATGAAAAAACGTACTCCCATTATGCGGAAACACTTGAAAACAGCTCCATCTGCTATGTGCATAAAGCGGATTTCAAGGGCTTGTTGAAAAAATACGATGAAGTCAACAAGTTGATTTTAAACATCCTCTACCGGCGCTGGCGGGAAGCGCAGCAGCAAATCGAGAATCTCGCCTTTCACGATGTGAATAAACGACTGGCCAACATCCTGCAGCGTTTCAGCCAAGAATTCGGTCAAGAATACCATAAGAACGGCATCCAAGGAACCTTGATCAACGTTAAGATATCTCAGGATCGATTAGCCGATTTTTGCGGCACTTCCAGAGAATCGATCAATCGCACGATCAAGGAAATGAAAAGCGAGGATTTGCTTGATTTGGACGGAAGAAATATTGTACTGAAATCGAAATTTTTTACTGCATATGGAGATTTCTTTTCCGATCAGAAAGCTTTGATTGGTTAATCTTTAACCACCATACACCCGAAACTTTGCAAACAAAACCGGACTGCTCCGGTTTTTTCTTTTTGAATGTCATCCTTTGACGGCACCCACGGTCAAGCCTTTGACAAAGTAGCGTTGAAAGAAAGGATAAGCAAATACGATTGGTCCTACCCCGATCATTGCCATCGCCATGCGCACCGTTTCCGTCGGGAAATTAAAGACCGCTCCGCTCGCCTGCGCTTGCGTGGCTGCATCGGAGTTCGAGGAAAGAAACTGGATATTGAGCGTGATGAAGATCAGGCTCAATATCCAGTCATTCCAGTAATTCAGCGTCTGCATATATACCAGGTAGAACGGAACCAACCCGCCGTTAAACAGCATGGTAAAAAACATGAACAGGGAAAAGAAATTGCGGTACGGAAAATCCGGCCGCGAGATCGGATAGGCATAGAGCGACATCACGATTACGCTAATAATGGTTCCTACTACCGTAACGAAAATCGATATCCCGTATGAACGGACATGAACTGCTCTGTATCCTCCTGCTGCGAGGACTGAAGCAGCATCTTGTCGAATTTATCGAGCAGAATGGATTGAATCGTGGAAACAAAAAGATTTTGCTTCGTCTTGAATTTGCGGAAGATGGTGATTTCCGCCACATTCGCCTCCCCGGCGATTTCCTGTGTGGTGGATTCATTATAGCCTTTATTGGCAAATATTCGAAGGGCGGCCTTCAAAATTTGCTCCGTTTTGTCTCGCATATCCTGCACTCCTTTTCACCGGGCATAGCTCTGTTCTCTACTATAGCATGCTTCTTTTCGGAGCCCTATCGTCGGTCATTTCGATGTTTTCGGCGCATTTTCCGCTTCAACGGTAATAAATAATTTTTTGAAATAGCTTTTCAGCTCGGTGATTTGAATACCCTCCCGCTTCAGCAGCGCTTCGGTGTCGCGGTTTAAATGGCAGCCGTCGAAAACCCTTTTCCAAACCGGCGTCAACAGATCCTGAAGCGAAGCCGCCCAGCTCTGTTCATGCCGGATATGCTCGAAAAACAGCAATCTGCCGCCGGGTTTGCACACCCGCATGATTTCGCGGATCGCTTTTTGCGGATCGGGAATCGTGCAAAAGACCAAGGTCGCCACAACGGTATCAAAGGAATTGTCCTTAAAGGGCAGTGCCTCGGCATTTCCTTCCATCACATGAATAGGCGCTTGAGCCTGTGCAGACCGTCTGAGGGCAGCCTCTCTCAATACTTCATTCGGTTCGATTGCGGTTACCTTCACCTGCCGATAAAAGGAGAAATTCACGCCTGTCCCGCAGCCGATTTCCAATACTTCGCCATGAGCTTTGCCAATCAGCTGCCGGCGGATCGTCAAAAAGCTTTTCTTTTCCAACGGCCTCATTAGGCGATCATAGTTGTTAGCAAACCAATTGTGATTGATGATGATACCTCCGCTCCATTTTTGCATGTAAATGAGGACGCAATTGTTTGACGACCGGGAATGCCGCCATGATATCCGCGTCCTCACTCATCTCTTTGACATATGCGGATAGATTTAGGGTATCCATTATTTCTGCTCCCTCCTGCGGCTTTCTTCCAAAATCCATCTAATGTGCTCGGCCACCCCGTCTTCATCGTTGCTGGCTCCAATTCATAACATTCGCCCACAAGATAAGTCCATCTTGTTTATTGGCTTTCGGATGGCTAAATTCGAGAAAAAAATGATGTTCAAAGTAGGAGTCCGCCATAAAGTGAATATGCACTTCTTCTCCATATTTTTCAAAAATAGCCTGACGCAATGGCTCCAATTGTGCGTATGTACCAATATAGGTGACGATCAACGTATGATAGCCGTCCGGAACGGCCAATCGTTCAACCTCTCTAAATCTTGGATCATGCGGACGGCTTGCAAAGAATTGTTGATTCCCGGTTTTTATCAATTTTTCATGCAGCACCCGTTCATTGTCATGTTCATCAAGCA
>CAZESH010000126.1:0-11363 GCA_964514665.1 uncultured Caryophanales bacterium
GAATCGACCAGCGGCCCGACTCCCGTGATCGAGGTTCGTAGATTGGCCGCAACCAAGAAGATGCCGAGCACGAGCAAAGCATTGGCTGCCGGGGAACGGCGGGTGTGCGGATCGCGGCTGGTTTGTAATTTCATGAAAGCAAAACCACCTTGTTTAAAATAAAGCACTCATTCCGGATCCGGAATGAGTGCCGGGCCTGTCGGCCGTAAACGTTGCTATCAAGATTGCGGCTAAATCTTCAAGATGCCGCCGGTGCTGGCGGAGGTGACCATTTTGGAATAGCGCTCCAGATAGCCGCCTTTCACCTTCGGTTCAAAGCCTTTCCATTCCGCCTTGCGGGCGGCAAACTCTTCGTCGCTGATCAGCAGCTCGATCTTGCGGTTGTTCAAATCCAGCTCGATGATGTCACCGTCATGGACGAATGCGATCGGTCCGCCTTCGGCCGCTTCCGGTGAAATATGGCCGATGCTGATGCCGCGGGAAGCGCCGGAGAAACGGCCGTCCGTGATCAGGCCGACCTTCGCGCCCAAGCCCATGCCGACGATTTGCGAGGTTGGGGCGAGCATTTCCGGCATTCCCGGTCCGCCCTTTGGTCCTTCGTAACGAATGACCACGACGTCGCCTTCCTTCACTTTGCCGTTTGCGATTCCGGCGAGCGCTTCATCCTGGGAATCGAAGCAGACGGCAGGTCCTTTGTGGTAGCCTTTGACCGATTTGTCGACCGCGCCCACCTTGATGATCGCGCCGTTGGGGGCAAGATTGCCGAACAATACGGCAAGTCCGCCCTTCTCGCTGTGCGGGTCGGACAGCGGATGAATCACGTCGGTATCCACGATTTCGCAGCCTTCGACGTTTTCACGCAAGGTTTTGCCGGTAACGGTGATGACATCGCCGTTCAACGCGCCAGGTTTTTTGAACAATTCGTTGAGAATGGCGCTGACGCCGCCGGCGCTGTGCACATCCTCGATATGGTATTGGGAAGCGGGAGCGATTTTGGCCAGATGCGGCACGCGTTCCGCGACTTCATTAATTCTTTCGATCGGGTAATCGATTCCGGCTTCATGAGCGATTGCCAATGTGTGCAGAACCGTATTGGTGGAGCCGCCCATCGCCATATCGAGGGCAAATGCGTTGTCGATCGCCTCGATCGTCACGATATCGCGCGGCTTGATATCCAGCTTGATGATTTCCATCAGCTGTCTGGCCGACTGCTTGACGAACTCCCTGCGCTCCTCGGCGACGGCAAGAATCGTGCCGTTGCCGGGGAGGGCGATCCCCATGCCTTCGGCCAAGCAATTCATCGAATTGGCCGTGAACATGCCGGAACAGGAACCGCAGGTAGGGCATCCGTATTGTTCCAACTCGAGCAGCCCATCTTCGTCGATTTGCCCGGCTTGATAGGCGCCGACGCCTTCAAACACGGATGACAGAGAGATTGAGTTGCCTTTGCTGTCCTTGCCCGCTTTCATCGGTCCGCCGCTGACAAAAACGGTGGGGATGTTGACGCGCATTGCGCCCATGATCATCCCCGGCGTGATTTTATCGCAGTTGGGAATGCAAACCATTCCGTCAAACCAGTGAGCGTTGACTACGGTTTCCAGCGAATCGGCGATGATCTCGCGGCTGGGCAGGGAATAACGCATGCCGATATGCCCCATGGCAATGCCGTCGTCGACGCCGATGGTATTGAATTCGAAAGGAACGCCGCCCGCTTCGCGGATCGCTTCCTTCACCAGCTTGCCGAACTCTTGAAGATGGACGTGCCCCGGTATAATATCGATATAAGAGTTGCAGACTGCGATGAACGGCTTGCCGAAGTCTTCCTCCTTGACGCCGGCGGCCCGCAAAAGACTGCGGTGCGGCGCACGGTCGAATCCTTTTTTTATCATATCCGATCTCATTTTTGATTTGGACATGGTGTGCCTCCTTTTTGACGTTTGCCCGTCATGCATGTAATATCAGGTTACAGCAATCATGCTGTTTGCTTTTCGGCAGGCTTGCGGAAGCCGCCTGTTCGGCGGCTGGGTCCGTTTAGTCGTTTTTTCCCGTTAAAGCAATGCCAACTATCATTTTACAACAGATTCGAGCTTGTTCAAAGATTAAATTTGAGAATCGCCGCCCGTTTGGCGGAAATTTATTCCACCCCATATGCTTTATGGAACAACAGTGTGATTTGCATCACACTGTCCGCGGCTTTGTTCGGGTACGATCAAGGTCGGATTAAATTCGACAAATAGAAGGTGACCAAGCATGAATTCTTCTTATGGAACATTATATGATGCGCTTGGCGGGGCGGAAACGCTGCGCCGGCTGGTGGAGACTTTTTATCCCAAGGTGCAGGCGGACCCTCTGCTCGCACCGCTCTTTCCGGCAGATATCGATCCGGTGATGGAAAAGCAGTACCTCTTTCTTACCCAATTTTTCGGCGGTGAACCGCTCTATTCCGAGCAGCACGGCCATCCGATGATGCGGGCGCGGCATATGCACGTCGAAGTGACGGCAGAGCGTGCGGAAGCCTGGCTCGATTGCATGCGGCGGGCATTGGAGGAAATCTCCGTGGAGGAGCCGCTGCGGCTGGCGGTGCTGGAAAGGCTGCGCGGGCCCGCTTATCATTTTGTCAATACGCCGTAGCGCGGCCTTTTCAGAGATCTTATGGGAGGACCCGATATGAACACATGGAGATTTATTCCCCCGCAGGCTTTCTCTCCGGCTGAGAACATGGCGATCGACGAGGCGATCCTGATTGCCCACAGTGAAAGGAAAGCGCCGCCGACCGTACGTTTCTATGGATGGAATCCGCCGACGCTGTCGATCGGCTATTTTCAAAAAGCGGAGGATGAAGTCAATTTTGCCGGATTAAAGTCCCGCGGAATCGGCTTTGTCCGTCGTCCGACCGGAGGCAGGGCGGTGCTGCACGATGCCGAGCTGACCTACAGCTTGATCGTGTCGGAGGATTACCCCGGCATGTCGGGCAGTGTAACCGAGGCATACCGCATACTCAGCGAAGGCCTGCTGCATGGCTTCAGGCGGCTCGATCTGGACGCGCGCATGGTTAACCTGGCCGATGAGCAGGAGAAAATGAAATATGCCGCCGCAGGCTCCGCGGCCTGCTTCGATTCCCCGTCGTGGTACGAGTTGGTGGTCGAAGGCAAAAAGGTCGCCGGAAGCGCGCAGGTACGCCAAAAAGGCGTCGTTCTGCAGCACGGCTCGATCCTCATGGAGCTGGACAGCGCACTGCTTTTCTCGCTGCTGCAGTTTCCCAACGAACGGGTCCGTGAACGGCTCGAAAAGAGCTTTTCGCAAAAAGCGGTGGCGATTAACGATATCAGAAGGAGCGCCGGAGCCGAACCGGTATCGTTCGAGCAGGTGTCCGACGCCTTCTACCACGGTTTTTCGCAGGGACTGGAGGCTGTTCTGCAACCTCGGGAATTGAGCGCTTATGAACGGGAATTGACGGAGCAGCTCGTTGTGGAAAAATACGCAAATCGGGACTGGAATTTTCGCAGATAGCTCTATCTGCCCTTACAGCCGTTCGATTTCCTGCTCGAAGGCCTGCTGCAGCTTGGACGTGACCGCTCCGGCACGCCCGACCGCGATCGCGCTTCCGTCCACGCTGACGACCGGCGTGATCTCTACAGTCGTTCCGGTAATGAACACTTCATCGGCGGCCAAGCAATCCTGAACGGTGAACGCCTGCTCATGCACCGCGATCCCCAGATTTCGGGCCAGCTTTAAGACAACGGCACGCGTCACGCCATGAAGAATCAAATGATTGGCTGGATGCGTCCACAGCTCCCCGTTCTTGACGATCATCAGATTGGAGGCGCTGCATTCGGTAACCGTGCCGTCACGGTGAAGGATCGCTTCGTTCGCACCCGCATCGAGCGCATCCTGCTTGGCGAGCACATTGCCGAGCAAATTCAGCGATTTGATATGGCACCTGTGCCAGCGCAGATCGGGCAGCGTGACGGCGCTGATCCCCGCTTTCATGGTCTTCAGCGGACGGCGCACCTCATTGCAGTAGGCGAGCATTACCGGATGCGAATTTTCCGGAAAAGCGTGCGCTCGCGGTGCAGCTCCCCTGGTAATCTGCATATACAGCGTTCCTTCGGAAATTTGCGAGAGCGCCGTCAGCTTTTCCAGCTGCTCCCCGATTTCGGCAAGCGAACGGGGTAAATCCAGACGGATTTCACCCGCGCTTCTTTCCAGCCTCTGCAGGTGGGCGTCGCGAGCGAACAGCTTTCCATTATAGATGCGGAACATTTCGTACACGCCGTCCCCGAACACATACCCCCTGTCCTCGAAGGAAATGTGCAGGTCTTCTTTTTCAACAAACCGGTCATTAAAGAGCATCATGGCTTGATCTTCCTTTCATCGGGCTGCAAATCAGGCGAACATACGTTTGAATAAAATCATCGGTTAAGGTGTACTTTAACTATAAAATAGCAAAAAATAGGCAAATCAACAAATCGTCCGCAAACACAACATCTGGTTAAATGGACTTACTAACTACCCCAAATATATGGGTCAAGCAGGAAGGTATAGTCGTTTTATGTCGAAAAAATTACGGAAATCAAATCTGAAAAAGGGAGCAAGAAGGAGGAATTTCAAGAAAACGCGGCATTCTATTTTGTTTTTTTTCAAATTTAAAGATTCACCTATTAGAAACACAAGATATAGTATTGTATAATGAAATTCACACACTACATATGGTGCATGAATGCTGAATCAACAAATCGACAATTCTGAATATTTTGTCGGAAGATGCAAATTCGCCGGATAACGGGCAGTTTGTCCTACTGCGATGCCGATTTTCCAATTTCGAGAGAACGGATTGAAAAGTTGGTTTATTATTTTTTGGGAGGGTGTTTGGATGAAAACGGTGCAAAGAACGAAGAAACTTGAAGGATTAAGCGAAAAAATATTTCTCGACCGCTATGCGAAGAAGGATGCCGATACCAATAATACCAAGGTTGGCGATGTCGTGCTGCTGCTGACAAAGGACGATCCCAAATTTCCCGCCAAGGAAGTCGGGGAAGTGATCGAACGAAACGGCAAAAAGGTCAAAGTGCAGCTTCGCAGCGGCAGTGTCGTGGAATCCGAAATCGACAAATTAACCCTTAATATAGAGAAAACGCCCGATCAAATGTGGGACCGTTTGGCCAAAGCGATGGCTTCGGTGGAAGCCACACCGCAGAAGAAGAAGGAATGGAACGAGAAATTCCGCTATATTCTGGAGGACTGGAAGCTTGTTCCCGGCGGGCGGATTGCCGCAGGAGCCGACGCCAGCGACGAGCTGACGCTGTTCAATTGCTACGTGATTCCTTCGCCTAAAGACAGCAGGGGCGGAATCATGGGCACGCTTTCGGAAATGACCGAGATCATGTCGCGCGGCGGCGGCGTCGGAATCAACCTGTCCTCGCTGCGTCCAAGAAGGTCTCTGGTTCGCGGAGTCAACGGATCTTCAAGCGGCGCTGTCTCTTGGGGCGGTCTTTTCAGCTACACCACCGGATTGATCGAGCAGGGCGGAAGCCGGCGCGGCGCTTTGATGCTGATGATCAACGACTGGCATCCCGATGTTGTCGATTTCATCACCGTCAAATCGCAGATGGGCCAAATCACCAATGCCAACCTGTCGGTTTGCGTCAGCAACGGCTTCATGAAGGCAGTCAAGGAAGATTTGGACTGGGATCTGATCTTTCCCGACACCGGGGATCCGGAGTACAACGAGCTGTGGGACGGAAATTTGGACAAGTGGAAGGAACTGGGCAAGAAAACGGTCGTTTATAAAACGGTAAAAGCCCGCGACGTATGGCATTCGATTATCGAATCGGCCTGGAAATCTGCGGAGCCGGGCGTCGTATTCATGGAGTATTACAACCAGATGTCCAACAGCTGGTATTTCAATCCGATCATTTCCACCAATCCTTGCGGCGAACAAGGTCTGCCGGCTTGGGGCGTGTGCAACCTGTCGGCGGTCAACCTGTCCAAGTTTTACGATGCGGACCAGCATGACGTCGCATGGGACGAACTGGCCAAGGTCGTGCAATATTCCGTGCGCTTCCTGGACAACGTGATCGATAAAACGCCGTATCATTTCCCGGAAAATGAAGAGAACCAGAAAAACGAACGCCGCGTGGGACTCGGCTCGATGGGGCTTGCCGAGCTGATGATCAAGCTGAAAATCCGTTACGGCAGCAAGGAATCGCTTGAATTCCTGGATAAGATTTACGGCTTTATGGCGCGCGAAGCTTACCTGGCTTCCTCGGAGATTGCCGCGGAGAAAGGCTCCTTCCGCAAGTTCGAAAGCGATAAATTCCTGCAAAGCGGGTTCATGAAGCATATGACGAGCGTATTTCCCGAAGTCGGCGCTTCCATCCAGAAGAACGGCATGCGCAACGTCACCGTCATCACGCAGGCTCCGACGGGCAGCACGGGTACGATGGTGGACACCTCGACGGGAATTGAACCGTACTTTGCCTTTGAATATTTCCGTCAAAGCCGGCTCGGTCTGGATAAGCAGTATGTGCCGATTGCCCAGCAGTGGAAGGATGAAAATCCGGGACAACCGCTTCCCGATTATTTCACGACATCGGTTGATTTGTCCGCGGAGGATCATATCCGCGTGCAGGCCGCGATCCAAAAATGGGTCGATAGCTCGATTTCCAAAACGGCCAACTGTCCGAATGACTTTACCGTAGAGGAAACAAAGAATCTGTATGAACTGGCCTTCGATCTTGGCTGCAAGGGCGTGACGATTTACCGTGACGGCAGCCGCGATGTACAGGTGCTGACGCACAACAAGGAAGAAAAGAAGGAAGAAGACAAGCAGCCGGTTGTTCAGGCGGCGGAAGCAGCTGCAGATGGCGGAGAAGCTACGGCGGTGGAGAACCTCTCCAGCACGCTGAACGTGCAGGTCAACCAACAGCAGAAGGAAGTATTCGACAAGGAATACCGCAGACGCCCGCAGGTATTGCGCGGCTCGACTTATAAAATCAATACGCCGTTCGGCATGGCTTATATTACAATCAACGACTTGAACGGCACGCCGGGCGAAATTTTCCTCAACGTGGGCAAGGCCGGTTCCGACGTGTTCGCCATGTCCGAGGCGCTCGGGCGGGTATGCTCCTTGTTCCTGCGCTACGGCGATCATGGCAACAAGGTGGCGCTGCTCACCAAGCATCTGAAAGGCATCGGCGGCAGCGGGGCGATCGGCTTCGGAGCCAACCGTGTGGAATCGATCGCAGACGCTGTAGCCAAAGCGTTGGAAATGCACGAGGAAGCAAACAGCGGCTCAGAGCATCACCATCACATCGCCGTCGAGCCAGCGGCTCCGGCTATCCCGGAACCGACGGCCGATGCCGGCGGAGACCAACCCAAAGCCGGCTTCTCGCAATCGTCCACCGACCTTTGCCCAGGCTGCGGCTCCGCCGCCCTGATCAACGTCGAAGGCTGCAAAACCTGCACCAACTGCGGATATAGCAAGTGTTCGTAAAAAAAGGGCCTTCGGGCCCTTTTTTTGAATGTGAGGAATCTTCAAAGCTGCCAAAATGACCTCAACTGATAATAATTTTGGCTCATGAAAAATGAAAGGAATTTCGATTATTCATCATATTGTATAAATATACATCGCGGGTAAATATGCAATAAAATGAATAAACAGTACATCTCAAGGAGCGGTTGTTCAATATGCAACTGCTCCTTTTTTATTTTTATGATGGGCTTGTTTAGAAAATCGTTTTGTTAATAAAAAATCGGCATGATGATTTAGGGTTAGAGGTGTTTCATATGAACGGATTCCGTTTTGGAGTTCTTCAATAAAACAAATACATAAAGAGAGACGTTGATTAAGCTAAACGGGCAGAAATGTGAAATTATGAAGACCATTTATTACATCCAACTGTGTTAAAATTGATGCGAGAAAGGGGGAATCGATTTGATATTTCAAACCTTAACGGGACAATTATCAGTGGTAATGACGTTTGGACTAGGAGCTTTGTTAATTGCGTTATTTCCAATATTACGTAAGGAAAGTATTTACTTTGCTTGGTTCAGTTTTATAATGGGAATTTTGGTTTGGCTCTTATTAGTTTGGTTTACCTTCGCTAATGCCGTAATTCGATATCAAATTATTCATTATGGGCTTCATTAAACTAAAGGGAAACGTTTGTGCGTCTTGCTGAGCGGCGGACTTGTTTGCTGAAATAACGGGCAGCATTTCAGTTGAGTAAAAGAGAGATTTCAATTAGAAAAGACCACTCCATCAGCGTTGGAAGTGATCATTGTTTTTTTTAGATGTTTGCTTAAACACCATATACCAAAGAAGTTTCTTTGGCATTATCTTACCTTGTTTGCTTTCTTTTTTGATAATTTGCCAAGTATCATTTTCTTTTCTTAGGGTGTAAACAAAGTTAGTGCCGTCAGCTTTCTTGAAAAAAATGTAGCCTTGATTGTGTTTGATGAACGTGAATGGTGCTACAACATTTATTTCTGGTGGATTTATGTCTGGTGTTAATTTATCCTTAAAAATCCCTTCGTTTAACTGTATGAGCGATTTTAAGCTGCCATCTTGGGATTCTGATAAATATCTCAAAGTATCAAGTTCATATTTTTGATATGATTTCAAATTAATATTGAATGTATTCTGAATGTCCATAAGAACATCACTTTTGAATATCTCAATTTTCTGTTCCCATTCATCTCCTTTATGTTCGTAATTAGTTACCCTTACTTCTGATGGCTCTATTTTCAATGTAATTGTATCTGTTCCATAAGGTGGGTTATGTGCATGTTCAAATGTGGTTAGCTGCATTTTTACAACGAAGGAATACTGTAATTCACCAATTCTTTTTATGTCGAGAATTTTCATGTCCATGAATTGTTTTATTTCTTGATAATAGCTGTTAACTGCTCTACTTATGTGTGGAAGGAGGGTTGAAAGTAAAGCATCGTGAGTAAGTTTTTCTTGAGGTTCTTGCTGTTGGGCTTGGACACCATATGGAAAAAGAATAAGGATAGTAATGCAAACAACAATAATATATTTTTTCATTTATTCACCTCATGCTTATGCTTTCCAAATAAATACAAAGTATGAGCAATTAGAAAAGACCAGTCCATCATTGGGAGTGGTCGATGGTGAACATGACCATTTTTGAAGGATTCTCCCCATCTGCTCTCGAATTGAAGAATTATCCTAAGCTGTAATCAGTGTTATTCATGGTCAGAAGTATTTTCATAGGAAAGGGAGTTTTTACAGATGCGCAAACGAGAGTGGACACTGTTGTTCTCCAAGTATAACCTGCGAGCAGTTCTCGAAAACCAACTAAAGATGATTGGTGATAGGGTACTTCAGATCGACCTAAAACACTTCGATTCCCAATCCAATGAATTTTTGGCGGCTGAAGTAGCATCGAATCTCGTTGTTACTCCTCTAAATATTCATGAAGACGACATTTCGGTTAGCGTCGAGGACGTAAAGGTAGATGTCAGCAATGATTTTAATCGAGTAGTTCTCGATAGATCACGTCCCGCTTATATCGATGGTGTGGAAGTAACCTATCATGTACCTTTCTCTGGGGATGAAGAGTTATGGCATTGCCAACCAAGCTCGTTCACATTTAATCCGCCAAGAGCGGTTATTTACAATAAGGAACTTCGTTTTCCATATGATAGGCCAGGACGAGAGATTACTGAAACGAAACGGTTATTTAATGAAGACCTCACGAGTCTGAAGTCGTGGCTGCCTTGGGTTAATCAGCAGGTTTCGGAGTTCAACGCTTCGTTGGAATTGAAGGCGCGACAATCTGTTGTTCAGCGCAGAGCCGACCTTAATAAGACAAAAGATGATGTTGCTTCTCTAGGCTTCAAAGTACGGGGGACCGGTGTAGCGCCCATTCAAATAAAGCCACAAGAAACGCCAACCGAACGACGTAAGCGCACTCGGGAGAGGGTAAAACGCGTATATGACGTTGCCTTGTCCTTTGCTGGCGAGAACCGCGATTATGTAGAGCAAGTCGCGGAACATCTAACAAACTTGGGAGTTACGGTGTTTTATGACCGATTCGAACAGGTGAATCTTTGGGGGAAAGACCTTGCAGAGCATCTCGGGGAGGTATACGGTAAGAACTCAAGATTTGTTGTGTTGTTCCTCTCCAGAGCTTATGCTTCAAAGGCCTGGCCAAACCATGAGAAACAGTTCGCACTTGGCCGTCGTCTGTCAGGGGACAGAGAGATGATTCTCCCCGTTCGATTTGATGATACCGAAATTCCGGGCCTTCCCCCGACAATCGGATACTTAGATTTGCGAGTGCTCACGCCAGACAAACTGGCTGAGTTAATTCGGCAGAAAGTCGATTCTGACGAGGTTGAAGTTTAAGTCCTCTAAGGCCCCCTCGTGTTTAGACTAATATTGAAGTAAAGGGCAGCATAGTTGAATTGATAAGAGGTGAATGCAATACATCCTACCACGATAATTGAAATGATTATTATTTTTGGTATTATCCTTGGAATCGGATTATTAGCATTTTTATTACGTAAAAGATTCAGAATAATTGTATGGGGTATGTTGTGCTTGATTTCAATCCTGGTGATATTCTTTTATTCCTCAAGGCCGTTTATTGTAGAGCATCAAACAAATACAGCCATTGCGAAATTGGAAAGACATCTTAGAGAAATGTACCCTGAAGATATATGGCGTATTGCGGATACGGACGAACATGAGATACATTCTGTAATATATCTTCATGTAATATTTGGAAGCGAACCGGAGGTTGTGTATGAATACAGTGTAAAAGAAACAGAAATAGAGCAAGTCGATATGTGGATGTTATCGGGTCACTCCGTATCAGACAGTGGGATTAAGCCACAGCATGTCGAATGAAGAAAAGAACGATTACGCTAACTGATAGCTTAACATTTACCGCCCGAAGGCGGTCTTTTTGTCTTTACCAAAGAAAAAGGTGGTAAAACTAACGCCAATATGTTGTCGATATATCTGCCAATTCAGTTGCCGTTTTACAAATAGCACATTGCATTTTCCTGTGGGGAAAGCAGGTGAATTGTTACTTCTAAGCGAATAAGTATCGTAAAGTATTGTCGATTTTTCGATTGTAAATGAAGCAGTAAGATATGGGATTTACTTTCTCGAGATAGCAATGTTCAATTATAGAAGTTGCATTAATTTAGGAGGACTTATAGTGGATCAAAAATTACATAATCAAGTAGTGAATTTTATATGGAGTATTGCGGACGATTGTTTACGTGATGTATATGTCCGTGGAAAATACAGAGACGTAATATTGCCAATGACTGGAGTTGTCAAAAAAAGTGCAGTTTGAAAACACCCATATACTTAAATTCCGATT
>CAZESH010000127.1:0-11300 GCA_964514665.1 uncultured Caryophanales bacterium
ACCCATAAAATCAGCATGGAGGTGTAGGTGATATCCCCTGCCGTGATATCAAGTGCACGCGAGGCCAGGTACTTGATGATGCCAACGTCGATCAAACCTCCGACCAGCACAAACAATCCGGCAAAAAAGAAGATCGTCACCCATTCAACTGAATGGAAAACCTCTTCCATATCATGCTCCTTGACACCGATCAGCATCAAGAGCGTGGCGCCGGTAATGGCAATCACCGCAGCCTCGACGTGAATCACGGAATGAAGCGCAAACCCTGCGATCGTGAGCAGCAAAATCACGATCGATTTGATCGTCAGCTTGCGATCGGTGATGTAATCCTCGGCGCTCAGCTGCATCAGTTCCTTGATTTCATTTTCCCCGACCTTCAACTGTTTACGGTAAATCCATGCCAGTATGGATACGGTGACCGCCAGGATGACCACAACGACCGGAGTCAAGTTCACGATAAAATCGTTAAATGTCAAATGCGTCGCGGTTCCGATCATGATGTTCGGCGGATCCCCGATCAGCGTCGCGGTTCCCCCTACATTGGAAGCGATGATTTCGGAAATCAAATAGGGAATCGGCGAAACCTTTAAAATCCGTGTAATCGAAAAAGTTACCGGAACAATCAACAGAACCGTAGTCACATTGTCCAAAAACGCAGAGCCTAATGCCGTAAGCAGAGAAAGTACAATAAGAATCCGAATCGGATGGCCTTTGGACATCTGTGCGGCCTTGACCGCGGCATATTGAAAAATCCCCGTCTTGTTCGCGATGCCTACAAGAATCATCATGCCGATTAGTAGGAAAATCGTCTCCCATTCGATATGATGCTCATATGCGTTTTTCAGCTCCACAATGCCGAGGATCACCATCAGGACGGCCCCAAGAAGAGCGATTACGGCCCGGTTTATCTTTTCTGTAATGATAAAGGCGTATGTTCCCAAAAATATGACGACAGCCGCAATTACCTGCCATGTCGGAGTCGCTGCAGCGAGTTCCACTCTCATCATCCTTTCTGTCAATAATCTTCGATGAATTGCTTATAAAAGGGACGTTCGTTTGTCCATTTTATTTAATACGTCAACCCTCGTGTATGCGTTTCATTTTCTTATCATTTTCTTATCTACTTTCTGTTATGTACTATATTCAACGGATTGACCATAAAATGGTTGTAAACAAGCTATTAATAGGAGGTTGTGATATGAATGCACGTTTGTCTTCCCCCATGCTCGCAGGCATGCTTACCTGCATGATTTTTATGCTGGCGGGCACGCTGTTGGTTTCGCTGCTGATGCTTGTCTCCGGCATAAAGGAACAATCGCTCCCGCTATTCAGCTATGCGATCCACGCGTTGGCTGTTTTTGCGGGCGGCATTGCTTCCGGTAAAAGGGCTGCAAGCAAAGGTTGGTCGCATGGTGTCATGCTGGGTATTGTTTATGCTGTTGTGATCATGCTGATATCCTATCTTGGCTTTCATTCATCGCTTTTGATGAATTTTGCGGCGCTGCTGGGCTTATCCGTTGTTTTTGGCGCGCTCGGCGGCATAATCGGCGTCAATTTGTCGAACCGGTAAAAGGCTGCCCCTGCGACTGTGCCAACCCTGCACCCAAGCCGGGCAGCTGTAACGTAAAAATCATTAGCACCCTGCATACAACAACCGGTTATTGCAGAGAAAAAACTCCCGCCCGGGAGTTTTTTGTACTCAAGCTATGTAACTCAATCTTCCATTTTTTCATCGGAAGCTGCCAACACCCGACTGATCGCCGAGCGCTCGAACGTCAGCTTCGTCACGTCATTGACTCTCAACACGATGGTGTCTTCCTTCAATTCCATGACCGTGCCGTAGATCCCGCCAATGGTCACGACTTTGTCGCCTTTTTTGATTGCGCTCAGCATGGCATTGCGGCTCTTTTGCTTCTTCTGCTGCGGACGAATCAATAGAAAATAAAAGACGGCAAACATCAAAACGAAAGGCAGGATCAAATTGAACCAACCACCGCTTGCGTTTGTTGTTCCTGCGGCAATTTCAAGCATCTTATTCCCTCCCTTCAAAAGCCACGTCCATCTTCTTCCAAGCCGTACTCGGAAAAGAATTGGTCACGGAAGTCCAACAATCGGTCTTCGCGTATGGCCTGTCTTATATTCCTCATGAGTTGAAGCAGAAAATACAAATTATGATAAGTGGTTAAACGAATACCCAGGATTTCATCTGCTTTAAACAGATGGCGAATATAAGCTCTCGAGTAATGGGTGCATGTATAACAATCGCAATTGGGATCGAGCGGACCGAAGTCTCTTGCATATTTGGCGTTGCGCACGACCAATCTCCCTTCGCTGGTCATGGTTGTCCCGTTGCGGGCAATTCTCGTCGGCAGCACACAGTCGAACATATCGATACCGCGGATGGAACCCTCCAGCAGCGCATCGGGGGAACCCACACCCATCAGGTATCTCGGCTTGTCGGCGGGCAAGAGCGGAGTTACTTGCTCCAGCATGCCGTACATCATCCTTTTCGGTTCGCCAACGCTTAATCCTCCAATAGCATACCCCGGGAAATCCATGGAAGTCAACTGCAGCGCACTTTCTTTTCGCAAATCCTCATAGACGCCGCCCTGCACAATCGCGAACAGTGCCTGATCCTCGGGGCGGGCATGACTTTTCAAGCAGCGTTCGGCCCAGCGCGTCGTCCGTTCCAACGACTGTTTGACATAGTCGTATTCGGCCGGATACGGTGGACATTCGTCAAAAGCCATAATAATGTCCGCTCCCAAAGCGTTCTGGATTTCGATCGATTTTTCAGGAGAAATGAACAAGCGGTCTCCGTTCAAATGGGAGCGGAATTCCACGCCTTCTTCGGATATTTTGCGATTTTCGCTCAAGCTGAACACCTGAAATCCTCCGCTATCCGTTAAAATCGGACGATCCCAATTCATAAAACGGTGCAGTCCTCCCGCTTCGCGGACAATGTCATGGCCGGGACGCAGGAACAAGTGATACGTATTGCTTAATAAAATATGCGCGTCCATCTGTTTTAATTCTTCCGGACTCATCGCCTTGACCGTCGCCAATGTTCCCACCGGCATAAAAGCCGGGGTTTCAATCGTGCCATGCGGCGTATGGACTTTTCCGAGACGCGCCCCGGACTGCTTGCAGGTCTTGATTGCTTCGTATGTAACTGTCACTGATTTGATCACATCTTTCCAAATAATAAAAGCCACTAGGAGGCTGTTCGGGGAAAATCCGTGGGGGATTTCTGTTCCTTGGTGAATTTGCTTTCCTTTGCTTAAGGGAGGACCTGAGAGACCTAGAACCATGAAAGTCGGAGATCTTCGCTTTTAAGCATATGCTTCGATGGTTCTTGGTCTGTCAGGTTCGGACTGGTCATATCTGCTTCCTCGCCGGAAAGCAATCGAATTAAGGAATAGAAATCCCCTCGGAGCACTTCGAACAGGCTCCTAATACAAAAACACCGCATCTCCAAAGCTGAAAAAACGGTATTGCCGCTCGACCGCTTCGCGGTATGCCCTGAGCACGGTTTCCCTGCCGGCAAAAGCACTGACCAGCATCACCAGCGTGGACTTCGGCAAATGAAAATTGGTCAGCATCGCATCGACCAAGCGAAAGCGGTAACCGGGATATATAAAAATATCCGTCCAGCCATTGCAGGCCTCGATATTTCCGGATGCAAAGCGGTTGGCCAGCGTCTCCAGCGTACGCGTGGAAGTCGTGCCTACGGCAATGATACGTCCGCCGTTTCGTTTCGTTTCATTTATGGTTTGGGCATGCTTGCTGTTCAGTTCATAGTACTCGGCATGCATCTTATGCGCCTCTATGCGGTCGACGCTGACCGGACGGAACGTTCCAAGTCCGACATGAAGCGTGAGGAAAGCCAGATTCACACCTTTTTGCTCAATTTGGCGCAAAAACACATCGGTAAAGTGCAGCCCGGCCGTCGGCGCCGCCGCAGAGCCTTCATTTCTGGCATATACCGTCTGATAGCGTTCCTTGTCCTCCAGGCGCTGATGAATATAAGGCGGCAGCGGCATCTCGCCCAAGCGGTCAAGCATTTCGTTAAAAATGCCCGAGTAGCGGAATTCCACAAGACGTCCCCCCATCTCCAGCTCTTCCCGGACGACGGCCGAAAGCGCATCGTTTCCTTCTCCGCCGAAGACAAGCTCTGTTCCTTCCTTCATTCGTTTGGCCGGTTTGGCCAGCGTTTCCCAGCGATCCCCGTCAAGCTGCTTCAGCAGCAGCAGTTCCACACGTGCGCCGGTATCCTTTTTGACGCCGAAAAGCCGGGCGGGAAGCACCCTTGTATCATTGAGCACCAAGGTGTCGCCGGCTTTCAAATAATCAAGCAGCTCGGAAAATCGATGATGGGTAAATTCCCCTGTAGTCTTGTTGACTGCCATTAACCGGGAAGCGGTTCGCTCCTCTGCAGGAGTTTGCGCAATCAGCGATTGCGGCAGTTCAAAATCGAATAAATTTACGTCCATGCAGGTTTCATTCCTTAACGATGCTGACATCCTTGTAATAGTATTGCAAAATATATTTATAGTCATACTTTAATTCCGCCAGCGCTCTGGCTCCCCATTGGGACATGCCCAAACCATGGCCGTTTCCGAGTCCGATAAACCGGAATTGCGGCTGCTGTGTAGCCAGTCTCACTTTATGGCGCGAGTTCATGAAGAACAGGTTGGATCTTTGAAGCGGCTGCAGCTGTTTTTCGCCGTTCAGCCGTGCTGTCGCGCTTCCCGTTTCGATAAAGGAGCTGCCGGCTTGTTCCGGAAGCTCGCGGCGGACCCCGTTCGCTCCCAATATAGTATACCTTCCCGTTTCCTCAACATCAAATCTTGTACTGGGAAGCCCGTTCATCGCTCCGCGAAAATTATCCGGCCGCGACACCTGAATGTCCTGACCGTTATCCTGCATTTTCATCACCCTGCCTGAAGCTCCTCTTTGCGTGACGGAAAGCGTGAGCAGCGGTCCGGCAATTTCTACGGTTGCCCGTTGATTGATCGATCGCAGCATTTCATCCGGAGTATACGGCCCGCGAATCCAGGAGAAATCATTCGATTCGATCGTTTGATCGAATACAATCAATTGGTCTCCCTTATTCACCTGAGCGATCGGCGGATTGGAACCATTGTCCACATAAGGCGCCGTCCTGACATTTACGCCGTTTTCCGTGACCTGGACAATATCCAGACCCGCCGGGTTGGTTTTTCCCGTAGCCTGCACGAAATCGGTACGGATGTAACCGATGCTGCCGTCAGGCAGGACGATCCGGTCCCACGGCAATTTTCCGTTTTGCGCGTCTTGATCCGGACTTGGAACGCTTTTGATATAATCGATAGGCGCCCCCCAAATTTCCAGAGGATCGGAGGAAAGCCCCCCGCTGTTGGAATAGTAATACGGCGTGATAAGTCCGTCTTTATTGGTCAGAACCTCGCCCTTTGTTTGATCGACTGCGGCTGTCGCCTGACTGAATTCCCGGCCCATGCCGTAATAGGCCTGATCGTATGTGGAGTCGGATATATGGGCGATTTTATATTTCATGCCCAGCGTCAAGGCGTAAGTCCGGGCTGCCACCGCTTGCGCTTTAAGCGCCTCGAGCGGCCAATTTGCGCTCAACTCGGAACCTATCACCGCATATAAATACTGCTCGAACGGAAGCTGGTTTATCACCGCCAATTTCCCGTTATACTGCGTAATTTCAATCGCGCCGCGATAAGTGCGGCCATACCTTTCGCTGACCTTGATACCGTTGCCTGCGGCAGCGGATACCCATACTTTTTGCCCTGATACGTTGAAAAAGAAGTGGGAAATCGCGTCGTTGCCCGTGGAGCTGAGGGAAGCATCCAACCGTTTCAACAAGTAGGGGGATGCAGTATCCACGGCGGTAAGCGCAAGCGTCGGCAAAGCCTTCAAGGCTTGATTCTTCACATCGTTCAATTGATCTTGAGTGCTTGCCTCCCCGATCCAAACGGCAAAAATCGGTTGGCCCTGCGGATTCTCCATGACCGCGATAAAGCCGTCCAAGCCGGCAGACTGCAGTGCCTGCAAATGCTGGTTTGCAGTGTTCTCGTCGTTGTAGACGCCGGCACTCCAATGCAGCGGCCCCTTGACGACAGGCGTATAGCCGCTTATGCCGGTCCCTGCCGCTTTTGCGGCTTCTTCAGGCGAAGCAAACTGCCCTGTATAAACCTGGAAAACCGGCTTGCCTTTATGGATTTGTTTGAAAATGTAGGGCTGCTGTCCGGCATCCTCCAATTTATTATACGAGAGGCGGGCTTGATTGAAATCTCCCGTCTCCAGCCATTTGATCCTGAATTCATCTGCGGAGAAGCGAGCGGAAGCCGAACCGCCCTGATTGATCCACGCGTGAACGCCGCTCGGTTGACGCACCCCGATCGTCATTCCTTTATCCGAGGACAAGCTGACGGAGGGCACTGTGCCGCGGCCGTCGATAAAGAGTGCAACCCTGATTTGATCAAGCTTGGGGATTTGCGCATTGGCCAAACCGTTCTGAACAGGGAGGCCGGCCAAAAACAGAAGCAATCCGATAAGTGCCGGAAATACGAGTTTGAAGCGCTGGAGAATGATCATGATTATGGAAACTTCCTTCCCGCCATTATCTAGCAATCTATGACATTAGACTTCCTTTTCCGCAAAAAGTTTCATAAAAAAAACGAATCCGCCCGAGCTGTGCCGGATGCCGCACAAATCGGCAGTTCGTTGTTATTTTTTTGGGGAATGCAACCGGCAGGAGCTGTTTTCACAGCCGTCTTCCATTTTGCCAAAAAGCCGGTAACGGTGCTTCGCGATCCACTTATAAAAAAAACTGGCTGCAGGACGCAAACCAGGAACTCGGTACATCGGTTCCAGCCATCGCAGCGAAGGGACCGTGCGAAGGATGCGGATGAGCGCATCTGCCCCCTTGAATACGGTTCCGTCCGTCTCAATCACATGAATTTCCGCTTGCAGCTGCTCACGCGTCAGCTTGCAGGGCAAGGCCGGAAGCGGATTCTGCTGCAGCGGCACCATATCGATCTCTGCTTCGCAAGGCAGACTTCTGAGCGTTTCCACGGCGCGAAGACAGAGCACACACTGCCCGTCGAAGATCAGCAGCAATTTTTCACTCACATCTACCAGCTTCTTTCTATGATTTGTCCGGCAGCGGCACTCCGAGATGTTGATAGGCCAGCGGAGTGATGACACGTCCGCGCGGCGTGCGCTGGAGAAAACCGATTTGCAGCAAATACGGCTCGTAAACGTCCTCGATCGTCTGGCTCTCCTCCCCTATGGAAGCGGCTATCGTATCCAGTCCTACGGGACCTCCCTTAAATTGTTTGATGATCGCCTGCAGCATTTTGTGGTCGACGGCATCCAATCCGAGATCGTCCACTTCTATCATGCGCAGCGCCGATCGGGAGATGTCGAGGGTGATCATGCCATCGCCTTTTACCTGGGCAAAATCACGCACTCTTCTCAGCAGACGGTTGGCAATCCGCGGCGTTCCCCGCGAGCGCAGCCCGATTTCCCTGGCCGCTTCCCCGACGATCTGCACATCGAGAATTTCCGAAGCACGCGAGACGATAAAGGTCAGCTCCTCGACATTGTAATATTCCAAACGGCTGACTACGCCGAAGCGATCCCGCAGCGGCGAGGAAAGCAATCCGGCTCGGGTCGTCGCTCCGATCAGCGTGAATTTGGGAAGATCCAAGCGCACGGAACGGGCACTCGGACCTTTGCCGATAATGATGTCGAGGGCAAAATCCTCCATCGCCGGATAAAGTACTTCCTCTACGGTGCGGTTCAGACGATGAATCTCGTCGATAAACAAAACATCGTTTTCCTGAAGGTTGGTCAAGATGGCGGCAAGGTCACCCGGCCTTTCGATCGCCGGCCCCGAGGTGGTGCGAAGATTAACGCCCAGCTCGTTGGCGATGATGTTGGACAGCGTGGTTTTTCCCAGCCCCGGCGGACCGTAAAGCAGCACATGATCGAGCGCCTCGCTGCGCATTTTGGCCGCTTCAATGTATATTTTCAGGTTTTCCTTGACTTGCGATTGTCCAATGTACTCGGATAAATAACGAGGGCGCAGACTATATTCCTCCGTCTGATCCTCCATCATGAAATTGGCGGAAATGATCCGGTCGTCCATTATGCGGCCTCCAGGTTTACCTCAATAAGGATTTCAAAGCTTTTTTGATCAAGCTGTCAACGGTGTCCGTATCGTTCATCTGCGAACGGATTGACGCGAACGCCTGGGCCGTTTCGGTTTCCGTATAGCCGAGGGCAATCAGCCCTTGCTTCGCTTCCGACCACGGAGTGGCGCCTGTGGGTTCGGCTGCGGACATTGCATCGTCGCCCGACGCCGTTTGTACATATTCCGCGCCGAACGAGCCCATTTTGTCCTTCAAATCGAGAATGATCCGCTGCGCCGTTTTCCTGCCGATTCCCGGCAGCTTTGTAAGATAGACAATATTCTCCTGCTGAATGGAAGCGACGATCGCAGATGGATTGCCGGCAGCCAAAATGCCCAGCGCCACTCTCGGTCCGATGCCGCTTACGTCAAGCAGCGTGCGGAATAAAGCTTGTTCATCGCGGCTAGAAAATCCGTACAGCAAAATCGCATCCTCACGGACATGGTGATGCGTGTAGACGATTGTTTCAGCACCGTCCTTGCCGATCTGATAAGGATTCGGACAAAAAACGCGATACCCGATCGGCCCGACATCCATAACCACATAATCCTCTTCTCTATGTACAACCTTGCCTCGAATAAAGTCGATCATCGTTTGGCTACCTCTTGGAATTTGTCGTTTAACACCGAGGAATGAGCATGGCATATCGCTACGGCAAGCGCGTCAGCCACATCGTCGGGCTTCGGGACTTCCTTCAGCTTCAGGAAAATCTTGACCATTTCCTGCACCTGGTGCTTTTCCGCCTTGCCGTAACCGACGACAGCCTGCTTGACCTGCAGCGGCGTGTATTCCCCGATCTTCAAGCCCCGCTGTACGGCGGACAGCAAAATGACGCCCCTCGCCTGACCGACGGTAAAAGCAGTCGTTACGTTGCGGTTGAAGAACAGCTTCTCGACGGCTACCGCATCGGGCTTGTATTTATCGATCAGCTGCAGCATGGCATCGTAAATATCCTTGATGCGTTCCGCCGGATCGGTATTGGCCGGGGTTTGAATGCTTCCGTATTGAACCGGGGTCAGCTTGCTTCCCGCTTTGTCGACAAATCCGAATCCGACGATGGCAATGCCCGGATCGATCCCCATTATGCGCAACCCGTGTTCCTCCCGCAGTTCATTTTATGCGAACATATGTGTTTACATTTTATTATAAACCACATCCTTTCACTTGTCATTCAAAGCACGTAAATTCTCGGAAAATAATGCTTGATCGCTAAAACTGGATAGTTGTACCTGCCGGATAGGAGCACTTGCTCATATTATATTTTTGTATCGGGACAATAGCTTATCCTAGTACTGGACGGGCTCTTGACTATAGAAAAGGAGGAATGCCGGGTTTATGCCAGAACCAAGCTATTCACAATTTCAACCGATCCTGTTCCGCGGGGCGCCGCTGTTTGATCCCCCTGGCGATGAAAGTCCCGCCAGTGTCGATATTGTCGGGGATTCCCAATATCCTGCGGCTTTTTTTGCCTACGACGGCGCAACCGTCTATTTCCGCTTAAGGCTTAATGCCGATCCCAGGTTCAAGACAGGATTTCTAAACTTCTCGTGGGGCGTTTTGTTTGACACAGATGATATTCCGGGGACTTATGAATGGCTCTTGTCTGTCGACGGGTTGAACACTTCCCTGGAACTGGTCCAGAATACCGTGCAACTGGTCAATAGCTGGAACGACCCCGCAGAGGGGACCAATGGCAGAGGTGCGCCGAATTTCAGCCTGCCGATCGTCAACTATAATATTGCCCGGGCTCACTTGACCGGGGACGGTTCCAACTTCGGAGGGAATCCCGACTATTTTCTGGACTTTTTTATTTCTGCCAATACGCTGTTCAATTTTCTGGGCATCAACGAAAACACGATTATTCGCTTGTTATTCTTTACTTCCGCCAATCCCGTCAACTACAACAAGGATTCCTTGCAAAACCAAGGCTTTCAGTTTGCAAGCGCCTTCGGCGATCCCGCTCCTGTTGAGGAAGGTGATTTGCGCGCCAAATTGGCAATCGGCAAAGCCGTTACCGCAGGTCCTCTCACCGCATTGACAGGAGAGAATTTGCAGTACAGCGGAACGATCACCGTAACCAATACGGGGAAAAGCCAGGCCAACACCGTTTATGTATCGGATCTGTTCGGGTTCGATCTGAATACCGCCGTATCCATTGTCAACGTATCCTCGGGGATCGCCAACTACAATCCCGCCAGCAAAACCATTTCCTGGAATGTGGGGAATTTGGATGTCGGGCAGTCGCAAACCTTAAGCTTTCAAGCTATCGGTCAATTTGTCACGCTCGGCCAACGTTCCATGGATACCGCAACAGCCACGGGTGTGGATAACTTTACCGGACAGCAGATTCCCCCCGCTTCCGATACTTTTACGGTCAGCGTAACGAGTACGGGGGGGATTGCCGGAAACGTCCTTGATGCCGCATCGGGAATACCTGTAGCTGGAGCGCAAATTGTCCTTACGGATTCATCCGGAAACGTTGTCGCAAGCGGCAGTACGGATGCAATCGGCGGCTATGGTTTGGTAGATATCCCCCCCGGGAATTATACCCTGACGGTAAACCAAGCCAACTATCAACCGACATCCTTGTCTGTAACCACGCAGCCCGATCAAACAACGATCGCCAATGTCCTGTTGACGCCGTTGCTCGCACAAATTTCCGGACAGGTGACCGATGCTTCGGGGGCCCCGATTTCAGGCGCCATTGTACGTTTGAAATCGTCATTCGGCGCTATTTTGCAAGAAGTGCCGACAGATGGAAACGGAAACTACGCAATCAACGGTGTTCTGCCTGGATCGTATACTCTCCTCGCGGAAGCTTCCGGTTTCCAGCATGCCTTTGTCGGGATCCAATTGTCACCGGATCAGTCGCTTGTGCAAAATTTTGTGCTGCAGTCCAATCCTTCGGGAGTTGTCGGCACGGTAACGGGAAACGGGCAGCCGCTGCAGGGCGTTTTCGTGGAAGTACTGGATAATGCCAATCAACAGGTGGCCACCACCACTACCGATGCTTCCGGCCATTATTCAATCATCGGCTTTTCTCCCGGCTCCTACCGCCTGCATTTCAGCGAGCCCGGATTCGCCGAGCAGTTA
>CAZESH010000128.1:0-11190 GCA_964514665.1 uncultured Caryophanales bacterium
GGTGATGAAAGTCCGGGTTTCCGTGCATCGCGTCATAAATAAACAGCACGGCGCCTCCTGGATATCCGAACACCGAATCGACGCCCTCAAGCAGCAGGCACCTAAGCAGCATTTCCGAACCGGTAATCGTCTCCGACTGCAATAATCTTGTTCTCAGCTCCTCATTCAATACAGCAGATGCATTTGTTGCACTCATTAAAAAGGACCTCCTTTCAAAAATGCAAAGATTTCCTTGCTTCAGGACAAAAAATAAAACCCTTCCACCCGAAATGCCTACCGGCATTATACGGGACGAAAGGGATCATAAGCTTTCGTGGTACCACCCAAATTTTGTCAGCACCTCGCAGTGCATAACCTCGGGAAGTTCGGAAAAGACTTTCCGCACTTCTGTACGCTAACGGGTACAAATCGATCCTCCCTAATTTGACGCTTGCATACCGCGCATTTCAGGAAGATAGCTCAGAGGTGAGCTCGTGCAATAAGGGATTAAGGCGTCGGTTCCAGCAAATCCTCCGCTCTCTGGTCAAAAGTGCCCTTAACACTTCGTCCTCTTCACAGCCGATCAATATAAATCACTAAAAGGATAGTAATTTAAAATTTATTATACAACAGCACGCTTAATAGTCAAGCCTTTTTAAGGCTTTTTTATTTTGAGCCGGACGATGCTTCATTATGCAAAATATCCCGGACGGCAATCCGGGATTTTCACCATGTTATGCGTTGATTTTTTGCTTTGCCACACCGGCCAGATCAGAGAACGACTTGTTGTCGTGTACAGCCAGGTCGGCCAGCATTTTGCGGTTGATGTCCACACCCGCCAGCTTCAGGCCATACATGAACTTGCTGTAGGAAAGACCGTTTTGACGGGCTGCCGCATTGATCCGGGCAATCCACAATTTGCGGAAGTCGCGCTTCCGTTGACGGCGGTCGCGATAAGCGTAAAGCAGTGATTTCATGACCTGCTCATGCGCCGTTTTAAACAGTCTGTGCTTCGAACCAAAATATCCTCTTGCCAGCTTTAATACTTTTTTATGACGACGACGGGTAACAAACCCGCCCTTGACTCTTGCCATTCCATTCTACCTCCCAGAATTCTCTTTTTGTTGGATGTTATTTCACATAGGTCAGAAGCTGTTCAATGCGCTTCGAATCCCCTTTGGACATAATCGCGGATCCGCGAAGCTTTCTTTTCTGGCCGGGAGCTTTGCCTTCAAGCAGATGTCTTCTATAAGCTTTGAAGCGTTTGATTTTTCCTGTCCCTGTTTTACCAAAGCGCTTTGCCGCGCCGCGATGTGTTTTCATCTTAGGCATGTTATTTCCTCCTACTGATTTGCGAGTTATTTTTAAATTATTGCGCTTTTGGCCCCAAAATCATGATCATGCTGCGGCCTTCCAGCTTCGGCCGGCGTTCAACCACTCCGACTTCTTCCACTTCTTTGGCCAAGCGGTCCAATACCTTCTGGCCGATATTCGCATGCGTAATTTCGCGCCCGCGGAAGCGGATGCTGCATTTTACTTTATCCTCATCCTTAAGAAATTTGACCACGTTCTTCAGCTTGGTCTGATAATCGTGCTCCTCGATTGTAGCGCTGAAGCGGACTTCCTTAAGTTCCACGATCTTCTGGTTCTTGCGGGCTTCCTTTTCTTTCTTCTGCATTTCATAACGGTATTTCCCGTAGTCCATAATCCGGCATACCGGCGGTTTTGCCGTCGGCGCTACATTGACTAAATCCATATTCAGGTCTATAGCCATCTGCAATGCTTCACGAATCGGCGTGATGCCGATCTGTTCGCCGTCAGCTCCGACAAGACGAACTTCCTTGGCACGGATTTCATCGTTAATTAAATGGTCTTTACTAATAGCTTGCCACCTCCAAAATGATCTTCACACATCTCCGCACATGCATCCGCATAAATGTAAGTTAAGTTCGGAAAATTAAAAAAGATGCAGGCAGAATTGCCCACACCTTGACCATTATTATCCATTATGGAAACATGGCTTGCAAGATCGATTTCAACCAGCCAACCGGAGTCAGTCAGGTGAGAAGCGGGCGCCTCTACTTCGGGAGATTATGAAAAGTTACTCAATTACTATACCATCTGCTCGTATTTGTGTCAATATAGGTGGGGCGCTTGCAACTCTGTGCTTTCATAAATGGACATTATAGAGTAAAATAAGGGGTGGATTCGTGTTGGAATAACTTTAAGGCAAGGACGGGTGAATTTCCCTTGAAAAAGAAACGAATTCTCCTTTTGTCCGAAGGATTCGGGGCGGGACACACGCAGGCGGCGCATGCATTGTCCGTCAGTCTGAAAAAGCACTCGAATAATGTGACGACACGTGTAATCGAATTGGGCGGTTTTCTCCATCCAACCATTACACCTTGGATTCTCAACGCTTATCGCAGAGCGGTTCTATCACAGCCGAAGCTGGTTGGCAAAATGTATCGTTCCCAATACAACAAGTCGTTCAACCGTTTGGCCCAGTTGGCTCTCCACCGCATCTACTATACACAAACGACCGATATTATCAGACAGCTCAAACCCGACACCGTCGTATGCACGCATCCGATTCCCAATATCATCATTTCCAGATTGAAACGGCTCGGTCTCGACATTCCCCTGTGCACCGTTATTACCGATTACGACGCACACGGCACTTGGGTCAGCCCCGAAGTGGACAAATACCTTGTCTCCACGAATGAGGTTAAACAAAAACTTCTGGAGCGGGGAATCGTTGAAGAGAAAATCGAAGTGACGGGGATCCCCGTACACCCGAATTTTTGGGAACAGCCCGACAAAAAAGAAATCCGTTCCAAATTCAATCTCAAGGATATGCCCACTGTTTTAATTATGGGAGGCGGCTGGGGAATCATGAAGAATCTGGAGCTGTTCGTCCGCGCCGCATCCTGGAGGGATAAAATCCAGCTCATCTTCGTGTTCGGCAACAACGAGAAGGTACGGTCAAAGCTGGCTGAAAACGCGATATTCAACCACCCGAACGTGCATATGCTGGGATTCACCAAAGAAATCGACAAGCTGATGGAAATTTCCGATCTGCTGATGACCAAGCCGGGCGGCATGACTTGTACGGAAGCGATGGCAAAGGGAATTCCCATGCTGTTCTACAATCCGATTCCCGGACAGGAAGAGGAAAACTGCAATTATTTCACGGAGCAGGGCTTCGGAATTGAAGTAAAAAGCAGCGAGGATATCGACCATTGGTTCGAGCTGCTGCAGGAGCAATATAATGAATTGTCCAAACGGCGAAGCGTGATTTCACAAGCCATTTCCAAGTACAATCCGAACCGCTGTTCCAGGGCCATCATGGAATTTTTGAACTGAAGCATTGAACATTAAATAAAAAGCGGAGCCGCTATTGTTCGAAGAGCGCCCGCTTTTTTTGTTTGCGGTGCTCCGCGAGCGACTTTTCCCCGATCACCAGCTCACAACGATAGATGTTCATCCCCCGGGCCACGAACTTGCTTTCATACTCCGTCATCACATTCCATTCCGGCTGTCCGTCCTTGTGCAGATCCAAAGAAATATTGCGCAGACAAAGCTCCATATCCGCGAAAGCGTTCAGAGAAAATTCAAAAAGCAGGGTGGAGTCCGTCTTAAAATGAATTTCACCGTTCTCATTCAAAAGCCGCAAATATTTTTGCAAAAATCTGGGGTGAGTCAGCCTTCTTCCGGCATGTCTGGTCTTCGGCCAGGGATCGCTGAAATTCAAATAGATCCGTTCGATTTCATTTTCAGCAAACGCCTCCTCCAGCGCTTCGATATTCATCCGCAGCAAAGCCAGATTAGATGGTTTGTTGCCCACCTCCTCAAGCATGCTGTAATACAAATCGGCAGCCCTGCCGATCAGCACATCGTACAAATCCACACCGATAAAATTGATCCCGGGATGGCGGAGGCTCATCTCCGTGATGAAATTTCCTTTTCCCATTCCGAGCTCCACATAAATCGGCTTGCCGTTTCCGAAAAAGCTCTGCCATTTGCCGCGATGGGGCTTAGGATCGAGCACAACCAAATCCGTTTGCTCCTGCAGCCATTCCCTGACGTCTTTTCTGCCTCTAAGTCTCACCGAGTTCTGCCTCCTTGACGGCTCTGTTCATCCAAAAAATACACACGCTCTTGCATTTTATAATGTCGCAGGCGTTAAAGCAAACAAAATAGTGCTTACCCCGATAATGATCGGCATAAGCACTACAGGCTCGTTTATCAACATCTGCTTGCTGTCAATGAAGCTGATCCTTAGCCCCGGCGAGCAGCTTGTCGTCGACACTGTGACGGAGCTTCTTGCGGGCTTCCGGAATCAAATTCCGCTCGTTGTTAAAGCGGATTCCCGCCAACGCAAGCGCTTCCTTGACCGTCAGCTCTACGGTGATTTTTTCTTCTCCTTTTGGAACATTAACCTGATCGCTCATTGCCCATCACCTCACGGAAATTAGGTTTTCGTTATACAGTCTCCCCATCCGACGGCAAATCCATGAAAAATTTCAAGAAATAAAGGCAATCTTTATGCTGTTTGTCGCACTTTCAATTTAACATAACGTGTAAGGTTTTTCAAGTGATATTTATAATAAAACCAATGTTTTTCACTGCCTGTTTTCCCCTTATTTCCTGTACATTTTCTTTAATTGCTTCAAGGAATAAAAAGTCCCTCGCCAAAACATGCCGCCGCGTACATACGTGAGCATAACCGAGCGGATGATCACATAGACCAGCACCAAAACGGAAAAAGGCAGCACGACGACATCCCATGGCGGATCGTTGGAAAACTTGCGCAACACATAAAGATAGCAAGCGGTTAGCAAGACGGCAGCGGCGATGCTTACCGCCCTTTCCCAGCCGTGCAGCACAAAGGCAGCCAGGAATGGGTACAGAAAGAAAAGCAATTGGCCGATTACGCCGACAAGCGCCAGCAGCGGATTGTAGTGGAATCCGGCGAACAGATTCTTCTCCAATCCGCGAAAAGCCTGCTGCAGGCCCGGATACCATTCCACCTGCAGCCTGTCCGTGCAGGAGAGAAAACGCTGCTTCAGCCCCGCTTTTTTGACCAGCATGCCCAACTGCAGATCATCATCCGGCCGCATGGCCAGAGCTTGATGCGTGCCGATCTTTTCATAGGCGCTTCTGGTGATCATGTTGAACGCCCCGATGCCGAAGCCGAAGCTGCGCTGCCGGTCGATATTGGCCAGCCACGGCGGTCTGGCGAAGGTAAGGGAGAACATGAAAAACCGCACAAACGCTTTTAAAGCGAACGATCGGGCGAGCATAGCCGGCGCCAGCGTCAAATGATCGATTTGCCGCTTATGCATATAAACCCAAGCGTCGCTGACCACGCTTGCCTGAAATTGCACATCCGCATCGGTAAACAGCAAAATGCTCCCCTTTGCCTGCAGGTATCCCTGGTAGAGGGCGTGCGTCTTGCCCAGCCAGCCTGCGGGCAAGTGGGTGATGTGAACGATTCGCAAAGGTACGCGAATCCCTGTTTTTTGCTCCGACCATTTTTTCAAAGCCTCCAGCTTGCTTCCCGTTGCATCGGAGGAGCGGTCGTTTACCGCGATGATCTCCATTCTCCCCGCATTTTGGTTCATCAGATGCCGAAGCGTTTCGCGGATTGTTTGTTCCTCTTCTTTGGCGGCTACAATCACGGAGATGAGCGGCTCTTGCTTCTGTTTTTCCGCTTCCCCGCATGCGGGAAGCCGGCTTACCGTCCGCCACCCGGGAAGCATGAAAAGCAGGGCTGCAAACCAGAATACCGCGATGGCGATTACGGCAATGAATTGAAAGTCCATTAGCGGAAATACCCCTTTCGTGTTGAAGCCAACCGTTCGTATAGCTTCATCTCCATTATAGCGGACTACCCGCGTGCGGCAACAGCCGCCGATTTGACCGGCTTCAAGGCGAACGGTTAGAATAACGATAAAGGATGGTCAAGGGAGATATGCGCGATGATGCCAAAAACGTCTGATCACCCGCTGCTGTGGGGGGACAAACGATTTCATACATGGAACTGCGAAATGCGCGGGCAGTTCGGAGAAAAAGTGTTCAAGGTGATGCTGGATGCCGGATTTACCTGTCCGAACCGGGACGGGAGCATCGCCACGGGCGGCTGCACCTTCTGCAGCGCCAGAGGCTCCGGCGATTTCGCCGGCAGCCGCCGCGACGACCTCGTCACACAGTTCAACACGGTCCGCGAGCGGCAGCACAAAAAATGGCCGCAAGCCAAATATATCGGCTACTTTCAAGCCTATACGAATACTTATGCCCCCGTTGAAGAACTCAAGGAATACTTCGAGACCATCCTGGAGCAGCCAGGGGTCATAGGATTGTCGATTGCCACGCGCCCGGATTGCCTTCCCGATGAGGTGATCGAATATCTCGCGGAACTTAACAAAAGAACGTATTTATGGCTGGAAATGGGTCTTCAAACCATTCACGAGTCCACATCCCAGCTGATCAACCGGGCGCACGACACAAAATGCTATACGGATGCGGTGGAGCGATTGCGCAAGCATAATATTCGCATCTGCAGCCACATCATCTTCGGGCTTCCCGGGGAAACGCATCAAATGATGCTGGAAACAGCGCGCGCGGTGGGCGATATGGACGTGCAGGGGATCAAGATCCACCTGCTGCATCTGATGCGCAAAACGCCGATGGTCAAGCAGTACGAGGCCGGTCTGCTGCGTTTTCTGGAGATGGATGAATATGTCAAGCTGATTGTCGACGCCTTGGAAATGCTTCCTGCGGACATGGTTGTACACCGTTTGACCGGTGACGCCCCGCGGGACTTGATTATCGGACCGATGTGGAGCTTGAAAAAATGGGAAGTGCTGAACGCCATCGATGCCGAGTTGAAGGAACGCGAAAGCTGGCAGGGAAAACGGAGGATGGACGATGGGCTTTCTATCCGTGCTTAGCTATGTCCAACAATTGGTGCGGGAGCGTGTATCGCCTGGAGATGCGGTGATCGACGGCACGCTTGGAAACGGCAATGACACCCTGTTTCTGCTCGGGCTGATCAGAGAAGCCGGAAGCCTGTACGGCTTCGACCTGCAGCCGCAGGCGCTTGGGCATACCCGCAGGAAGCTGGCGGACAACGGTTGGGGCGGTCATCCAGGTGTGCACCTGTTCGCGGAAAATCATGCCGGGATGAAGAGCAGAATCCCCGCCGACAAAGCCGGAACCGTCTCCGCCACAATGTTCAACCTGGGCTATTTGCCGGGAGGCGATCACCGCATCATTACCCGTTCGGAGACAACCCTGCCAGCCTTGGACAGCGCACTTTCCTTGCTGCGCAAGGGAGGCGTTGCCACGATTGTGCTCTATCCCGGACATGAAGGCGGCGCAGCCGAGTGCGACGCCGTCGTACAGTGGGCCGAAAGCCTGCCGCAGCATGCCTTTCAGGTGCTGCGCTACGAATTCGTCAATCAGCGGAATTCGCCTCCGTTTGTAATTGCCGTGGAAAAACGGCTTCATATTCAGCCAGATTTATCGTGAACGACCTCGGCGCACCGAGCGTGTCGGGCAGATAGAGTACCAGCAGCAGGGTCGCATTTTCGGCCGACATGCCTTGGGCATCGAGCGTGTCGGGATCAAAGTCGAGGAGCTCGAGCACCGCATGCTTGTGCAGTTCCTTCTCCGACAGCGCCAGCTCGGCAAACTCCCGCGATACGAGCTGCGGATGCTCGGCCAGTCCTTTCAGGAACGCCGATTGCCGGCTCTTGGACATGGAGAAATCCCACCAAATTTTTCGCGGCTTATACTTGTGCTGGAGAAAATAATCCAGCTTCATCAGCCCATCTGCCACTTGTGGACGGGCTGTACCGCGTTGGTTCAGAAACTCGTGCAGGCGTATGAACAAATCCTCCAGCTGATGCCCGATTTTCTGCCATCCCCGGCTTTCCCAGTAGTCTCCGAACTGCTGAAAGAAGTCAAACGCAGAAGCAAATTCCTCAGCAATCAGATACTCTACGGTACGATCCATCCGGTGCGCATTCCAATACTTTTCCAGCACGTCCTCAACCCGCTTGATTTTGACCAAATCGGAAAAAGGCAGGATGCGGTTGCCGAGAATTTCGTAAGGGGCGTTATCCATATATTGATACCCGCAGCGCTCCGCCTCGCGGCGAAGGCCGGTGCCCCGCAGCATTTTGAGAAAGCCCAGCTGCAGCTCCTCCGGGCGCAGTGCGAACACATCGTTGAAGGTACGCTTAAAGGAAGCATAGTCTTCTTCCGGCAAACCGGCGATCAAATCCAGATGCTGGGCGATTTTCCCGCTCTCCTTGATTTTCATTACGGTGCGTGTAAGCTTGGCGAAGTTCTGCCGGCGTTTGATCAGCTCATTAGTCTCCTCATTGGTCGACTGCACGCCGATTTCAAAGCGGAAAATGCCCGCCGGCGCATGCTCGGACAAATAATCCAGCACCTCGGGACGCATAATGTCCGCGGTGATTTCGAACTGAAACACGCAGCCGCCGTGATTGCGGATGAGAAATTCAAATATTTCCAGTGCGTAATCGCGTTTAATATTGAAGGTGCGGTCGACAAACTTGATCAGCTTGGCGCCCGATGCGATCAAGTACAGGAGATCGGACTTCGTCCGCTCCAGATCAAAATAGCGCACCCCCACCTCGATGCTGGACAAGCAAAATTGGCAGCTGAAGGGACAGCCTCTGCTTGTTTCGAAATAGACGACGCGACTCTGCAAATGGGGAACATCCTCGGCAAAACGATACGGGGAAGCAACTGCATCCAGCGCCAGCTTCGGCCGCGGCGGATTGATCACGATTTGCTCTCCTTTGCGGTAGGCCGTTCCATATACAAAGTGATATTTCCCATTCCCCTGCATTTCCTCAAGCAAATGGTGGAAAGTCTCCTCCCCTTCGCCAAAGACGATAAAATCGACCTCCGGTATGCGCCGCATCCAATATTCGGTATCGTATGATACCTCCGGACCGCCCAGAACAATTCTCGTATCGGGAAGCACCTTTTTCACCATGGAGATCACCGGAATGATTTCTTCAATGTTCCAGATGTAGCAGGAAAATCCGATCACATCGGGCTTTCTTCCGTACAAGTCGGAGACAATATTCATTACCGGGTCCTTGATGGTAAATTCGACAAGCTCAATCGCGAAATCTTTTTGGCTGAATGCTTTTAAATACCGCAAAGCCAACGATGTATGAATGTATTTGGCATTTAATGTGGTTAAAACAGTCTTCATTGCGATACCCCGTTTTTGTCTGCTCTCATATCTCCCATCATTGTACCACGGCAATTGCCGCAAAAACAAAAGCGAAGGGGAGGGCTTACGATTCGGGTTCTCTTGCTTTTTGTCAGGGATGAGGGAATGTCCAGTCCGAAGCTGGCAGACCAAGAACCATCGAAGCATATGCTTAAAAGCGAAGACCTCCGACTTTCATGGCTCTAGGTCTCCCAGCTCCTCCCTTGAGCAAGAAATGCAAAAGAACCCGAATCGTTAGCCCTCCCCTCCCGCTTGAAAATCCACCTCTTATCTTTTGTTCCACAGCCAGCGGTGGAACGCCCAAACGATTCCCATGAAGATCAGATAGCCGATAAACGTGTAGACATGGCGCCAATCGCTGCTGTGGACGAAAAAACCGAGGGTTTCGGAAACCCGTTCGACAAGTGTCATGAACAAGGACAGCAGGACTGCAATCGCCACTCTCCGCCAGGCTCGCATACCTTCCATCCAGTGCAGGACAATGGCGGTTGCCAGCGGTAGCCCTGCCAGGTTAAACAGGATATTGCCGTCGAACAGCTCCGGGAAAAGCCGCCGGGGGAACGCAAAAAAACGCAGCCGCACCATGACCGTATCCGAATACGTTCCCATTAAAGCTGCCAGAACCATGGCCGGCACATAAGGCTTCACCCGGCGCATCCGTACCAACCCGTTCAACCCGCGCTTGCTCTCTCGATTACCTTGAAAAAAAGGCGGTTTGCGCCATGACCGCGAGCTCGATTTTTTCCAATGTCCGGCAGTATTCACGTTTAATCTCCCCATCCGCCTTGATATCGTCCTGCGTGAAATACGTGATCACTTTCCAATCCTCGAACCAATCGCCGATTTCCGCCTCCGGATGATCCGCATTTTTCCACGCATGCTGCAGTCTTGGACTGTACAGCCTCCGGGCTCCCTTTTTCAATCGGCATTTCTCCGTGCGCTTCAAATAGGGCTTCCCCGGCGCCGTTTCATTCACATCGTTGAACAGATGCGGCCAATAATCCTTGCGTGTTCCCGTATGCGGGTGTTTTTTCGCCCATTGGAATATCTTTTGCCTTAAAGAAGGCGTGTCAAAAAGCAGGGAATACAACCGTTTGCCCAAAATAATCCGTTCGTGCAAAGAAGCGAATTGATGCAGGGTCATTCCCGCGATTTCCGCATGTGCTTGCCCCCGGGCTTTCAGCCCTCCGCTTTCCTCAAAGGGAAACAAAATTTGATTCAAGCCCAACAAGTCCTGAAGCTTGAACTCCAGCGTCTGCAGGACGGTTTTTTGGTAGTCGGGATTTTGCACCACCCGCTGTTCCAAATAGCTCTGCTCGTTAATCACCATTGCGATCGCCAGCAAATAGCGGTCTTGTTCTTTCCAAAAATAATTCCACATGACCTCCATAAACACCGATACATGAAAAAAAGGCAGCAGATGAAACAGGTTGACACCGTTTTGCATACTGATTTCATAAAGCAAAAATTGCGGATATACATCTTGAAAAATCAGCCAATTGCCCCGTTCCAAAAACATGAAAAAGGCCTTCTGCTCCGTCTCCGAAAGCAGTCTGGAAAGCAAGTCCCCTTTTAAGTCGGTCATATTCCAGCCCCCGTTTCTCGATACCATATGGCCAAGAAAAGCCCAATGAATCTCGGGGTGACGCAGATAGTAGTCGAAATACGCCGTCGTCCGGGTGACATTGTTCAGATTTCGCTCGCGTGTCCGTTCCTTGATTTCCCGGATCCAATTTCGCTCTTGTTCCGATATTCCCGTTTCAGAGATCGGCGAGATACGGTGCTTCATTTTCTTCTTGCATTCTTTTTTGATCGTGCGAAGTGCTTGAAGCCGTTTGCTCCTGCTCATTCTCACAGTCTCCCCCACCTCGCGGAACCTGCCCTCGTACCGCTGAATAACATGGATATGAACCTATCTTAAAAATTCA
>CAZESH010000129.1:0-11172 GCA_964514665.1 uncultured Caryophanales bacterium
TTTCTAGTATCGGGAGTCAGTCCGGGATTGCACGCATTCCTGACTTTCGGCTTCAGTGATTCGGGATACAACGCCTACCGCCTGCCTGAACCAGGGGAGCCGTGGGATATTCGCGGAAGAGTGGCGGGGCAAGAATTGAAAGAATTGATGATGAACTACCGCCAGACGATGAGCATGCTGCTTCTCACCGACGATGAAACTGTTTATCAAAACAGGGTTGAAGTGGATCCGATGCTCCGGGACGAACACGGTCCGATTCCCGTCATCCACTATACGCCAACCAAAAAAAGCATCCAAAGACGCGACCAGCTGGCCAGATTCGCGGGCGAGCTTCTGCGAAGCGCCGGGGCAAAGCATGTGATCCGATCGGATTTGCCCGCCGGTTTTCTGCTCCACCTTGAGAGCACCATGCGGATGGGCTATGTAACGGATACAAAATGCGAGGCTCTGCAAGTGAAGCGATTGTATATCGCTGACAACAGCGTGCATTACAACGGCATCGGCGGCCCCAATCCCACCCTTACGACGCAAGCGCTGGCCACGCGCACGTCTGATATGATATTCGACAAATACTTCGGTTAAGACGCGCGACAAAATTAGTTCCCAAATATCAACAGCTTAATGATTTTTGCCAACAATTTAGTGGAAGTTATTTTGTCGCGCTGTCTTAGTTTGCCGGTTTGTTCATTTTACTGCGAATTTTCCCTACAATCAGCAAAAACAAAGGGATAAGCAGCATATTCATCGGCAGTACCCAGGGAACCCAGTAGCTGTTCAAATAGACCGTGGTCGATTGAATCATGTTGTTTGGAATCAAGCCTAAAGCCAGCATCAAGGGAGCCAAAATCCAGATGAACACCTTCCAGTTTTTAACATTCAGCCATTGCGCCGTGCCGTAGCAAGCAATAAAAAAGTAAATGGACAGCTTCGTAAAAACGCTTGCAATCCAAATGATAACCACGAATGCGTCCATATTCTCAATGAAGTCGGCCACATTGATTTTACTCGTCATGGTGAAGAACGGATACCATTCAATCCCTGACAATTCAGGATTGACCGTCAGGATAGTCATAAATATTGAAATTATTACGATAAACAAGGAAAAGTAGACCGCCCATAATCCGTAACGCAATTCCTTCTGCGGATTTTGCAGGAATGCGTTCAGCATCGTCAATTCGACTGCATGTCCGAGATAGGAAGCAATGGGAAGCGCACCCTTCATCACGGGAACAGCTCCCGTATCCGCCAGTACCGGCAGCAGATTGCGGAAATGAACGTTTTGCAAGCTCAGCAACAGGATTAACAGAATGGTAAAGATAATGATCGGACCGAGCACCTCGCTGGATCTGCCGACGCTTTCAATTCCTCCGTTGAAAACCGCGTACATCATCAATACGACCATGATCCCCATGATGACGAAAACGGGCGTATGCTGGAGAAGAACCAGCTTGATCAGATCGGAGTATTGCCTCAACACAACGGGTATAATGGAGTACCACTGAACAATGTAGATAAGGACGACAAAACTGCCGAGCCATTTGCCCAGAATGGTTCGGCTGAATTGCACAAAGGTTTGCGCAGGATAAAGCAAGCATAAACGATAGGTTACCAGGGCGATGATGATGGAAATGATTCCTGCCAAAAGAACGGAAATCCATACATCCTGTTTCGCTTCCTGAAACCCCGGACTGAATGTCATCAAAATCGTCATGCCGATTTCCATGCTTGTGATCATCCAGAAAAGCTGTAAACCTGAAATACGCATGCGGTCTATCTCCTTCTTGTCAGGGGCTGTTGAATCCTCCCTTGAATGAGTAAATTCACCTTCACATCTATATTGATCGGGATGTCGGGATACATACTTTCCCAATCGTTTTTTACCTTTTTCCAAATATAGGGATGCTGTATATGCATAAATCTTCCGAAACCGAATATATCCGATTTCATTTTTTTCTGTAAGATATGCAAAGTATTTTCCGCATTTTTCTGCATCTGCTCCGCAAGCATTTTTTGTGCCCGCTGCATTTCCAGGGGGTCTGTGAGCTTCATCGAAGTGTTGTTCTCCAAAACCTGACAATCGAATTTCATCGATACTTTTATGCGCGGCAGCCCGTCACGAACCGAAACGTCAACCTTTGTCCTTGACTTCAAAAATTCGACGCCTATTGTTTCTTTTGATCCTATTTTATAGGTTCCCATTTTTTGATTGAGATCTCCCCAAATGCTGGATAGTTCCAATATCTGATTGTCGTATAGAAAACCGGAAAGCTTATCCTTTCGATATACGGCAATCCCTTCGGCTTCGTATGTTTTTCCTGGGGCGGAGACCATTTTTTCGATGTGGATGGCTTTGGTGAATGCCGATTGCTCATGCTTTGTCGAAGATAGCAGTGTTAAATATCCATCGAGTTTGACCGCCCTGTACGGATCGTTCATCAGCAGTTTCCTGAGCCCGAGGACCGGGACTTGCTCCAATATGTACGGCGCCTGCATAACCTCTTTTGCAGTCGAACCCCAACTTGTCATCACATAGATACCCATTTTGCTGTACGGGGAGCGGAGAAATTCATCACGAAGCGCCTTCTCCCCTTTTCTCGCGTATTTTTCTCCGACAACGACAAGACCTCTGTGAGCCAAAGTGATCTTTCGGGAGAGCTGATTTTGCAGCTTGTTCAATGCTTCTATGGCATCTTTGCCCCTCACCGAAATCACCATTGCGGGCTGCTTCTTACTTCCGCTTCCTGTAAGCGAGAGGGAGGAGGGAAGGGCGATTTGAACGGTAATCTCGACCAAGTCATCGTCTGTTACGTCGAGTCCGGTTCCCAAAACGAAGGCCAGATTATCGATTCTCTTATAATCCCAACAGCCGGGTATGATTGAAAGCAGGAGCATCAAAGAACAAAGCAGGATGAATTTTCTCATTAAACCTCACCTGAATGGGAAGAATTACTTCATTTCGCAACTTTTTTCAGCTTATTCCATGGAAGACGAATGATTACGTCGCGAAAGAAAGAGGGCCGGAAAGGGGCCAACGGGGTCAGATAATATTCCCCAAAGGAACGCAAATTGACCAGATGAATCAGCAGCATGAGCAAACCGACGCTCATCCCGTAAAAACCAAACAGCGATGCGAGCAGGATCAACGGGTATTTCAACAAACGAACGACCACGTTGAGGATAAGGTGCGGGACGAGAAAGGAAGAAATGCCGCCGATGGCCACGATGATGACGACGGGAGCGGAAACAATGCCCGCCTGTACGGCCGCTTGCCCCAGGATCAGCGCGCCGACGATGCCGATCGATTGGCCGACCATCCTCGGCATGCGAAGTGTAGCTTCGCGGATGACCTCGAATATGATTTCCATCATCAATACTTCTAACACCATCGGAAAAGGGATGGGTTCTTCGGATCCGGATATCGTGAGCGCTAGCTGAGTCGGGATCATTTCCTGATGAAAGGAAGAAATAGCGATAAACATGGAAGGAAGCAGAAAAACCATCATGGTAAATATCAAGCGAAGCCACCTCAAGAATATGGTTGGAAATACACCGAAATAATAATCGTCGGCCGCTTGCATTTGTCCCCAAAACGTAGCCGGAGCCACAAGCGCCTTCGAGGATCCGTCCATCATGATGGCAATTTTTCCTTCGAGCATTGAAGATGAAGTGGTATCCGGCCTTTCGGTAGCGATATACAACGGAAAAAAGAAATAGGGAGATTCCGAGATCAATTCCTGAAGGTTGCCTGAATCATGAACACTGTTTACGCTTGTGGCGGATAATCGTTTTCTCGCTTCGTTGATTACTTGTTCAGAAGCGACATTCTGGATATATAATAGAGCGACTCGCGTCTTTGTCATGGTACCGACTGTAAAATTTTCCACCTTGAGTGCGGGCGTGCGGATGATTTGACGAAGCAGGATAATATTGATTTCGAGCTTTTCAATAAAACCGATATAAGACCCGCGCAGCGCCACCTCCGTTTTGGGCTCTTCCAGCGAACGGTGAACCGAATTGCCGATATCCAAGGCTAGGGCGGTGCGACTGTTCTCAATAAAAAAAACAGCTTGGCCGCTTACTATTTTTTCAACCGCATCATCAAACAAGGCTAATGGATTTGTTTTAACGATAGAGATCCATTCGGTTTCCAGCATTTTGATCAAATTCGGGGTGTCAGAGCTTAGATCCTCATCCGATTTATTCAGTAAAGGCCTGATAAAGATATCCTCCAGAATCTGGATATTGATAAGCCCCGACAAAAAAGCGACAAGACAGGGAATTCCGGAAAGACTGATCTTTCTTAATACAAAATCGGAACATTGGGCAAATACTTGATTTAATTCGGATTCATTCTCCTGGACGGAATCGAATATTTCTCTTATTTTATCCATGCAAAATCAAGCTCCTTGGTAATATTAAGTTCAGTATTGTTCAGAATCAGGAAAAATATGCATAGAGCTTGCTTTCACTGGTCCGATACCATAAGAAACCGAGCCTGCTATCTTCGTATCGTGTGATTTTTGATACATTAAGCATCTTCTTTGATTTATATACTAAAACTAAAAAGTTGGTGATATTCATGCATAAAAATGAACATTCTCACGAAAATGTACATAGAGAAATCGATTATAACGAGCATCCGTTTATCGTGATTTGGGAAGTGACGAGGGCCTGTGAGTTAAAGTGTGTTCACTGTAGAGCCGATGCGCAAACAAAAGCGGACCCCAATGAATTAAGCTATGAAGAGGGCATGAAGCTTATTGATGAAATTTATGAAATGAATAACCCCATGCTCGTATTTACGGGCGGAGATTGTATGTTGCGGGAAGATCTTTATGATTTTGCGGAGTATGCGATTAAGAAAGGCATGCGCGTGTCCATGACGCCAAGCGCTACTTCAAGAGTTACAAAGGAAAAAATGGAGAAAGCCAAACAAATTGGATTGTCACGCTGGGGATTCAGTCTGGATGGCCCGACACCTGAAATTCATGACTGTTTCAGAGGCGTACCCGGTTCCTTTGACTTAACTGTGGAGAAGATTAAATACTTGAATGAACTTGAAATGCCGTTGCAAATCAATACCGTTATTTCCCGATACAATTATGAAAGTCTTGAACAAATGGCAGCGCTCGTAGGCGAACTAAAAGCAGTGATGTGGTATATCTTTTTGCTTGTACCTACCGGAAGAGGTCAGATGAATGCTTGTTTAACGCCGGTTGAGCATGAGAAAGTTTTCCGTTGGCTGTATGAATTGGGCAAAACAGCGCCTTACGATATTAAGACAACGGCCGCCCAGCACTACAGACGTGTGGTGATTCAGCAAAAGACAAGGGAAAGCCTGGTGAATCGAGGCGAGATCCGTTATGAAGATACCTTTACAGATACAGCATCCCTCATCGATGGATTGAAGCGCGCACCCAAAGGAGTAAATGACGGCAATGGATTTATCTTTGTGTCGCATATTGGAGATGTATTCCCGAGCGGACTGCTGCCGATCAAGGTTGGAAACGTAAGAGAAAAGCCTTTAAAAGAAATTTACCGCGAATCCCCGGTATTAAAACAACTGCGAAATCCAGATCTTTATAAAGGAAAATGCGGGATTTGCGAATTCCGATTTGTATGCGGAGGTTCCCGTTCAAGAACCTATGCAGTCACCGGCGATTATTTGCAAAGTGAACCGTTTTGTGTGTATATTCCTCAAAAATTACGAAAGTAGCGTTTTTATTTGTTCATTTCGCGCTTCCTGCTCTTTCTTAGAGGCCAGATCATATTTTTTTAATAAATGGAACAGCTCATTCAATGCTGCTTGTGTATGATCCTGGGTACGGATATGTTGTTCCAAATCCGTTGCAATAGGTTCCGGCATATGCGGTCTTTGACTTTCAAATTTTTGAATCACATCTTCGGGCGTATGATCCAGCTTGCATTCACTCATGAATATCACTCCTTTTAAAATATTATATCAAAAAAGGGGAATCCAGATAAATGCGCGAATTATTTACACTAGAAAATATTGAACCGGAAAAACAAGAGCTGTATCAATCACTCAACTTAAAAACTGCCCCGTGGCTGCTGACACCTGCGGGGCAATTTTGCTAACGATGGCGATAAAAGTGCATGATTTTTCTATACATGGATTTGTCTTTTAAACGCTGGAACAAGCTTTTAGCCGGCTTGAAGTTAGCTTCTATGAACCAAACCTTGCCTTTTGCATCGATGCCCAGATCCAAGCCAACGGTATGGATGCGGTAAAACTTTTGCAATCTTTTCACAGCTTGCAAAGATACCCGGTTGAGCTGACTGATGATTTGTTTTTCCGAAGCTGCTTGAATATTGGATGAGCGGATCGCGGTGGACAGGGGCACGGCTCTGCCTCTGCTGCGGGCGGTATTCGTAATGATGAATCCGGGGCCGGCTATTTTCGCCAGTTTTCCGGTAATCGTCCACGGGGTGCCTTTTTTTCTTTGAACCATTACCCGAACGTCAAAGGGTTTGCCATTTACCTTTGCCAAATGAATCTTTTGCTGGACAATGTATGGAGCAGATTTTGTTTTGCGTTGAATAAAAGAATATGCGGCTTTGCGCCCAGATAATATCCTTTTCGTCCTGTTGTAATGGACCTCATATTTTTCGTTCCCCAATGAAGTGACCTGCATGACGCCATAACCCCCGGAACTGCCTGCCGGTTTGATGATCACTTTTCCGAATTGGTCAACAGAAGACCAGAGATTATCTCTGTTCAATCTTCGTGTTTTTGGAAGCAGTGATACCATTCCCGGAGATTGGCTCAAAATATTGTGCTTTCTCCATTTTCCCAAGCTGAATTTCAAATCATACCCCTCCTTCATGTGCTTTAACCAAGCTATGTATAACAATTAAAATCGGCTTGTTTGTATGTCTAAAATCACAGCAAGTTCAGCCGTTGTCCAGTGAATTGGATGCGGAAGAAAGCTTGAAGCCACTGTAAGCACGAATTCTTATTCGGACATGTTAAAGAATGGTATATATCGAAGGGAGTGTTACAGACAATTCAGATGGGGAAGAGCGTTTGAACCGATGAAGCGCCTCGCATGGTTTTCGCAGTTGGCTGCCGTTATCCATCAAGGGAAGGAACAACAGCAGCTGTTCTGAAAGCGGAGAATAGAGTCTTTCCTTAATCAGCGGGAAGGGGGCATCCATTTTGGCAACTTATTTGCTCCAGTTCGGGTGTTTAAAAATGTGTGAAACGAGATTGCCCAGCATTTTTTTAATTTGAGTGAAGTGTGCCATTCTTTTTTGGATATCGGCTTTCAACTCCAAAACCGTTTCTTCTTGGTTCGCATCCCATATGGCCAAGGCTTGTTTTCTGTATTTCGTCTCATTCATATAAACGAACACCTCCGCATAACCGGATTATTGCAAACGCTTACATATTACATATAAATTATATGTAAAGAATTAAAAAATGTATACCTTTTCATGGACAAGATTTTTCATTAAGCGATGATCGCTAACTAATTTCGTAATAAAGCTGCAAAATATCAATAGCATTGTCATTTTTATCAATCAAAAGATAAAAAAGTAAATCCATTTTGAGAATTTGGCTATTTCTTCATAATCGGATCATACCCATAATAAAAATGTAAACGCTATCATGCACTGATAAGGAGGTCTGAGTTTTATGAGCAAAAAGCAATCCCGACTATCCGCCATGATTGTCATCCTGATGCTGGTCAGTTTGCTTGCCGCATGCAGCAGTTCCAAAGATACTTCTCAAAGCGCGGAAACGGGCAAGGCGGATGGAGGGGCATCCTCGAAGCAGACAACTCCGGAAAATTCCGGCGACGGAAAAGTGTATCCGCTCAAAACAGACAAGACGTTATCGTATTGGATGCCGTTTCCCGGCAATGTGAACGGCGTGAAGTCGAAGCTCGACGACATTCCATTTTTCCAGGAATGGCAGAAGCGGACGGGAGTCAAGCTGAAGCTCACCTCTCCGGCGATCAATCAGGAAAAAGAGGCGCTGAATGTGATGCTTGCTTCCGGCGAACTTCCCGACATGATCGAGTACAATTGGGCCGATTTCCCCGGCGGTCCGGAGAAGGCGATCAAGGACGGCTACATTCTCAAGCTGAATGACCTGATTGACAAGTATGCACCGAATTTAAAAAAGTACTTAAAAGAACATCCGGATTTCGACAAACAGATCAAGACAGACGACGGCAGCTATTATGTCTTTCCGTTCATACGCGGCGACAGCAGCTTGCTGGTATTCAACGGCCCGGTCATTCGTCAGGATTGGCTGGATAAGGTGAAGCTGCCCGTACCGGTAACGATTGATGACTGGTATGCGACTTTGAAAGCGTTCAAGGATCAGTTGGGCGTGCAGGCGCCGCTCACCTTTGAAAGCACGCCGACGGCATTATCCGACCTGAATAACGGAGCATTCGTAGGCGCTTTCGGGATCAATCGCGGATTTTACATCGACGACAACAAAGAGGTGCAATTCGGACCGATTCAACCGCAGTACAAAGACTTCTTGGCCACATTCCGCAAATGGTACGCGGAAGGATTGATCGATAAGAATATCGCCACGGTCGACCGAAAAACCGAGGATGCCGATATCGCCTCCGGAATTTCCGGAGCGACGATCACTTATGCCGGCTCCGGAATCGGCAAACTGACGCCGACACTGGTGAGCAAGGATGCGAATGCAAAGCTGGTTGCCGCTCCTTATCCGGTATTGAAAAAAGGCGACAAGCCGATGTTTGGACAGATGGATTTTCCATATGCCAAGACCGGCAGCGTAGCGATTACGACAACCTCCAAAAATCCGCAGCTCGCCGCGCAAATGCTCGACTTTGCTTACAGCGACGAGGGCCATATGTTCTTCAACTTCGGTACCGAGGGAGTCAGCTACAACATGGTCGACGGTTATCCGAAATATTCCGATCTGTTGATGAAAAATCCGGATAATCTGGCCCCGGCTCAAGCCATGTCGCTTTATATTCGCGCCAACTACAACGGTCCGTTCGTACAGGATAAACGCTATATCGAGCAGTATTATACGATGCAGAGCCAGAGGGACGCCGCTTTTGACATTTGGAACACGGACATGGCCAAACACCAAATGCTGCCGGTATCCGCGACACCGGATGAAAGCTCGGAATTGGCTTCGATCATGAACGATGTGCAGACGGCAGTCGACGAAATGTCGCTGAAGATCATTCTCGGCGCGGAGCCGCTCGATTCGTTCGACAGCTATGTAAGCAAGATCAAGTCGCTTAATATTGAGCGAGCGCTTGAAATCGAGAGGAGCGCGCTCAAGCGCTACAATAGTCGCTAGTGAATCCGGCCGGATCGACAGGCGGGGAGATGATCGTTTACTCTCCGCCTGTTTAAATCTTCAATCGCAAAAAAAGTTGGTTAAAGGAGGGAGCGGATGGAATGAGCTTGCGCAATAGCATGGACTTACCGACAGCAGAGGGCTCCGCCATGCCGGCGACAAGCCGGAATAGAATCAAAAAGGATTTCAGGGCCAATAAATATTTGTATTTGATGATGCTGCCGGTCCTTGCGTATTATCTCATCTTCCACTACGGTCCGATGTACGGGGCGCTCATCGCCTTTAAAGATTACACCCCGATGAAAGGGGTTTGGGGCAGCGAGTGGGTCGGCTTCAAACACTTTCAGGAATTTTTCGGCAGTTATTATTTTGCACGGATCTTGAAGAATACTTTGCTGATCAGCTTATACTCGCTTGTTTTCGAGTTTCCCATGCCGATTTTGCTCGCTTTGCTGATCAATGAAGTGCGCAGGCAAAAATTTCGCAGGGTCGTGCAGTCGATCACCTATATGCCGTATTTCATATCCATGATCGTCATTTGCGGAATGATCAAGGATTTTACGAACGGCGGCGGATTGATCACCAGCATGCTGCAATTTTTTGGAGGTGACGGGACTTCGCTGCTTCAGAAGCCGGAATGGTTTCGACCCATTTATGTGCTGTCGGAAATTTGGCAGAAAATCGGTTGGGAGTCAATCATTTATTTGGCCGCGTTAATGACGATTGATCTGGAGCAGTATGAGGCGGCGCGGATTGACGGCGCTTCGCGACTGAAACAAATGCTGCATGTGACGCTGCCCGGGATCATGCCAACGATTGTGATCATGTTCATATTACGGATGGGGAATTTGTTGAACGTCGGGTTCGAAAAAATCATTCTGCTCTACAATCCGATAACATATTCGACGGCGGATGTGATTTCCTCGTTCGTTTACCGCAAAGGGCTTTTGGAATTCAACTGGAGCTTCAGCGCCGCAGTGGGATTGTTCAATTCGGTGATCAATCTCGTGCTGCTGGTGATTGCCAACCGCCTGAGCCGGAAGATCAGCGGCAGCAGTTTGTGGTGAAGGGAAGGAGGATCGGAACATGAAGCAAAATGCCGGATTCGGGGACATTCTTTTTGACATCTTTATCTATGCTTTCTTGATCTTTCTGATGATCGTCACACTCTATCCATTAGTGCATGTGGCTTTCGCTTCTGTCAGCGAAGCGGACCGAATTATTGCCCATAAAGGCCTCCTGCTGCATCCGCTCGGGTTTAATCTGGCTGCTTATAAGAAAGTATTCTCGAACCCCGCGATTGCCATCGGATATGCCAATACCCTTTTTATCGTTGTCGCCGGAATTGTCGTCAATATCGTGATGACCTCGCTCAGCGCTTTCGTGCTATCGAGAAAAAATGTGCTTTGGAACAACGCTTTCATGTTCTTCATTGTGTTCACGATGTTCTTCAGCGGCGGGTTGATTCCCATGTATCTGATCGTCAAGGGTCTGGGCCTGATCGATTCGCTCTGGTCGACGGTGCTTCCGTTTGCCGTCAACACGTTTCAACTGATCATCATGAGAACCGCATTTATGGCGATTCCGCTTGAGCTGGAAGAGTCGGCCAAAATGGACGGCGCCAACCACTTCACCGTCCTGTGGCGCATCGTCATTCCCTTGTCGCTTCCGGTCATCGCCGTCATTACCTTGTACATCGCGGTAGAGAAATGGAACGGCTGGTTTTACGCATCCGTATTTATTCGCAACCGCGATTTGTTTCCACTGCAGCTCGTGCTGCGAGAAATTCTCATCGCCAACTCCACCGACGCCATGTCCGGGCAGACCGCCGGCGATCAATACCAGAT
>CAZESH010000130.1:0-11169 GCA_964514665.1 uncultured Caryophanales bacterium
GAGCAGACCATATAGCGATTTCTGATTCATTCTCGACAAAGACCGGTAATAAGTTTCTTCCAGTAATTTCGCATCTTGAATGGTAATAATAGGAGAAGAAAATTGCGGTGTTTTTGTAATGATCTGAAAATCATGATGGGACCGAAGCGATTGTCCCAGCGTCTCTTCACTGCTTCCATAAAGAGCGGCTGTATCCAGAATCCGGATTCCCTGTCGATGGGCAGCTTCCAAAATATCGCCCACCTCTTCCTGTGGCGTCTTTCCTTCCTCGTTTGATATCCCGTAATCCAAGCCGAATTGAACGGTCCCAAGGCCAAGCTTCATCGAAGCATCCCTCATTGCACCCGTCAGCATGACACTTTGCGACGTAAACATAATGAATAAAATCCTCTGCAAAAACCATCGTTATCTCCATCGCACTCTATCATTAAATATTGGATAGAAGGGACAGCGATCGAAACTTGCTGCTCGCGTTCAACAATTTGCGTAATGCTGCGGTTGTTATTCAGCTGAACGACGGCTTTCATTGTGCAATCCGATTTATTTTCCACCTGTATGAGTGCGGAAGGTCTTTGATCGACAGCTCTGAAATATATCTTGGAATCCGAGTTGCATTTCTGAAAAATTCGTCCTGATATTTTTTCAACATGGGTCCTTATTGTTTTGCAGTTTGTTTTGCAGCGTCTTTTTTTTTTAAATTTGCAGTTTGTTCCAACATTAACAATGGTGGATTGTTTATTGACCTGGATCACTTTCGTCTTTTGTTTAATGAGTTGCTTTTTTGATTTATTTATCGCTATCCCCCCTTCCGGCAGCAGAACCGCATGACTGAATAATCCTATATATATTCATTTGACACTGTCGCGTTTGGACATCTATCCCTCTGCGGAAGGTCCAATTTGCAACTTAAAACGCAGGATATCTCGGCGTGATGCAAAACTTTCCGGAAGCACTTTCCAATGATGAAGCCGCATTCCCCTTTAACGTAATCGTGTCAAATCCGACAACCGTAAACGCCAGACATTGCCGGTTGCTCAATGTATAATGCGTGATTTCTGTTCCGCCTATGGAGAATGTCATCGTGATCTGGGTCATGCCTGCGGTACTGCTGGATTCCTCGATCGATCCGGAGGCGGATACGATTTCATTCGCTTGATAAATAACCTGGGGGGTCTGGTCATACAGTACCCATCTGCATTCGACACAATCCTGCACTAGGTTTTCTTGAATTCCGCAACAAATTACAGCATTACCCGAGCTGCACATACCATCTCTCCCTTTAAGGTTCCTGTTTATAATGTATCGACTTGAGTCCATTGTTGATAAGACATCTATCCCTGGGTTCGTTCATCATTTTTATAGCAGGGACCTAAACACCCAATTTTTTTCTCCGTCGCCAAAATAAAATGATTACGACATGAATGCGATTGAAGGAGAGATAGCCAAGTGAATGCGAACGGTAACACTGTAAATGGCGATGACCGGAAGGGTGCCGTTAAATCCCGGGAACAGCTCATAGATTTGTTGGGAAAAATCAGAAAAAAATCCGAAGATCTGACCTCTGCCCTTTGGTCCCAAGAAGAATTAATGCAAACTCAATACAACGTCACCCGATTTCACCAAACCATGAAAACGATGATGAGTCATATACCCAACAATTTATATTGGTATCAAAAAATCGGATGGAAAAAGTTTGTTCCGGATCAGGAAACGATTGTCGACCAAGAGAGGAAAGAAGCGATTCAGGAAGAAAAAAAGCGATTGGCGGAGTGGATGGAGGATCAATTCACCCTTTCCGGTTTTTACCTTGCGTTTAAACATCAAATCGATCAAAGAAAATTGTCTGAAAAGTTGTCCATACACGGTTTTCTTGAATTGAAGCAAGCTCATGTCCTGGATATCGGGTGTGGGGATGGTCATTGGTTAAGAAAATTTGTGGATTGGGGAGCGCTTCCTGAAAAGCTGACCGGCACTGAATTTTCGCAACCGCTTTTGGATCTGGCTAAACAATCATCGGCACCCGCCATACAATGGCTGGAAACCTATCCAGACGAGCTTCCTGTAGAGGATCGCAAGTTTGATATCATTGTGATCTTCGGAGTGCTGATGCATATTCTGGATGAATTCATGCTGAAAAAAACCGGACAGGAGCTGTTGAGAGTGCTCTGCGATGAAGGAATCATCATTGCCGCCAACCTTCATAAAGACGCGGAGAAGGAATTGGAGCCGTTTCTTGCTTATACCACCAAAGGCTTGGGATTGGCTGAACTGATGGAAGTATTCCCGGATTGCGAAATCGAATTTGAAGAATTGCCCCAGTACGGGCTGGCTGTAATCAGCAAAAAAATGAAGGGAAAGGAAAGCCATGCAAATGGGAAGTAATGCCTCACAGGAACTGGAACAGTTGGACGGGATCATGCTTGCATGCGCTGAAAATTGGAAGCTTGATCAGGATGCTGCCGGATTGGAAAACTTCATTCGTGCATTGGACCAATTGGAACATGTCGTCACATTTCACTTTGCCAGCTTAGGGAAACGGAAGGAACAGCTTTATTTGTATTTGGAAAATCTATATGAGTTCATCCGGAATAAAGATATCGTTGCCATCGGCGACTGGATCGAGTATCAAATGCATCCGTTCATCGGACAATGGAAGAAAGGATGTGAATCAGAATGACGGAGAGTGAGGCAAACCTGCAGAAGCGAAAAGAGATATTTCTGAAAAATGTGCAGCTTCTCCCGGACGGGTTGAAGCAGCAAATGCAAACGATCGATTTAGACGATGTTTGGAAGCATATTGAAGTCGTTTCTTCACAAGCCGGATACCCGGTCTGCAGAGTCAGGAAAGACGGGGCCCAGGTACATTTGAACAGTATCGATCCGACGGGCCAGGCGAAGATGTGGTCAGATTGGCTGCAGCTTGAGAAGATGAGGACGCTTTTTGTTTACGGCTGCGGTTTCGGATATCCGCTGCTGGAATTGTTCAAGAAGCTTCATCAGGATAGTGTCATTGTTGTTTTCGAGCAAAACGTGCATATTTTTACTGCCATGCTGCATTATTTTGATTTGGAACCGATTTTGCAAACCGGAAAATTTGTTTTTTTTGTCGGTGATTTCGAAGATTTTTCCCAAGGCTTCCAGAACGTCATTTCGACGCTGGATTTGGCCTTTTTTACTGCTCCGTCCATTGTGTTTACTCCAAACTCGCGGATGTATAAAAGCGAATATTTGAAAATTCAGGAGCAAGTTTTTGAGCGGCTGCGGCTGCAACTTTTCAAACTCGGAAATGACCATCAGGATTCCCTGCTGGGCTTCCATAACATGCTTGAGAATAGCGGGGAGGTGCTGAAAAATCCATATTTCGGCAGCTTGAAGGATAAATTCAAAAATATTCCCGCATTCATCATCGCCAACGGCCCCTCCTTGGACAAACACCTTCCCGAATTGAAGAAGATCGCAAACAAAGGGTTGATCCTGTGCTGTGAATCGGCGATTGTTCCGTTAATGAAAAATCACATCGTTCCGGATGCGATCTGTGTGCTGGAACGCAATTCGAGAGATTATTTATTATATTTTGAAAAAAAGCAATATCCGGCGGAAATGGCTTTGCTGGCCTTTGTAGGGGCTGACCCGAGAATTTTTTCGTCTTTTGCCGGTCCCAAAATTCCCGTTTTTCGTCTGGAACACAACAATCAGTTTATCAATCGGTTGATTGGCGATGAATCCGGACTTTTCGGCGGCACAAGCGTGGCCCATTTCGCTTATGAGTCGGCCGTGTATTTGGGAGCGAACCCGATCGTGCTGATCGGACAGGATCTCGCATACGATACCGATGGAACGACCCACAGCAGACAATCGATCTATTCGGAGAAAAAGTTAAAAAATATTGTCGAAAAACTCAAATCAGAGCCCGTACTCTATGTAGAAAGCAACGACGGGAAACAGATTCCGACAAATAAGATATGGTATGAATTTAAATTGTTGTTCGAGCAGATGATCGAACAGAATCCGCAGGTTTCGGTCATCAACACAACGGAAAGCGGGGCGAAAATCCAAGGAACGACCTGTGAGAAGCTGGCGGATACGATTGAAAAATACTGCAGGAACCGTCTGCCGCGCAGACTGTACGAGTTGATCAACGAAAATAAAACGAATTTGGATCGGCCGGCAAGAAAAAACAAATTGCAAGCCCTGCTCGCGGAATTGAAAAAGTACAAAACCGTCTATCGGGCGCTTGATAAGCTGACCGTTCAAAACATGGCAAAGTGCGAACGTTGGATCGCTTTGTCGGAACAAGTCGAATTATCCGCTGTCCAACAAGAGCTTCGTCAAACTTATGAGGACAATTTCAAAGATATTTATCAATTTATGTCCCCCCGGTTGCATCCCCATTATTTCCAGACCTTCTTTTTGTATGGCTGCTATCGGATGAATGTGCTTGGTCCGCTCCACTCGCCGATTGATCTGATTGCTGCCGTTCAAATTCAATATGAAGTCTTTGATCATTTCCACAACATTTGCCAAAGTCTTGTGAAAAACTTGCAGATCGATTACGACAAAATCAAATCTATGAAATCCGATATTGAAAGAGATTCGTTGAACTAGAAAATCCACGAATGACTGAGTCGATTTATCGGAGACAACCTGAGGGAACTTGAAATACGATAAAGTATCTGATTGGGGAGGGGGTGAAACAAATGCCGTACGATATCAACAAGGTAGCACCGACGTATCTGCCGTTTGCCAGCAACATCACTTACAGTGTTTCGGGCAGCACGGTGACGAATACGTATGTCTTGACTGCCGGCTTGGGTTCCGCTTTCGGAGCGATTAACGGATACGTGCTGAACAACGATGTTTCCAATACCTCTGCGACGATTTCCTTATTATCCGGAGGAACTCTATTGACGAGATTTAGAGTTGCTGCCGGCCAATATCGGACCATATTTGTTGTTGGAGCTGATACGATTACCGTTCGTGCCTCAACCGCAAGCTCTGCTGTCACCGGCGAGCTGAACCTGGTGATCAACGCAAACCCGATGTAACGCTTCAGACGTCCTTTCCGTACGAAACAAAGCTGCCCCCAACTTGTTTGGGGGCGGTCCATACATATTTGCTTGAAAAACATACAGACCAGGAGGGAGAGGGTTCCATGTCCGGACACAAAGGGTGCTGCTCGACGGCGCTGATTCCCAATCAAATCGATCATCCATGGATGGCTGTTGACTCGCCGATATTTCCATATACGGCTGATCAACTTGCGGCAATAACCGGTTATGTGCTGAATAACGGTTCTTCGACCGGCCCGGTTACGGTCAACTTTCTGAGAGGGGGAATGCTTGCTCCGCCTCTTCCGTTTAATTTAATCGTCAAGCCGGGTGAATACAAATCATTCACGGTAGTGGGCGTCGATACGATAAAAATCACTCCGTCCAGCAGCGTCGCAACGGGTGAATTGAATATCAACATCAACTTTAATCCGTTCTAAGTTAATATCAATCAAAATGGAAAATTCCTGTCTGCGCCTCACATCATCCAGTATCCGCGCATAGGCTATAGCACATTTAAACCAATGGAGGCGCTTATGGAACTGGGAAACGGACAGGTCGGCATCGTTTTTCACAATATTCAAATCAACAGCATCGATACGGCTTCCGGCGTTTTTCTGGGCAATAACCAAGCGATCGGCTGGAGCAGCCACAAAAAAGGCAATTACGGGTTCGGTTCCGCCTCAGATACCGTGAGTGTGGGAAACTCATTTATAATCGCCGATAACGATATCATCGACTCCCCGATTGACGATCAGGATATTTATATCAACAATGCGCATAGATGCCTCTCCAACAATCAAATCGGCTTTGATGAAATCAAAGTCAACTCGCTCAGCACCAACTCCACCGTGGCAGTCGGGGAGAACGGGCAGAATAACTGGAGCGCACACGCGAAAAACAACATGGGCCAAGGAAGAATGTCGGGAATTAACTTCAATAAAAACAACCGCAACGCACTGGTCGATAACGACTCGATCGACACGCCGATTGACGATAAGGACTTTTACAAGTAAGCGGGCCGCCTTATGCATGGGATCGCCGCAATTGGCGCAGGTTAATTACTGAATCTTACTTGAGAGAAGGGAACGATGAACAAGATGGTCCTGGAGCAGCATCCAATGGACGGCGGCGATCAAGCCGCACAAAAAACGATTGCTCAAGCGCAGGAAGCCGAGCGTCTGGCCAAAATCGCGCTGGAAAGGTCCGATCCGCAGCTAATCGCTCAGGCCCGGGCACGGATTGTTCAAACCAAGCGGGACTTGCTGGACATCAGACAGCAATATGGAAAGCATCCCGAAGACGAAGCCATATCCCGCAATCCCCTTGCCGATATGATCGAAACGGCCGTGCAGGATATGGAAGCCTTTGAAGCATCGCTGGAAGGACCGAAGCAGGTACGTTAACCAACAAGGGAAGTTCCCCGCTCCTCCTTATCGGAGTACGGAAAACTTCCCTTTTTGCTGCAAGCTTGAGCTATGCCCGTTCCCGCTCTTTTTCAAGCGCTTTTTGCTGAAACATGAATCTATGACAATAGTCTATAATCTCGCTTCTTCTGATAATACCGATAAAAATCGAATTGTCGTCAATCACCGGAACAAAATTTTGCGCCTTCGCCAGCTGGATCAAGTCTTCAATCTCCGAATCCACATGCACCGGCTTGTTGTATATCCGTTGGGGAATGTCTCTCAACAGCACCTTGTTGGTCGACTCGAAACTTAGACCGCGCGTATTTTTCAGCTTCCAAAGCAAATCGCCTTCGGTGATCGTTCCCGCGTATTTCCCCTGTTCATCCAATAGCGGTACGGCGGAATAACGGTGAAATTCCATCCTTTCCAGCGCCTGCCTCATGGTTGAATCCGGGGAAAGCGCCACGACGTCCTTTTTGGGTATCAAAAAAAAAGCAATGTTCATGGAGGGTTATACTTCCTTTCCGATCAACTTGGGACCCATCTTTTATTATGACAAAGGAACCCTGTCTCAGGCAACCTTATTCAGCGCATTTTTAAAAGCGCATACTTTCTTACGTAAAACAGCGGAGAAAGTTTCCTTTGGCTCGCATTATCCGTACATAATTCCAGGAAAAGACGAAAATAATAGGTTTGCTTATGTTGATTATATTGATCAAGAGGTGAAAGGTCATGCACCATGCTTCCTGGGTTTCGTTGATTCCTTTTCTGCTTGTCATTCCCATCTCCATATGGACCAAGCAAGTGATTCCCGGATTATTCGTCGCTTTGCTTGTCGGCTGCTATATTAAAGAACCTTCACTGCTGGGGGGCATACGTCAATTTCTCTCCTACCTGACAAGCAATCTCGTGCAATCCAGCAATATCCGCATCATTATTTTCCTCTATGCTTTTGCGGGGCTGATCAGCATGATCAAGCTGGCGGGAGGCATCAAGGGGTTTGTGCATTTGGTCAGCAAGAAGGTAAAGAGCAAGCGGAGCGCCATGCTGCTTACTTGGCTGACCACGATCGGCACTTTCAGCGATCCCGATTTTCGCATTGTGACGATTTCGCCGATCATGAAAGCTTTGAAAGACCGCTTGAAAATGTCCTCCCAACAAATCGGCTTTGCGATCGAAGTAACCTCCAATCCGATTGTCGGCCTGATTCCCATTGCAACTGCTTTTGTCGGCTATATGGTCTCGGTGATCGATAGTTCCCTGCGGCAAAACGGCATTCATGAAAAGGCCTATACCGTTTATGTGAAAAGCATTCCGTTTAATTTCTATTCCTTTGTAATCATTGCAATCGGATTGTTCTACAGTTTTTTCCTCCATTCCAGAAAGCAGGCTTCTTGGGACGGTTCAGGCAATCCGAATGAACAGCAGGGGGAGGATCCTTTGGAGGCCTGTCATCGCGCATATGAAAAAGATACGCCGATCAAGCCGTGGAATCTGATTATCCCGCTGCTGCTGGTGCTGCTGCTGACTTTGTTTTTGAGCTGGTGGGACGGTCACTGGAAAGCCGCATCCTTCTTCGACGCCTTTTTGCACAGCGATGCTCTGGGCGTGATGCTGGAGGCACTGTTGATCGGCATTTTATTTACCCTCGCGTTCTTCCTGTTCCAGAAATTTGCGCTTTCCAAGCTGGTTACCCATTTTGTCGCCGGGGGCAACGAGCTGATGTCGGTCATCATCCTGCTGGCGCTGATTTGGGCGGTGTCCGCCGTCTCCGAGGATCTCGGTTTTTCAACTTATATCACCGAGCATACGAAAGGCTGGATCCCGCCCTTTTTCATCGCCCCGGTACTCTTTCTGCTGGGCGGCGTGATTTCATACTTTATCGGCTCCTCGTGGGGCACGTGGGGCTTGCTTATGCCGCTCGGGGTCACAATGGCCCATCAGGGAAACGCCAATTTGCTGCTGGTTATCGGCGCCGTATTCGCCAGCGGCACCTTTGGGGCATTCACGTCTCCGCTAAGCGATAATACCGTCACGCTTTGCACCATTTTGGATCTTCCGGTGATGAAATATGCACGGTCAAAGCTAGTGCCTTCTCTTATCGCTGCAGGAATCAGCACCGTATTGTTCGCCATCTTCGCTTTTTTCATGAGATGAGACCTGGGCGGACGCCGATGCAGAAACTTCCCGCAGAGCATAGGATAAACCAGCCCACGAAGTTAGGAGCATGCCTATGGTTGAGAATGGGATATCCCCGGTTTTGCTGCTTGTGCTGTTTATTCTGCTTGTGATTGTGCTGTTGCTGTTCATATAAGGGAAACCAAAAACCGGACCGGATCTGATGCGCCCAGGTCCGGTTTTGTAGTTGATGACTCATAATCCCGCGACGGTTTGCGCATAATTTTATAAAATTGCCCTTTCATGGAAGGAGATGAGCAAACAATGCCGGAATGGACAGAAATCATAATCCGGTCTTTCGGAGCGATTTTGTTTCTGTTTTTGATGACACGCATTTTAGGAAAAAAACAAATCTCTCAGCTGACCTTTTTCGAATACATAACGGGAATCACCTTGGGGGAGCTTGCCGGCTTTATTTCCACGGATTTGGAACGCCATTACATGTACGGTGTGCTGGCCCTGCTGGTTTGGACGCTCGTTCCGCTCGGTGCGGAAGTTTTGTCGTTGAAAAGCAAAAACTTCCGCAATTTGATTGAAGGGGAGGGAACAATCGTGATCAAGGACGGCAAAGTGCTCGAGGATAACTTGAAAAAAGTCCGCTACAGCAGCGATGAGCTGTTGGAGCAATTAAGAATGAAAAACGCATTCAAAGCCTCGGATGTAGAATTCGCCGTATTGGAGGCAAACGGAGATTTAAGCGTGCTGCTAAAGAAAGAGCACCAGCCGTTTACCCCGGCAAACCTCGGGATAAAGACCCCGCCTGAACAAGAACCGCAAACAGTGATCATGGATGGTGAAATATTGGATGAGCCGCTGGCCACCATCGGCTTGAACAGGGGCTGGTTAATGACAGAATTGGAAAAAACGGGCGTTACACCGGATAATGTGTATTTGGCCCAAGTCGACAGCAGCTTCCAACTGTTCGTTGATTTGTATGATGATCAAATCAAAGTTGCCAATCCTCAATCAAAAGCCGTTCTCCTCGCCACCTTAAAAAAGTGCCAAGCCGATCTGGAGCTGTTCTCGCTGACGTCCATAAGCGAGCAGGCCAAATCGATGTATGACGATCAAGCGCAAAAGCTGAATGCACTGCTAAAAGAACTGTCCGATTATTTATCCTGAACCTAATGCGGCAAGCCCGTCCATAATCCGTTTTACGGCAGTAAGCGACAAATTGGGCGAATTGTCGGGCCTGTTCCCCGCAACAACGCTTATCGCATAGCGTGGGGACGCATACGGACCGAAACCGATGAACCACTGATTCACCCGCCCGGCTCCCGACGCTGCGATTTGAGCCGTCCCGGTCTTGCCCGCCAGCTCCCACCTTGCATTTTTCAATCCGCTTGCGGTCCCCGATTCGACCGTCCTGCGCATATCCCGCACGATCTCCTGAGCCGATCTTAACGATATGGCCTGCCGGCCTGGATTGAGCGGCTGCGGCGCAAAGCGCTTGAGCGGCAAATCATTTGCATACAGGATTTGTTTCACAACGCGGGAGGCGTAGCCTTTTCCTCCATTCAGCAAAGTCACCACAAGATTGGCCCCCTGCAGCGGAGTCATTCTGACATCGCGCTGTCCAATCGAGGTTTGCACCATCACCCCCTCGTCGCGGGCCTGTTCCATCGATAAAAAAACGGCGCCGGACTGCTCGCCGTCCAACTGGGTAAATCCGTTTTCGTCCTTCCAGCCCACGGTCCGATTCAAACCGAGCGCTCCGGCAACATGAAGCAGCTGTTCCGGAGTCAAACGACCGGCAGCTTTGGCAAAAGTGATATTGCACGACTCGGCAAAAGCATCCCTCAGGGAAATCCAACCGTGGCCTGCTTTTTTCCAGCATGAAAAACCATATTTACCCAATTCTCCGCCGCAATAATAACGCTCGTCCGGCTTCGATTTTCCATATTCCAGCACGGCAGCCATCACCACCGTTTTGAATACGGAGCCGGGCGCAATCGCCATAAGAGCTTTATTTCCCCAATGGGAATCGCCAGTGATCCGATCAGGATTGAACTGGGGGCGGCTGGCCATAGCCAGGACATCCGCAGTCGAAGCGTCCAGCACAACAGCGGAACCGTCCGTAATACCGCTCTCATCCATCGCTTGTTCGACCAAACGCTGAATCCCGGAATCCAGTGTAGTGACAATTTTGACGGGATAAAGCGGATTGGAAGGTGCATTGAGACGAAGACCAAGTCCGTTTAAAGGTTTGTTCTCTCCATCTGTGTAGAAAGAAACCTTGGGGCTCCCTATTCCCAGCAGGTAAGAATCAAACGTTTTTTCCAGACCGGCCACTCCTATTTTTGCAGATAAATCCAATGAACCTGAAGCAAGCCTATCGGCATAATGCTGTGTCACCAATTGCGGATTCTCTGCAATAAAGCCGATCAAATGCCTAGCGATTTCGGAGTCGCTGTAACGATTGTAAGCCGGCAAAATATGAATTTGCGGAATGGAAAGCTCACTCAGCTTTGCAAGTTGATCGGCAGAAAGCAATTGCACGGATTGCGATCCCCGGACCCGCCAAAATGCAGGAC
>CAZESH010000131.1:0-3924 GCA_964514665.1 uncultured Caryophanales bacterium
CTCCAAAGGAGCTTTATCCCCCGTTGCCCGATGAAGCTCCGACATCGCGTAAATGCCGAATGCCTGCCCGTAAATTTGCTCTTTCCTTTCCAGCGGATTGCCTTTATGGTCCACCATCCAATACAAACCGCCGTATTCCCGATCGTAAAAATGTGAAAGCAAGTAATGGTAAGCCCTTTGTGCCATCGTTAAATAATGGCATTGCCTGATAGACGATAAGCCGTCGCAAACGTCCATAATATTCTGGTATTTAACACCAACCCCTTTGCCGCATTCTGATTTACAGCAAGTTCATTGGAAATTTCCCCGAAAAAACCATCGTTTGCCTCATCGACTGTTTCACGTATCCAGAAGGACAAAATGCTCTGCAGCTCCTGCTCCATCTCTTTTCTCAACATTCCTAAACGTGCATCCATCTAAAAGCCTCCGTCGCAATTTTGTTATTGATTAACAATTCACCCTCCTTCCGTCAATCTCTTTTATCACAACTGCCGACACAAAAAGCCGTGAAAGCAAACTTTTGCTTCACAGTATATTGCGTTAAAAAACCGCGAACAAAGACATCCGCGGTCACAATACAATTTCAATTGAAAATTTCTTTATTGCCCATTTAAACGGGCTATCGAATCCCTGATAATAAGCTCTCCAGTGATCAGCAGCTTTGCAAACGGATCATTTGGATTTTGCAGCCTCCAGAGCAGCGTCTCAACCGCACGTCTGCCCAGCACTTCTTTTGGCACGTTGATTGTAGTCAGCGGCGGAACAGCATCATACGCATCCTCAATATTATCGAAACCGCTGACTGAAATTTGCTTCGGCACTTCCCATTCCAACTCTCTTAATGCAGCAAGTGCGCTGATTGCAATGGCATCATTGGCGCATACGAGCGCAGTCGGGCTTGTCCGCTTGTCAAACTGCTCCTGCAGCCAGTATTTAATTTCCTGCGCATGCTCATCGCGGTTGTGGCCGGACAGATGAAGCAAGTCATGATGCATGTCGATGGGCAGACCGTGTTGTTCCATTACGCTGCGGAATCCCATCCATCGCTCGAAAAAGCTGCGGGAATAATCGATATCGCCGATAAAACGGATGGCTTCATGGCCTAATCCGATCAAGTGAGACGTTATCCGAACCAAACCAGCGTAATTGTTGACGAATACCGTATCGGCCGGAATCAGCGGATCCTCGTGATCGATCAGCACAAACGGCAGAGCCAGACGATGAACCTCCAACATAAAAGAAGTAGGAATCAAACCGACACCGATCAGACCTATGAATCCTTCAGGATTTAAAATACCCGAAATGTTATCCGGCTGTTCGGCAAGAATGACCATTCCCAATCCTTGGCGATCCAACTCCTTGGAAATTGCATCCAGAATTCTGCCCCAATATAAATTTCCCCTTGTTTGGAAACGAATATCAGGCATCAGCACAATCACTGATTTCCTTTTGTTTTCACCGCTCGTACGAGCGTTTTCCTTCATTCTACTGCCTATTAAATAAGAGCTTTTATTGATAAAAGCCCCGTAAATTGCAAAAACACCCCCGTTGGAAGAAACGCAGGGTGCAGGCTTGATCATCCGGCATATTCATTGGAAAAATCGAAGTGCAGGTGTGATTTTTTCTGAATCAACTCGATAAATTCATCGGCAAAATGCGGATCGAATTGGGTTCCCTTATGGCGCTGAATTTCTTTGATCGCATCGGCGATCGTACGTGTCGGCTGATAGGGGCGCTCCGTCGTCATCGCATCAAATGAATCAATCACGGTCAGAACCCTTGCCAACCTGGGGATCTCATCTCTCGCCATGCCGTATGGATAGCCCGTTCCATCGTACTTCTCATGATGCAGCTCAATCAAAGGAATAAGCTCCTTGAAGTTCGTATTGGTTGAAGCAATTTCCTTCCCCCACAGCACGTGCTTCTTGACAATCTCCCATTCGTGTCCGGTCAGCTTGCCCTTTTTGTTCAAAATGTCGCGGGGAATTTCCAACTTGCCGATATCATGAAAAAGCGCGCCGAGAATCAGCGTCTTTTTCTCGCTTTCAGATAAATTCAGCTTTTCCGCCATTTCCACCGCATAACGAAAAACCCGTTTGCTGTGCTGAAAGGTGTAGACATCCTTGGAGAGAAAAATGCGCAGCTGCTGCTCGATCTCCTGTACATCTTGCTCGATGTCCAACGATTTTTGCAGGACGGATTGTTCGTTATAAATATGTACCGTGTTCTTGCCCTGGGCTTTCGCGTAGTATAAAGCCTGATCCGCTTTATCCACCAGCTGCGATTTATCGTAAATATCCCGTTTATAGCCAACAATTCCTGAAGAAAAGGAGAGACATCCGTTAGGGAAAACTTCAACCCCTTCAAAATAAGTATCATTGACCCTCTTGCGCAAATTATTGATAAAAAGGTACGCTTCATGCTCCTGCAAATTCGGCATCAAAATGGAGAATTCCTCTCCCCCGTAACGGGCCACGACCATTCGTTCTTTATTGCAGTATTCCTGTAAAACACCGGAAAAAAACTCCAGCAGCTGGTCGCCTTTCAAATGTCCGAATTCATCGTTATAGCGCTTGAAGTCATCGATATCGAAAATCGCCAGGCTGAAGGGAGCTTCCGTTTCCTTGGCATGCCGCAGCTCTTCCTCAAGCTTTTCCTCGAAATAACCGTGATTGTAAAGTCCTGTCCGATGATCTTTGGTCGCCTTTTGGGAGACCGCATTGTACATTCTAAAAAATTGCTTGAAGGAATAAGAAAGCGTCACGGATACGAATAAAAAGAGGAACAAGCCGAATAGTTGGTTTGAATTAAGTAATGCAGTGAGAATCAAAGACATAATCAAGGCAGTGAAGAACGCATAAGCTGCCTCTTTTAAAATACTTTGAATGGTGTTGAAAAAAGAATTTCTGATAGAGATAAAATAGTATGTACCTACCATGGTTACGTTAATTATAAAATATACGGCTAATGCGTATAAATAAGGAGCCATAACATAGGCATTAATCAAACCTTCACGGCCGCCCGCAATATGAAAAACAATGGCACCGCCTGACAACATCAAGCTATATATCGAAAAGTTTGCAAGATGCTTCCACCAAAATAGCCGACGCTCGTAAAAAGCATAAATAATTGAACTCAATAGCAGCACATAAAGTGATATTACGGGGCCGAAAACAAATATACAGGCAAGATAAACAGCCGAATCCATGGATTGGATGTTGCCGTCAGGCGGAAGCTGAAAAGTAAAATGATTAAGCAGTAGAACGGATCCGACAAGGCAAACAAAGACAATCAAATCCATTCTGGTCATAAACGGAAGATGAAAACGAGTCATGTATAGAAAGACCATAACTCCAAGCGCCGAGATTATGGAAGTATATAAGAATAAAGGCTGCATTAATTTTGACATGACAGAATTCAATTTTGATAGGCTCAACATAATATCGACCTTTCTCCAGTCAAAAAAATATAGTCACTATTATGTACATTCTATTTCATTATATAATGAGAATTTTTTTTTGTAACTACAACTTTATGACTATATCCAGCATATTTCATCAAACGTCGATTTTTTCTGACTAAATCAAAAAGGTTATTGAGATAAACACTCAATAACCTTTTAACTTTTTATATTTTCTTCAGTCACGGTTTTCTACCAGCCGATTTTCCATACAGCCGACAATGCCGCTACTGCGGATGCCACGATGATGGCGTTGTACACAATCCCGGAAATTTTAATGCCCTCTGCGCGTTTTTTCATATGAATCAAGCTCCTCTTTTTTTGGTTTTTTTATGTTCAGACGCTGCTTTTTTTCTACCAGCCGATTTTCCATACAGCCGACAATGCCGCTACTGCGGATGCCACGATGATGGCGTTGTACACAATCCCGGAAATTTTAATGCCCTCTGCGCGTTTTTTCATAT
>CAZESH010000131.1:4024-11155 GCA_964514665.1 uncultured Caryophanales bacterium
TCCATACAGCCGACAATGCCGCTACTGCGGATGCCACGATAATGGCGTTGTACACGATTCCGGAAATTTTGATGCCCTCTGCGCGTTTCTTCATGTTTTTCCTCCCTCTCTGACATTGATTCATGTACTTAAAGACAACGAAAACGGATATGAATTTCGGATGAATTATTTTTTATCGTCTACCATTAAAAACTGCAAATATATAAATGCACCCATACTCATGACCAAGTCGCCCAGACTTGCTACCTGCGGCAGCGGATAGGGTTTGGTGATCGGAATGATGTCTCCCAAAAACGGCAGCCTGGCTGAACTTAACAACAATATATGCTTTGTTCCCAAATCCCCATTCTTGACCGTTTCCAGATAAGAGGGATCAATCGCGTTTATCGCTTCAGGAGATACCGGCATTTTCCCGCCATTAAAAGCCATCACCAGAAAGTTCATTAATACCCCCGCTAAAATCCATTTAAATCCCGGCTGCTTTCGATTCAGATAGAGAAAGACGATGCCGCATACATATACCGCAATATAAATGTAGCCGCTGTAGCGATGAATCACCTCGTACTTGTCTTGTAGCCTGTAAACGACAAGCTGCAGAATCAGCAGTAGAGGAAAAATCCAACCCGCTATTAATTTTATTTTCGAAAGACCCGATAAACTTTTTAGCCATCCCCCCCTAATAAATCCAACTATCAGTCCTATGACGATGCCTTCAATGATCATTCTTCTCTTCTCCAAAGTTTTGTAGTGGATCACGGAATAAAATTCAAAAAAATTTCCATATATTGAATATTCTACATACTTTGCCAATATCCTTCTTTTTTCAAAAAAAATTTAAATATTTTTATTTTTTTATAAAGCCATGCATCATTCGACACACTTTTCTCGAGTAACCGCCCTATCCACGCTGATTTTAAAGTATAATAAAGAGGTAAATTAAAAATCATCAAGAAAAAAGGAGGCTGAAAGCAGAAAATGACGCAGCCCAGGTACGTCATCGATATGGATCGGATTACCCAAATACCTGAAGATGAAAGAAACAGACTGAAGCAAATTACGGAAAAATTTGTGTTCCGGGCAAATGAGTATTATCTCGGCCTGATTGATTGGAATGATCCGAATGATCCCATAAGAAAATTAATTATACCGGGCGAAGGGGAGTTAAAAGAATATGGTCGTTGGGATGCTTCCGATGAAGACACCAATTATGTAGTTCCCGGTTGTCAGCACAAATATGGAACGACGGCGCTCTTGATCGTCTCCGAAGTTTGCGGGGCTTACTGCCGCTATTGCTTCCGCCGGCGTCTATTCCGCAACGATGTGCACGAGGCGCTCTCCGATGTAGAACCGGGCTTGCAGTACATTGAGCAGCACCCGGAGATTAACAATGTCCTCTTGACGGGCGGCGACTCGCTCATTTTGGGAACCTCGAAAATCCGCATGATTCTGGAGCGGCTGCGAGCCATCGGGCATGTCAAAATCATTCGTTTCGGTTCAAAACTCCCGGTATTCAATCCGATGCGCATCTATGAAGACGAAGAGCTGCTTGCGCTGATCAAGGAGCATTCCGATGTGGACAAGCGCATCTATGTCATGGCGCATATCAATCATCCCCGGGAAATAACGGATGAAGTGAGGACTGCAATCGACGCGCTGCATCATGCCGGTGCCATTGTCGTAAATCAAACTCCCGTACTGAAGGGAATCAACGATGATCCCGATGTATTGGCAGAGCTGCTTGACAAGCTATCGTGGGCCGGCGTGACGCCGTATTACTTCTTCGTCAATCGTCCGGTCGCCGGAAACCGGGATTTCGTCCTTACGCTTGAGAAGGTTTATCAGATTGTGGAAAAAGCAAAAGCAAGAACCTCCGGCTTGGGTAAACGGGTCCGTCTGGTAATGAGCCACACATCGGGAAAAATTGAAATTTTGGCCGCCGAAAACGGTAAGGCTTATCTCAAGTATCATCAATCCCGGGATAATGAATACGGAAAACTCATGATTCTCGATTGTCCGCAAAACGCGTCTTGGTTCGACGATCTGCCGGGTAACGAAGAATACTGGAAAAAACCGGACAAAAAAAACGATGCGGTAGTTTCCGTCAATGAAATGCCCGATCTGCCGCGAAACGCGACACATTTAACCAAATAAAAAAAGCGCCCTTCAAGGCGCCTTTTTTTATTCCAGTCTGCCGTTTTCCGGCTTGGCGCTGATAACGCTTTTGTTTGGGATTTGCCTATCTTGTTGGCCCAACGGCAGTAGACAAGCCATACGATCCCCTGTTCACCGACACTGACGGAGCAAACAGGCAAACGATCCGCCGCAGCAGATTCCATGCCCCGCTATGAAGGCTCCTGAGCAAAGGGATGGGCAGGAGATGGAAGTTCTAGGGCCGCCAAACTTTCAGCTTCTGTTTCCTGTAGTTCCGTTTCCTGTAGATGGGAACGCCACTTGTATTTGTGTTCTTCGGGTTTGGTTTATTAGTTGTATATTTTTCAAACGTAAAGGTATCAGTAAGATTATTGTCTATATCATAAACCTGAAAAGATAATATCGAGTCCATGACATCCGCTACTACATAATGAAAAATACCAAGTGGACCCGTATAATTGTTTCTGCTGTCTTTAACATATCCATAAGTATTTGCCCCTGCACCACCAGAAATCAATTGCAGAATTTCGTGTTTGAAATTTGTATTGAAGGAACCGTTGATTATTCGCCTGCTATATAGATGCTCATGCCCATTAAATACTGCAGTTATATTATAGTCATCCAAAATTCGCCAGAATAAATATCTTTCTATTGTATCCTGATCAAGAGATTTCCCAAAATGATGACTAACCGGGAAAGCAGGGGCGTGAAACATAACAAAATTGTGTTTCTTATCGGATTTTTTTAATACATCTTTCAACCAGTTTCTTTGTTCTTCAAAAATAACATAACCTTCATTTTTAATTGAGCCTTCATCAGGAATATAAGCGTAGTAATTTTTATTTTTTCTATTTGAATTTAAAATGATAAATCGCGAGTTTCCATAATCAAAATAATATACTGTTCTTCCATACCCTGGCAACTGTCCATCGGGCAAATAATCAAAAACATCATTGAAAGCTCGTTCATTTCTTTCATGATTTCCAATACAATTATAGAATTTTTTAATGGGGTAATATTTCTCAACTATCTCCTTCCACTCTTCTAATGCCTCTTTGTTTGCATCATAGCTTGAACTATCTATATTTGACATATCACCACTAAACAAGAAAAACTCTGGCTGTATTGAAAATCCCTTTATTGTTTTTAAAATTTTTTCAAAGACAGCTTTGTTGATTCCTTTGTAGTAATCTCTGCTATCCCCAAATACTATGAATCTAAAATTACTCTTTGAGCCGTCATGTTTTATAGCAGTCATAATAACCACCTTTTCAATTTCATGTCAGCATATTATGCAAAATAATGGTTCTTTGTCACAGTAATTTCATTCCGAAACCCGAAGACACCTTACTATCCCGTACGGTTTGGTCCAGTTTAGTTGGTAAAATTATTATCCAAACGGGTATCGGATCGGATTGCATTAAAAAAATAAGCGTAAAATAATCCCCACCTTGTGAAAAGATAGGGACGACTTTACGCTATTTTTTAAATACGCGACAGGTTAAGGGAAGCGTTTATACAGATTGATCGGCGGACCAAAAATCCCTCAAATCAAACATTGCCGCTAAGCAGGAATTTGAAAAGCCGGTCCACATCTTCAGGCTCGTGGGCAACCAGCTCGATGCCGCCGATTTTCGCTTCGCTGAACATTTTGGACAAAGCTACATACTGGCTGAGCTTGGATTTCAAATTCAGCCTGTCGCCTTCCGACGTAATCAGCTCTACTGTGCCTTTGCATTGATCGATTACTTTGAAAAATTCTTCCGTATTGCTGATATTGTTGATTTTCATCAGTTTCCACCTCCCGGGTGCATCATGCCCCACTTATTTCGCTTTATGTTATTATAGCAAATATTGGCCAGCTTCATAAGCCTGAGCGATTGGCGAATAAATCGATAAACCTTTCCATCGCTGTCGCCATCGTCTGCTGCATGTCGGCCATCACCGTGGACAAATGCGGATTGTGCTCTTTCTGCAGAAAATCGTGCAGCTGATGAACGGCGGCTAACGAAATTTCCGTATTTACGTTAATCTTGCAAATGCCTGACGCCACCGTCGCTTTTATAATCTCATCCGGTGTTCCCGAGCCTCCGTGGAGCACAAGCGGGATATCGATCATTTGCTGCAGCCGTTTCAGCCTGTCCAAATCGATTTTCGGCTCTCCCTTATAAATTCCGTGTACCGTACCGATGGCCGCTGCGAGAAAGTCGACTTCCGTTTCCTCTACAAAGCGGACCGCTTCTTCAGGGTCGGTCAGTCTGCCGTCCCCTTCCTCCTCATCGGAAAAATCCCCTTTGGCCGTCGAACCGATTTCGGCTTCCACCGAGACATCGGCACTGTGCACCAATTTCACGATTTCAGCGGTCAAGCGGATGTTGTCCTGCAGCGGGTATTTCGAACCGTCAAACATCACCGAGGAAAAGCCGAAGCGAATCGCCTGCAGAATCGATTGCCGCTCATAAGCATGATCCAGATGCAGCGCTACGGGAACGGATGCCTGTTCGGCCAGCGCCCGCGCCATGGCGGCAAATCCGGCAATGCTGACCGTATCCAAATAGCGTTCTCCCAAGGCCAGAATGACCGGCATTTGCCGGTTCTCAGCGGCAAGGATCGCCGCTTGCGCCGTTTCCATGCTGTAAACGTTGAACGCCGCAACTGCATAACGATGCTGTCGCGCTTTCAGCAAAATTTCTTTTGTAGATGCCAGCATAAATGAAGTCTCCCTCTGCCTGAATTTAACCGGATATTTTCCGCACCACTTCCATCAGCGTCAAATCGTCTCCGACATTGCCAGGGAAGATGATATAGGGGGTATGGGGAAATTTCGCGTCGCTTCCGGTCAGCCATACCGGGATGGCGGGAGCGGCTTGCCCCAGCACTGTCGCTTTCTTGGCCTTCAAGCCCTTCGTCGCCACGTCGCTGGAGGTGATTCCCCCTTTGGCAATGATGAACTTGGGCGCGGTCTCCAGCGTCTCGACAATTTTGACCAAGGAAGAGGAAACCCTCTGGCTGATTTTCAGGTTGGCGTCCTTTCCTTCAACGGCAACCAATTTGCGGCTGCTGAATACGACGACGTTTTCCCCGCTTTGGATAATCCGGTTGACTTCGCCGATCAAACGCTGGATTTCCGCTTCCTGCTCTTGATCGTCCAAGATCCGTTCCACACTCATCTCCAGCGGAGTGATGCGGGTGCCCTGTATCAGCTGCTCCAGTTGGCGTGTCGTTTTTTGCATATGGGAACCGACGATAACCAGTCCGCCCATGTGTTCTTTGCCTTTTGCCGTTAATTGCTCCGCTGTCAAATAATCGATGTCGGAAATTCCGCCGAACGTTTTTACGAACGATGCGGCAGTCCGGTAGATGAAGCGCTTGCCTTTTGCTATCGCCTGCAGAAGGGCCAGCGAGAGCACTTCCAAATCCCTGTACGACATTGCATTGACGATCACCGGACGGTTTCCGCCGACTTCAAGCAAAATCGCCTCGACCTCCTCAGGTCCTTTGCGGATTTGCTCTATGGAAAGGGTAATGCAATCTTCTTTGCGGTAGCGGCCTTCGGTTTTCTCAACAACCCACTCCGTCAGGTCCGAATGGGAAAATCCGAATACCTTGTCCTTGGCAAATTCCGTTTGGTGGGCCGGCGTCAGATTGTCTCCTTCTTTTAAATAATGGACATTCTCATAAGTGTAGCGTCCGGCTTCAAAAAATGCGGGGATAATCAGATGCCCGTCATAGCCCTGCCCGCTCAAGCGTTCCGTTTCTTCAGATAAAACATCGATTTCAAGCGGATAGTAGCCTCTTAATGTAGAATCGCTGCGGCTGACAAACTGCACCTTTTGATTGCTTTCGGAAGCAACCGCAAGCACATTTTCCGCAATTTCACGGTTGATGCGCTCGGCTTCCGACGCTTCCATTCCCCGCGTATTGGTGAGAATGAAAAAAATTGGCTCGGGATGCTGGAAGGCATCCTGCAGCAGCGCTTTATCCCACTGCGTCAGCACCAAAATATCGTGCACGGTCTGCACTCCGGTCGGATCATCGTCAAGCACGACGATCTTTTGTCCCATCGTTTGATTCAATTTGTAGATTTGACTTCTCAGCGTGCCGTCCTGCCATTCGGGAGGAAGCTGGTTCGCAATCGTGGAGAATTCAATTTTTTGGTTTTCCTGCATTCAACTCACCCTTGTCTTGTGATGGATTTCATAAATTGACCGGCCTTCGGGATTTCTGTTTTGACATCCCGCCATGTACATTCTACGGAGACCGGTCCGTTATAACCGATTTGGCGCAGCATCTGCATTAACGCTTGGAAAGGAAATTCCCCGCTGCCCGGATAAAACCGGCCGGTATCGGCTACATGCACATAATTCAGATTGTTTCTTACCTGCTTTAGATGCTCCAGAGGTTCTTGTTCCAGCTGCATATGGTAAAAATCCGCCAGCAATGAAACGTTCGAGCGATGCAGCCGTTCTACATACCGATTTGCGTCAGGCAAAGAGCGGATCATATTGCATTCCGTACGGTTAAGCGCTTCGACATTGACTTGAATTCCCATTTCTCCGGCGGCATCGGCCGTAAATTCAAGAAATTCGACGATCTGCTCCTCCGCCTGTTCCTTGGAAAAATCCTCCGGACAGCTTCTTGCATGTCCGCTGCCGAAAGAAACCCGCTCTCCCCCCAAATCCCTGATTCTCCTCAAGGTGGTGATAACGTACGTTTTATATTGATGTTGATCCATATGCCGGCCCACGATTTTCATATGCTGCGGAAGGAAGGCATTGAAGCTTTTAACTGCAATCGGACTCCGCAAAACCGTTTCCCGCACCGCATCGAAATGGGAATCGTCCATTTCCGGCAGTACGCTTCCCGCCTGAAGCTCGACAAAGTCAAAGCCTGCATCATGTGCCAGAGCCATATCCTGCAAGGAGACGCTGCAGCCGATTTCCATTGTCTATAGACCGCCCTTCATCGATTCATGAAAAA
>CAZESH010000132.1:0-11115 GCA_964514665.1 uncultured Caryophanales bacterium
GGGCAGGGTTGCCCGGCATCCTTGTCAACCGCGAAGTCTGACGAAGCAGCGAAAGGCAGCGCCACACAGCACAAGCCGAAGCAGTTCCCGCAGTCAGCTTCCAGACTGGGGCGAAACCTATCGGGGAAAGCTCCTGAATATTCGTGATTCTCGGACATTTCGTGGTCTCCTTTCGCTTCGTGCTTCAATGAGCTACTCACAAAATAAATGTTTTACTTGTTTTCAAGGGTTTTATTATATGGTAAAATTCATTTATTAAAGCCGAGTGCTGCTAACACTCGGCTGCACAACTGGCTTGGACGGGTTTATCCCTTCTAGCTTTTAAAGGTCTAAAATCCCACCTGGGCGCTAACCTGGGGTGGGATTTTACTTTCTCTTATAATTCATAGAGATGTATGTCAAAAGCGCAACAATAAAAGAAGAAAAAAAGATCATGATGGTCAGTGCATCTTTCAACTCCATGGCCTCACCTCCCCGAAGTTTCCGAAGGAAACTTACTTCGAAAGCATATGCTCGAAGGGAAACCACGCCCACCCAAGATTCAATTGTACTAATTTAGTATACCATTATCTTCCTGACCAATACAGAACAAATGTTTGGGAACTTCAAATTCATGCGACATTTTTTGCATATAGCCTTTTTAAGGCTAACCCTGTAGTCGGATAACGAACACAAAGTTTCACACTCCTCCCCTCAATCCACGCTTATGAGGCTAGGCTTCCATTCGGACTGTGAAAGTCTTATTCTTTTATTTCGTTTACTGCAGTCCAATTTTTGGATCAAAATCGGCAACAATCAGCACATCAATATGACGGACGGTTCGAAGAATGGTTTTTACAATGGAGCCATACAGCCATGCATGCCAAAGTGAGCGCGTGGATTGACCGATGATGATCTGAGTGGCTTTATATTCATTCGCTTTGTTCACCAAAAGATGCGGGATTTCCTTACGATTGACTGCTCTCCATTTTTCAAAAATCCCTCCCAATTGTTCCGTCAGCTTATTCAACTCCTGAATCCGTCTTTCTGTATCATGTGTTTGCTTACCATCTTTCAACTCCGCCTCTACATATACCACATGCCACTCCGCCTTTAAACGATAAGCGATGCGAAAACCGCGTCGAATCAGCCGTTCAGCGTTCGAATTCAAACTCACCCCGACAAAAATCACTTCCTGTCTTCTCCACGGGCCGCGAAGCGAGTTCTTTCTTTGCCATGCTTCCAGCCGTTCATCCACATCATCGGCGATTTCCCGCAGCGCCAATTCTCTCAGCGCAATCAAGTTGCCGGTTTTGAAAAAGGCCCCCAGCGCTTGCCCCACCTTATTCATCGCATATACTTTTCCTTCTTTTAAGCGCTCCTGCAACGCTTGCGGAGTCAAATCGATCAACTCCGCCTCATCTGCCATCCGCAGAATGAAATCCGGCACCGTTTCTCTCACGCGGACCCCGGTGATTTGTTCGACGGCGTCGTTCAGGCTTTCCAAATGCTGCACATTCATCGTCGAGATCACGGATATGCCGGATTCCAAGATGTGAATGACATCTTCATATCTTTTTTTATTCGCGCTCCCGGGCACATTCGTGTGGGCAAGTTCGTCGATCAGGACCACCTCAGGATTTCTCCGGATGATCGATTCCGTATCCATTTCTTCCAAAGTCGTCCCCCGATAATCCATTTTCTTTCTCGGCAGCACCGTCAATTCCCCGACCTGCTCGGCCGTTTCTTTTCTTCCGTGCGTTTCCAGCAAGCCTACCATAACGTCAATCCCCTTTTTCAAAAGAAGATTGCCTTCACGCAGCATGGTGTAGGTTTTGCCAACGCCTGGAGCTGCACCGATAAACACTTTGAAATGTCCTCTCCTGATTTGTCGGATTTGCTTTTCGAGTTCGTCAGCGCTTAATCGATGAAATTTGTCGATTTGATCCGTTTCTTTTGTTCTCGCCGGCAATATCCGCTCGCCTTCGTGCTCCGTTCGATCCGCCATCAAAAAGATATCGATATTTTTCGTGCGTTCCAGCATCTTTAACACAATGGAACCCTGAAGGAATTCCTGCCACCTCGTTTGCCTGGAATGGCCGAGCACAATGCGGGTCGCATTGTGCTCAAGCGCATATTGAACCAACACGCGGGGAAGCACCCTTCTGGACACCATCGGAAGTTCCTCGAACTTGGCGCTTAACTTGGTGATCAACTTCAAGATCGAACGCTTGAAGGCTTCTTCATCCTTATTTAACTGTTTATGCCGATTCACAAAGGTGACCACCAACAGCTCGCCGTTCAAGCGTTTGGCGATTTGCTGCCCCCGGCGTGTATAGATCGAACCGTTCCAATGGTACTGGACGGAAACCAGGATGCGCTCCGTTGCGCCCGAAGGGCCAACCATCCCCAACGCTTCCCGGTATTTTTCCAAAGAATCGTTAACGCCCTCCGCCATGATGCGAAGTGCCAATTCCCGCAGAACGGCGAGATTCCCCTTTTGAAGCAGAACATTCGTATTGGCTTTTCCCAAATGCCCCTCAGCCGCACGGTTTAAGATGGTTTCGGGAGAAACGTCAATCAAGCGGACTTCATCGGCCAACTCCAGCATATCGGCGGGAACCGTTTCCCGGACTTCAATTCCTGTCAGCTTTTGCACCATCATGTGAACGCCTTCCAGCTCATAGACATTCACGGTTGTGATCACGCTGATTCCCTGATTAAGCAAAAAGCGGATATCATCCGCCCGGGTCGGAAACCGGGCCTCTTTGCGGTTCCGGTGAGCCAGACCGTCGACCAGCAGCACTTCCGGATTTCTGGCGACAATCGCATCCAAATTCAGATCCTTTTTTTCCTTCCCTGAGTCATACCAGTGTATGCTCGGAATCCGCTCCAAATCGCCGATCTGCTCAATGGTTTCCGGTCTTTGCAGCGTGGATACCGCGCAGATCGCCACATCGATCCCTTTCTGCTTCAGGTTCTGGCCTTCCCGCAGCATATGATAGGTTTTGCCCGAACCGCTGACGGCGCCGATGATCACCTTGAAGCGGCCTTTATGAAGCTTGGCGATGGACACCAAAATTTCTTCCGGCGTTTTTCTTCGAAAAAGATCATTATCCATGCGTTTCTCCCCGTTTCCCTCTAAGCCGTTTCGCCCTTTAAGAACTAGCGATCATCTTCTGCAAAGCGATGTTCAATTCCAGTACATTGACGGTTGGCTCGCCCAAAAAACCCAGCTCCCTTTGTTTCGTGTGCTGATCCACCAGCTGTTGAAGTTGGTCAATAGATACTCCCGTTTGCTTGCTGATCCTGGGAATTTGCGCCTTTGCCGCCTCGGGACTGATGTCCGGATCCAAGCCGGAAGCGGAATTCGTGATCAGGTCGATGGGCAGCTGGCTGACCGGCACATCCGGGTTCTCCTTTTTCCATGTCTCGACGGCAGCTTTAGTCCGTTCGATCATGTCCGGGTTGGACGGCGCGTAGTTCGGCGAACCCGATGCGGAAGCGTCATATTTGATGCTGGAGACTCTGCCCTGAAAATATTTCGGATCCGTAAACGATTGACCGATCAAGGCGGAACCGATCACCTGGTTCTTTTCATTATGAATTAAACTGCCATTGGCCTGCATTGGCGCTATCGCCTGCACGATGCCGGTGACCGCAAGCTGATAAATCAAAGCGCAGGCCATCAATACCAAGCTCGTTCGAACAATCGTTGCAAATAAGCGCATTGCTCTCCACCTTCCCTTTCTATACCCAAAGTCCGATCATCAGATCGATCAATTTGATCCCGACAAACGGGACAATAACGCCGCCCAAACCGTAAATGAACAGATTGCGGGCCAACAGCTGCGAAGAACTCATGGCTTTGTACGCAACGCCTTTCATTGCCAAAGGAATCAGCAAAGGGATGATGATTGCGTTAAAAACAAGCGCCGACAGAATGGCCGATATCGGAGAATGCAATTGCATCACGTTCAGCACCTTCATCTCCGGGATCGCCAGCATGAACATTGCCGGAATAATCGCGAAATATTTGGCGATGTCATTGGCGATACTGAACGTGGTCAGTGCCCCGCGGGTCATCAATAGCTGCTTGCCGATAGAGACAACCTCGATGATTTTCGACGGGTCGGAATCCAGATCGACCATATTGGCCGCTTCTTTCGCAGCGACCGTTCCGCTGTTCATGGCAATTCCCACATCCGCCTGGGCAAGCGCCGGCGCGTCGTTCGTCCCGTCGCCGGTCATTGCTACCAACTTCCCTGCACCCTGCTCTTTGCGAATGACGGCGATTTTATCCTCCGGCTTGCTTTCGGCGATAAATTCATCCACGCCGGCTTCCTTGGCAATGGTCGCCGCCGTGAGCGGATTATCGCCCGTGCACATGATCGTTTTGATCCCCATTTTGCGCATTTGCTCAAAGCGCTCGCGCATACCCGGTTTGACCGTATCCTTCAAATAAATAAGCCCGAAAATTTGATTGTCTACCGCTACAGCCAATGGCGTTCCGCCTTGGGAAGCGATGGCATCGGCATTCGATCGCAAATCATCCGGTATCGCGCCGCCTTGCCCGGATACCCATTTTTTCACCGCATCCACTGCGCCTTTACGCACCTTGCGTCCGTCCGCCAAATCCATCCCGCTCATCCGCGTTTCCGCTTTGAACTCGATGAATTCAGCGCCTTCGCCAAGAGCGGTGTTCACCTGCAAATCCCGCCTTTTCATCAATTCCAAGACAGAACGTCCTTCCGGCGTTTCATCCTTCAATGAACTGACTGCCGCCCATTTCGCTACTTCTTGCATACTTGAACTTTGTACGGCAATGAATTCGCTGGCCATCCGGTTGCCGAAGGTGATCGTTCCCGTTTTATCAAGAATAATCGTATTGATGTCCCCCGACGCTTCCACCGCTTTTCCCGACATGGCCAGCACATTGAATTGCGTTACCCTGTCCATGCCGGCAATCCCGATTGCCGACAATAGCCCGCCGATGGTTGTCGGAATCAAACAAACCAGCAAAGCGATCAAGATCGAGATATCAATATGAAAATTCAAATAATTCGAGAAAAACGGCAAGGTTACTACGACGATAAGAAAGATCAACGTCAAGCTGATCAGCACCGTATTCAGCGCGATTTCGTTAGGGGTTTTCTGGCGCTTGGCGCCCTCGACCAAAGAAATCATCCGATCGAGAAAAGATTCGCCGGGATCGCTGGTGATTTTCACCTTGATCTGATCGCTGATGACTCTCGTGCCGCCGGTTACCGAACTGAAATCCCCTCCGGCCTCTTTAATGACCGGAGCGGATTCGCCCGTTATCGCCGATTCATCCACGGAAGCCAAGCCTTCAATGACTTCGCCGTCGCCGGGAATCATTTCGCCTTGCGAGACGATGACGACATCGCCCTTTCTCAAATCAGTTGACGCGACCTGCTTCACACCGTTATTCGTTACTTTGTTGGCTGTAATTTCTTTTTTCGTTTTTTTCAGCGAATCGGCCTGCGCCTTGCCTCTGCCTTCCGCCAATGCTTCCGCAAAGTTGGCAAACAATACGGTCAGCAGCAAGATGAACGAAACGGCAATATTAAACCATCTCGGAACGCTGTCCCCAAAAGCATTCGGCACAAAGGATAAAAACAGCGTGATCAAAAGGCCAATCTCCACCACGAACATGATCGGACCCCGCATCATCACTTGCGGATTTAATTTATAGAAAGACGCCTTGATCGCCTGACCCACGATCGGGCCTGTTAACATTGTTTTTTTCCGAGCCATCCGGCTCCCTCCTCAAAGTTTTTGTGATACTTCATTGAATGTGCTTCTTCGCGAGCAAAAACTGGCTTCGGAAGCATACGCTTTTACCGTAAAGTCCCGTTATGGATTTAACGTTAACAGTTCGGCAATCGGACCGAGCACCAAGGACGGAAAGAAAGTCAGCGCGCCGACAATTAGTATGGCGACGACGAAAACGCCCGCAAACAATGGCGTATCCGTTCGAAACGTACCCACGGTTTCCGGAACCTGCTTTTTTACGGCCAAAGAGCCCGCAACCGCCAATAACGCGACAATGGAAAAATAGCGCCCGATGAACATGACAATGCCTGTCGTGATGTTCCAGAAGTCCGTGCCGTCTCCCAAACCTTCAAATCCGGAGCCGTTGTTGGCTGCCGCCGAGGTATATTCATACATCGCCTGGGTCAGTCCATGGTATCCGGGATTGGAGATCGTATCTGGATTGGTGACAAGGGCAAGGGACGTCGGAACTAAAATCAACAGCGGATGGATCAGCAACGTGACGGCAATCAGCTTCATTTCCCGGCCTTCAATTTTCTTTCCAAGGAATTCCGGCGTGCGTCCGACCATTAAACCGGACAAGAACACCGCAATCATGGCGTACATCAAAACATTGAGAAAGCCTGCTCCCACACCTCCGAATACGGTGTTCAGCATCATATTGGAGATAGTCACAAGTCCCCCGATCGGGGTCAGCGTGTCATGCATCGTATTGACGGCGCCTGTCTCCGTTGCGGTCGTCACAACCGAGTAGAGGGAAGATTCGGCTGCCCCGAAACGCACTTCCTTTCCTTCCATGCTGCCTTGATGATGGTCGATGCCCATCGCATTCAGCACGGGATTGCCGGCGTGTTCCGCCGAAAGTGAAATTCCGAGCATCACAATAAACATCACCGCCATGGAAACAAACAGCACTCTGCCCTGCCTGGCGTTCCCCGCCATTTTGCCATAAGTGAACGGCAGCGCCGTAGGCAAAAGCATCATCAGCACAATTTGAATAAAATTGCAGATGCCGTCCGGATTTTCAAACGGATGCGCCGAATTGACGCCGAAAAATCCGCCGCCGTTATTGCCTATTTCCTTAATCGCCAAGAACGATCCGAGCGGCCCCAGATAAATCGTCTGTTTGCCGCCTTCGACAGTCGTCGCGTTGACAACCGCATGCAGAGTCTGCGGCATCCCGAGAAAAACAAAAATGATGGCACAGACAATGGCGACGGGCAGCAATACGCGGGTAATGGACCGCACCAAATCCACAAAAAAGTTTCCAAGAGGCTTACCCGTAATCCCGCGAATAAAGGCGATCGCCGCCGCCAACGCCGTTGCCGGAGCCGTAAACATCAAGAAGAGGATGGCGACCATTTGCGAAAACAAAGACAGACCGCTTTCCCCGCTGTAGTGCTGCAAATTCGTGTTCGTCATGAAGCTGATGGCCGTATTGAAGGCCAGCGCGGGATTCATGCCAGCGATATGGGTCGGGTTCAAGGGCAGAAAACCCTGGAAACGAATGATCAAATATACGAGCACAATCATAAAAGCGTTGCTCAACACAACGGCTGCCGCATACTGCTTCCACGTTTGATTTTCCTGGCGAATACCGCCCAATTTATAAATCGCATTTTCGACAGGGCCGAAAATGCGCTCCAACCGGGTCGGATTCATGTCGAAAACCTTTGCCAAATATAATCCGGCCGGCCTTGCCAGCAGCAGAACGACCAGCAGCGTGCAGGCAATCGATAGAACATCATATATCGTCACGAAAACTCACTCCTAATTCATAATTAAAACTTTTCCGGTTGAAGCAGCGCATATCCTAAATAAACGAACAATGCCAATACAATGGCTCCCAAAATCCAGTTCACCGCTCTCCACTTCCTTCCGAAATGACCTGTCCGCACCATCGAATTAAGCCCATTGCACCGATTGACAAAATGCCAATGCCCAACAACATCAAAATATCCATCATGGAACCTTCCTCCCGATTAATCCGTATGAATTAAAAAAGACAAGTCCTTGCTTTTTGTATGATCACATAATCTGCATCCAGCATTCGAAAGATTTCAAACGCATGAATGCTTGCCGAGATCACAATTACTTTTCCTTGCTTGCGCTGACGGGCCCAATTCAAAAGATGCACACATTGATCAACCCCGTGCTCAAAAAGGAACATTTTTTGAAAATCATTCACTGTAAATTCAGAGAATTTTCCATCTTTAATATTCACTTCAAAAAAAACGATCTATTCCGATGGAAGCTAATCTCCTTCGTTCTTCTTCACTGCAGATAACGGCTTTATATGACTTTTCCATACTTTGCAATGTCTGCAGGAATGCTTCTCCCGTTTGATTCGGCGCATATACTAAATATAGAGCCGTTTGTTACATAGAAAGAAAACCTCCGTTTTTTTGCATCAAAAAAGAAGCCTGAAAAAAAAGTACTCTTCCCGAGGCTTCTAATGAAAGTCACGGCAATTGTTGCCTCTCTCCGAACGCTTGCGAGGTTAGCTGTCGGATTCGGGCCCGGAGAGTAGCCCTACCCGGCACCAATAATGTGCCAGGATTCACCCCGAGGTAAAGAGCAGAAGCATCTCAATTTACCGAAAGTGGTTCCCCCGTCCACATGAAATGAGATTCAGCGCGTTAGTCAGAATTAAGATATTAGGATTAAAAAAACGCAAAAAACCACAGAGGTTGGGCTCTGTGGTCGTAAATCGATCGCAGTCTCAACTCCTCTCTCATCGGCGCTTACGAGGTTAGCTGTCGGATTCGGGCGGTGAGAGACGCCCTACCTCTACACGAAACCCATGGCGTTTCGTTTCAAGGATTCACCCCATGTGACGCATATCCGGCTCTCACACCGGTTATAGGTCACTTTCGGTTCCCCCGCTTTCCATTCGGAAACTCAGCGAAATAGAAATTGGAACATATTTCAGTTATGCAATGAATCATACGCTTGATTTGGATCCATGTAAAGGTCGATAAATGAAAATTAATTTTAGAATCAATATCTTTTTTTCTAATGATAGCGAATACAATTCATTCAATCTTTAAAATGCTAAAGAATCCTGCTGATTTCTTTTATTATTTCGATTTATATCTTGAACTGTTTGCATCAATCAAACCAACCCTTCCGTTTAAACCAAAAATACATACCGAGCCCTATGCCAAACAGGATTCCGAGAACGATAAAGTATCCCCATTTCCAATGAAGTTCGGGCATATTATCGAAATTCATTCCGTAAATTCCGACAAAGAACGTAAGAGGCATGAAAATTGTGGTTATCACAGTTAAAGTCTTCATGATTGTATTCATACGATTGGAATTTAAGGATATATAACTTTCTCGAATATCGGCGGTCAGTTCCCGGTTTGATTCGATCAACTCGGAGAGCCTCAATAAATGATCGTAAACATCCGTGAAGTAAAATAGATGTTCTTTTATACCTTCAATACGTTCGGAATTAATAATCCGGTTCAATAAGTCCCGCATCGGTATAATGGTTCTCCTTAACTCCAGCAGTTTGGACCGGATATCAAAGATATCGTTCATTAGACCTTGAATCGAATCTTTTCTGTGATTCGTTTCGATTTCGGAAATCTGGTCATCAAGCTGATAAACGGAAGGAAAATATTGGTCAACCAGTTTGTCAATCACCAAGTAAGCCGTAAAAATATGTCCCTTTTCCAACAATTTTTTTTGCTCTGCAATTCGATTCCAAGCGTCGTCTAATTCACCCGAGGGCTTCAAATGGAACGTAACTATGAAATTTTTACCCCAAAATAAATCGATTTCTTCCACCGCGAATGTTTTCTGATTCATCGCATGCAGGACAAAAAAGTGAATATCATCGTAATGATCAAGTTTAGGACGCTGGAGCAGGTGAAGACAATCCTCAACGGCCAGCGGATGGAAACGAAAATGCTGTTCCAGTAACAATGCTTCCTCTTCCGTTGGTTCATTGAAATCTACCCAGAACCATTTTATTGATGCATTTGTAAGTTCTTTTAAAGGAACATCATTTATCATTTCCAAACCATTCGTGACGGCGAATGTTCGTAGCAAATGTAAGATCCCCTATTCATAAATATTGTACATGATAAAAAGTATATACAGTTTAGTATATTTAATTGTTAAAATATTATACTAATGCCTACAACCGGATGCGGTATATAAGGCTCCTCTAGGCTCGCAATTTCGTTGGAATCTAGCTTCAACGATAATGCAGCTACTGCATCCTCAAGATGATTAAGCTTTGTTGCACCGATGATCGGCGCAGTTACCGGCTCTTGTTGCATTTGCAGTACCCGCGCAAGCGCGACTTGCGCGCGAGGAATGCCCCGCTTGGCGGCAACTTGGGCCACTCTCTCCACAATCTTGCGATCGGCATCGGCCATTTTCGAAAATATCCTTTTTCCAACTTCGTCGATCTCTGAACGGGCTTCATCCCAATCTCGGGTTAGCCGACCTTTAGCAAGCGGACTCCATGGAATTACACCGATTCCTTCTGCGCGGCAAAGCGGCAGCATCTCCCTCTCTTCTTCCCTATAAATCAAATTCAATGATTTTGCATGGAGACAAACTTGGTCCAACCGTTACGTTCTGCGACATGCTGCGCTTTCAGGAACTGCCAAGCATACATCGAGGATGCTCCTATATACCTTGCCTTACCAGCTTTTACTATGTCATGAAGTGCCTCCATCGTCTCTTCAATAGGCGTAGTGTTATCCCATAAACCTAATATACTGAGAAGTTTACAACTTAGTTAACTCCAAGTAAATTCTTCATATTTTGAAATAATTTCCTCATGGGGTTTTGTTTTCTCTATAAGATAAAGAATGAGAAAATAACAATTACCAGAATCGCGCCGCAGAGAATTGCGTCAACTTTTTTCGGAGGGAAGAGAAGCGGTGTTCACAGGGTAAACCCCTATGTTTTTCAACGTACGTTTCACAAAGAAAGTGAACAGCAACAAGGAAAATGCGACCGACACGGCGCTGACCATGAATAATACCTGGTAGCTCGTGTACTGGGAGACCCAGCCGAGCATGATCGCACCTAGCACGATGCCGAGGTCGGTAGCAGTCAATAAAGAAGCATTGGCAACCCCTTTACGGTCCGAATGGGCAAGACGTATCGTTGCCGCTTGAAGAGCCGGCTGCGCGGAACCGAAACCGATACCGTACAGCACCGCCGAAACGAGCACGCCGAACAATCCGGTCGATAAGCTCAAGGCAATCAAAGCCGAAATCGTAATCACAAGGGCCGGTACAATGACAAACGTCTGGCCGTACCGGTCCGAAAGTTTTCCCGAAATGGGACGGCTCAGCGCAAGGGTTGCGG
>CAZESH010000133.1:0-11082 GCA_964514665.1 uncultured Caryophanales bacterium
TTCTGTACACAGTTTCCATCGCCTTCTTATGCGGAGATTACTTTTTTCATCAGGCTTTGCAGGCAAAAGCGGAGAACCGGCCGCTGGAGGCGCAGTTGAACCCGATCGACAGAGCGATTTCAATCATCCCCTGGCATCCGGATTACAAGCTGCTCAAAACGGGCATTCTGGAGGAGGCATTCGATCGTACCCAAAATCCTTTATATGCCAGGGAAGCACTGGCGCTGGCAAAACGGCTGCGGAGCGAGGAACCCCATAACCGCGAAGCCGTTGAGGCGGAATACAACCAATATTTGGCGCTGAATGACTCCGAGCATGCGCTGCAGCTGGGCCTGAATGCGATAAAACAATATCCCTGGGATATCGGCTTTTATGAGAAAGGCATCGGTCTTGAGTTCGAGTTGGGCAACCGCGCAAGAATGTCCGGCAACCGCAAGCTGAGGGATCAATATTGGAACGAGGCGCTGGCGTTGTATCGGCTTGTGGAGAAAATGGAGCGGCAAGCGGGGGAAATATCAGAAGATCCGCTGCGTATTCCGTTTCATGTTACGAATAATATTTCTCTGCCCATTGGGCAGATCGAATACTTGCGCGGAAATTATCACACTGCAGAGACGGTTTTAAAACCGGCGCCGAATCCGGCCATCCAGAATCGTCTGGAGGAGCTTAGCCTGCTGTGGTATATTGCGGCTTTGCAAAAGCAGGGGCGCGATAACGCTGAATTGTGGAAGCAGCTGCAGCAGAAAGATGCGAATGTCGATCATTTGCTAAAAAATTTGTTGAAAATAACAGAATAGCGTCAAAAGAACTTTTATCTTGCGGGAATTTGGTATATAATCAAAGCGCAAAGATGTTCTTTATAAAGAACCTTTTCGGACTTATAAAAGAACACTTGCTCCATGCTATAACGACTCATGGGTGAGAGGAGGTGAAAAAATGTTGGATAACCCGAATGAAAATCTTAATTTAGGGAGGGACAAGCGGTTGAAAAAGAAACGAGTGTTCAAAAAAACATCCGTAATCGTATTTTTGTTGATGACTGTTTTTGTAATGACACCCGTATTGGCTTTTGCTTCTGTCGGTTTCAAGGATGTGAACTACCGCGGGCAAAAGGTCAGAGGAATCGTTTATGCAGGGCAAAATGCCGATACATCGAAAGGAGTATCCGTTGATGTCTATGCCCCGGACGGGCACATGCTGACCACCGCATATGCTCACAAAGCGCGTTCTGTCGAGGATATGGTCTATTATGATTTTTCCGCCAAAATCGGCAAGTTTCCCTATGTCAAATTGTATGAGAATATTACCAATACCGTATACGATACGGTTTATCGCTTTCCAGACAATTCGCATCATGGACCGAAAAGCCGAGGCGAACATTACGAGCATGAACAAGAACATGAACATGAACATCATGAAAGAGGGGACAAGTCGTTGGATTAACAAGTTCCTATATCCGATTGTTTGATTTTGGAGTTAAAAAGGCCCCGACTGCCGTTTTTGCGGCTGTCGGGGCCTTTTTCCTTATGAATGGGATCCGTTGGACAAATCGACGGGCTTGTCCCGCTTTTTTGCAGCTCTCAAGAAAATTCTGATCTGAGAGGGGGTAAGGCCGAGTTGTTTGGCGACAGCCATTAAATGGACCCACTCAGCGTCAAGGGCTTCCGGGAGCAATGAATCAGTTTCCTTCAATTGTTAATTCCCTCCATTTCAATTATTTCTATATATAGGTTTCAATAGGAGACATTTATTTCATGGGGTTCGTCAAAAAAGATAATAATCTGCCTATATTTTTAATAATTCGATAATATATTTGGCGCCGGAGAGGAAAAAGGCGAGTTTTCTTATCGACATTAGTTCTTAAAAAAGAACATAAATCCGCAAAATAGTCCATATTTTATAGGAAATCAGAGGAATCAGACGGTTTTTGGCCTGTAATGTTCTTAAATGAGAATATTTCACCAATTATCGATTTTATATTTCAGAGGATATCTTATATACTCATATCAGTGGACGTTCTTTAAAAAGAACATTTTATAATCTAATAAAGAACGATCTGCGAATTTCAAGGTTTTTAAAAACAAGGGAGGGAAAGGATTGGCATGTCATTGATGGATGAAAAACTGATTTTTCCGGAAAATGAGGCGAACGGCCAAGGGCGGCGGCAAAATGAAATCGTCGGCAGCAAAAAGGTTGTTGTTTTTATCTTATTCACGTTAATGGTAGCCGCATTGTTTTATATCAATTTTGAAGTGAGAGGCACGCTGCATCGTACGCTCGGCATTTATGGCTCGTTGATGGTGATGTATATGTTGTTCAAAATGCTTTTGTCGTTTACATATAAACACACCGAGAGCAAACCGCCCGACCTGAAGGTTTCCGTAGTCGTTCCCAGTTACAACGAGCAGCCGGATGCAGTTTTGGGCACGATTCGCAGCATTATTGCGCAGGATTATCCGATTCATGAAATCTTTTTTGTAGATGACGGCAGCAAGGATATCAGCGGTTACCAGGCAATTCAAGCGTTTAAGGAAATGATCAGAAGCTGGGGCGGACCCGAGTTGATTGTGCACAGGCTGCCGCAAAACAAAGGCAAGCGTCACGCACAAATCTGGGCTTTTGAAAGGGCGGAGGGCGATGTGATCATCACCGTCGATTCGGATACAACCCTTCTGTCCGATGCTGTAGGGGAGCTGATCCGTCCCTTTTCCGACAAACGGGTAATGGCGACGACAGGCCACGTCAATGTCAGAAACCGCAATCACAATTTGCTTACACGGTTGATCGATATGCGCTATGACAATGCATTCCGTGTAGAGCGGGCTGCGCATTCCGTGACCAAAAACATCCTGGTCTGCAGCGGACCGCTCAGCGCATATCGGCGAGAAGTCATTATCGACAACATCGAGCATTACGGCAATCAGAAATTCCTAGGTGAAATCGTGCAGTTTGGCGATGACCGCTGCTTGACGAACTATGCCATCAAGAGGGGCAGAACGCTGTATCAATCAACCGCCCGCTGCCTGACCGATGCGCCGACGGGCATGGGGCAATTCATCAAACAGCAGGCAAGATGGAACAAGTCCTTTTTCCGCGAAAGTCTGATCGCCCTGAAGATCGGATTGAAGAAACCGTTTGTTTTTTTGTGGGTGGCGCTGGAGCTGTCCCTTTGGATCTTATTCAGCTTTTCCTTGATCTTGGCCGTCATTTTCAGCTCGAAGGCGATGCTCTTGGTATTTCTTGCTTACTATCTCTTTTATGTCGCCATCTCGGCCTATGTGCGGAACTTGTTCTACATTTTAAAAAATCCGTTCACCTTTCTGCTTGCACCCGTTTACGGCATCATCCATCTGGTTGTTTTGTTCCCGCTGCGGTTTTATTCTTTGATGACGATCAAATCGAATGGTTGGGGAACACGATAAAAACAAAGGAGGGAATTCATGTGAAAATTACGAAAGCGATTATTCCCGCTGCCGGGCTTGGCACCCGCTTTTTACCGGCAACGAAGGCGCAGCCAAAGGAAATGCTGCCGCTGATCGACAAGCCGGCGATTCAGTACATCGTGGAGGAAGCGGTCGCTTCGGGAATCAAGGATTTGCTGATTGTAACCGGCAGGGGAAAGCGGGCAATCGAGGATCACTTCGATAAATCCTATGAGCTGGAGGATAATCTGCTGAGAAGGGGCAAGCTGGACAGGCTGCAGGAGATTCAGCAAATATCGGCGATGGCCAATATCCACTATGTTCGCCAAAAAGAGCCGAAGGGCTTGGGAGACGCGGTGCTGTGCGCCAAGCATTTTATTGGAAACGAGCCTTTTGCGGTGCTCTTGGGGGATGATATCATCCGTTCGGACAGGCCGTGTCTGCAGCAGTTGATCCAGGTTCATGAAATGTACAAGACGTCGGTCATCGGCGTTCAGCAAGTGCCATATAAGGAAACGAGCAAGTACGGAATCATCGACCGGATCTGGAGCGATCTTCCGCACAGGGTTTCGTGGATGCAATCCTTGGTGGAGAAGCCGCCTGCCGATGAGGCGCCATCCAACTATGCGATTATGGGACGCTACATTTTCACGCCGCAGATCTTTGATATTTTGGAGGGGATTGAAACAAGCGGGGACGAAGAGCTGCAGCTGACCGACGCGATTAATATATTGAACGAGACGTTACCTGTCATCGCCTACGACTTTGAAGGCAGAAGATATGATATCGGAGACAAGCTGGGATTTATCAAAGCGACGATCGATTTTTCCTTGGAAAGATATGATTTAAATGCAGAAGTGCGTACGTATATCCGTGAATTGCTGGTAAATGAACCCCTAATACTTTCATGATGCAAAGGAGAGGAAACGAATGAATATTGCAGTGATCGGAACAGGATATGTCGGACTTGTCACCGGGGTGTGTCTTGCGGAAATCGGACATCAGGTAACGTGCATCGATGTGGATACGGAGAAGATCCGGCTGTTGAGCGAAGGCAAATCGCCAATCTATGAGCCGGGACTCGAAGAGCTGTTAAAGGAAAATATACTGCGCGGACGGCTTCGCTTCACGACCCGTCACTGCGAAGGCATGGCGTCCTGCAACGTCGTGATGGTCGCCGTGGGAACACCGCAAAGCAGCGATGGCTCTGCGGATTTATCGTATGTCGAGCAGGCGGCCGAGGACATCGCCGCTAATCTGCATCAGAATATGATTGTGGTGATCAAAAGCACGGTACCGATCGGCACCTGCGAGAAAATCAAAGCAAGGATCGAATCCTTCGCTTCAGGCGGGCATCAGATCGAGGTTGCTTCCAATCCCGAGTTCTTGCGTGAAGGCAGTGCGGTACATGACAATTTCCATGGCGACCGCATTGTCATCGGCGCAGAGCGCGAGGAGGTGGCGATGTTTCTGGAGGCGATGTATGAACCGTTCAACATTCCCGTAATCCGAACGGATTTGCGCAGCGCGGAGATGATTAAATACGCCTCGAACGCTTTTTTGGCCACCAAAATCAGCTTTATCAACGAAATTGCCAATCTATGCGAGCGGTTGGGGGCGGACGTGAGCCAGGTGGCAAACGGCATGGGTCACGATCAGCGCATCGGTCCGAAGTTCTTAAGCGCGGGGATCGGGTTCGGCGGCTCTTGCTTTCCCAAGGATACGCATGCGCTTGTGAAAATTGCCGCATCTTCGGGATATGAATTCCCGCTGCTTAAAACGGTCATCCGTGTCAACGAGCAGCAAAGATCGCTGTTGGTCACAAAGGCCAGACAGCGATTCGGCACCCTGCTGGGAAAGAAGGTGACGCTGCTGGGACTGACTTTCAAGCCGAATACGGATGATATTCGCGAGGCCCCGGCGCAAAAGGTTGCGGAGCTGCTGCTCCGCGAAGGTGCGGAGGTAACTGCCTACGATCCGATGGGAATGGAGAATGCGAAAGCGGTCATGCCCGGGGAGGTCGATTTTGCCGATTCATTGGAAGAGGCGCTGACCCGTTCAGATTGCGCCTTCATTCTTACGGAATGGCCGGAAATCGTGAATTTTCTAATTGAAAATGGCGCCAAGCAGATGAAAAACAGGATCATTTTTGACGGCAGAAATTGTTTTCCGTTGGAATTTGCCGTGAATAACGGTTTCGAATACCATTCCGTAGGGAGAACTTCGGTCATGCAGGAGAAAGTGCTCGTCTAATCCGCTCAAGCAAGGGCGTCTTTGTGGAAGGCTTGGAAACGGTCTGTCATTCTTTTTTGCCGATGATGTTGAATGCGGGATTGTTCTTGATTTCGATATTCTGAACGGGCGCAACGAGATTGATGGCAAATCTTCCGTTGTGCAGCTCATTGTCCGTTATGACAAGGTCGTGAAGCGTCGACATGCTGGAAACCCGGATCAGATCCGCCGCTTGCAGCTTCGATTTAGCGCCGTTGGCAATCCGGTTGCGGGTTATGGTCACCCCGCTGGCGGCAATGTCAACGGCCGCGGAATAGCTGCCGACACCGTCGATCTGATTATGATCAATCGTCACATTGTCGGCATAGACGGAGATCGCCGCGTACATATCGTAATCCGAGCCGCCCGGATACGTATCATAGGCATGATTTCCGGAAAAAGGATTATGAATCTGATTTCCCTGGATCAATGCACCCGGCGTTTGGATTTTGATCGCCCGTTTGTAGTTGCGGTCGAAGCGGTTGCCCAGAATTTGCAGATCGGCTTGCTCGTGCCAGCCCTGAATGACGATGCCGTCTCCGTCATCCTTCGGTCCGATTGCGTAAAAAGAACTGTTCGCAATTTTGATCTGCCGGCTTACTCCCTGGTTGGAATGGGAGGGGCTGATGAGAATGCCTCTGGCCACTTTATGCTTCCAATATTTCGTTTTATGTATGGCATATATGTTGCCGATATGGCATGAGTCAACGGTAATATTCAGTGCATCCCCTTCGATTCGAAGACCGACCGGCGTCGCGTCTTGAAGGGGATTATTCACATCCTGCGGCTGTGCCGCATTTTCAATCGTGCAGTTTTGAACGGCTACATTTTTCGAGCCCGCGCCGACGGTCAGAACTTGAACCGCCTTATTGGCTCCGTCGAGCGTCAAACCGTCGAGCGTGATGTCGCTTCCTTTCAGAACGACCAGGCTTGGCTGGATCGAGTTGGCCCGCAGGACGGCGCGTGCGCCGCTCAGTTTGAGATTGCCGTGAAATGTCAGCGAGCTGACGGAATATACACCCGGAGCGAACTTCAGCTCTCCGCCGGCCGGGAGAGCCGCCGCCGCTTTCCGGATCGCAGCCGTATCGTCTTTGCCGTCATCGGGTAAAGCGCCATAAGCCGTAACGCCGACAACCGCCGCTTGCTGAGAGGCCAACACATCGGAAACCAAGCTTTCCGAGCGGGTTAAACCGACAGCCGCTATAACGATCAAGACGGCAATTCCCGCCCGCAAGCTTTTTAATTTCAACAATAAGTGAAGCATGAAGCCGCCCCCTGTAGGTTTATGGCTGTAATTATACATGAAACGGCGTGCTTTACAAGGATTGACATCACAATAAGGTGTTCTTTACAATAAAGATTAACAACGTTGTCAAAAATACGTAAAGAACAGGACGCGGTGAAATGAAAATGAATCGAACCGTGATTTCGGTCTCCATGTTTTACGCGTTTATCTTTATGGGCATGGGCAGCATTTCTTCTTATTTGTCGCTTTACTATGTGGAACTCAAACTCAGCGATACGGAGATCGGATTTCTCACTGCGATCGGCGCCGTCATGGCGGTGCTGGGACAACCGGTTTGGGGTGTGGTCACGGACAGGGCGGGATATAAAAATTCGATGCTTTCCCTCTGCATCCTGTTTACGGCGCTTTCCATCTGGCTGATGCCTGCGCTGCAGGGCTTTTTTTGGCCGTTTGCGGCCGCTACGGCGGTGTTTTTCTTTTTTCAGACGGCAATCAACCCGATCAGCGATTCGATCGCTTTGGAATTATCCTCACAAAACCATTTCCGTTTCTCCACGATCCGCATGTTCGGCTCCCTCGGCTTCGCCGCTGTATCTGCTGCTGCCGGTTGGGTGCTGGACAGAAACATTCACTGGATTTTCCCGCTGTTTTTTCTGTTCATGTTATTCGCGTTGGCGCTGTCCTTTGCGATACCGAAGGTGGAAGGCCATCAAAAGGATAGGAAGGTCGGCTTCGCCGGCATTTTTCAAAACCGCAAGCTGGTTTCGATCTATTTGTATGTGTTTGTGATCGAAATCACCTTCGGATACTTTATTTCGTTTCACGCCATCTTCACCGTGCAGAGAGGAATGAGTGAAGGTTTGCTGGGCCTGGGGATCATGCTGGGGTCGTTCAGCCAATTTCCGTTTATGATGTGGTTTGAAAGATGGTATCAAAAATACGGATTGGTGCGGATCATTTTATTTTCCGGTTTCGTGCACGGCCTGCGCTGGCTGCTCTATGCCTTCATGCTTAATCCCGTCACTTTGTGCATAGGCTGGATTCTGCACGGCGGGACCTTTATTTTGATGTATTTGTGTCTGGCACAGTTCGTCAACGATCATATCCGCAGCGAGCTTAAATCGAGCGGACAGATGATGAATTCGATTATTCTGACCGGCGGCGGCAGGATTGTGGGAGGCATGGCGGGCGGTGTGATGGCCGGACTATACGGCTATCAGGATATTTTCATTGCCAGTGCGGCCATATGTTTTGCGGCTACATTGGGATTTTGGCTTTTCACGAGAAAATCTCCGCTGTTTCAGCAGGCTATCGCTGCCGGCAAGCACGGGGCATCCTTATAAAGACCAGCTGCGCATCGTCAGCGCGATCAAGCGGCGGATGTCGCAATCCGCTTAATCTCCGTTAAATCCAACGAAATCGTCGGAGCATGCTTTTCCCATCCAGCTTTCACTTGTCATTTTTCCTTTCGACGTATTTGACGTAATCACGCTTGAACGGCCTTACGGACAGGCCTTGAGCCGGGCGCAAGCAATGGCCGGGATCGAACGGCATGCAGGCAGTTTGATCCCGGATTGTGCGAATCGTTCATCGTACATGCGGACGCGATAATCGGACCCGAATCGTTAGTCCCGATAAAGCTATTTTTTCATATACAATTTATAAAGCGCCTGAGTTCCGTTATTTTCTCCGCCTTCTGCCGCCAATTGCTCATACAGCGATTTGGCCAGCTGCAAACCGGGGGTCATCAGGCCCATTTCCTCGGCAGATTCCAAGGCTATGTTCATATCTTTAATGAAATGCTTGACATAAAATCCGGGCTCGAAATTGCCGGCGATGATGCGCGGCGCCAAATTGCTCAGCGACCAGCTGCCAGCTGCTCCTGCAGAAATGCTCTGCAGCACTGTGTTTCCATCCAGACCCGCCTTTTCGGCATAGGCTACGGCTTCGCAAACCCCGAGCATGCCGGAAGCAATGGCGATTTGATTGCTCATTTTGGTATGCTGACCGGCTCCGGCTCCACCCTGAAGCACGATATTGCTTCCCATCAAATCCAAAATCGGTTTTACCGCTTGAAAATCGGCTTCATCGCCTCCTGCCATGATGGTCAGCCGAGCTTCCCTAGCTCCGGTATCTCCCCCGGAAACAGGCGCATCCAGGGCGTGTAAACCTTTTTCCTTGGCCAACTGATGGATCTTTTGCGCAAGCGAGGGCTTCGAAGTCGTCATGTCGATTAGGTAGGAACCGGGTTTAGCCCGATGGACAATGCCGTTTTCGCCCAAATAAATCTCCTCGACATCCCGCGGATAACCGACGATGGTGATGATCACATCCGCCGCTGCGGCTACCTCTGCCGGGGAGTCCTTCCACACTGCTCCGTCTTGGATCAAGGGTTCGGCTTTCGCTTTGGTCCGGTTGTAAACGGCCAATGCATAACCGGCTTTGAGCAGATGTCCGGCCATGCTCCTGCCCATTACTCCCAAACCGATAAACCCGATGATTGTGTTTTGCTTTGACAGCATGATCGCACAGCCCTCCTGTTATTTTGTAAGATTCAACAAAATTATTGCATAACTTTTAATGAATTTCCAGACTTCTCCCGCAGTTGTTTCCATATACCCCAATTCTGGGTTAAGGTATTAATTAGGAAATGTAAAGGGAGTGTAAAAAACGCGACTGCATGAAACCGGAGCATTCACGCAGCTGAAAGTTTTCATTTTTTTCTTGTATGGTTCTTTGGCTTTGCTAAATCCCTATTTGCCGATTTATTTTGGGAATATCGGCTTCAGCAACATTCAGATCGGTCTGCTGATGTCCGTCGGACCGCTTGTTTCGTTGCTTGCCAACCCGTTTTGGGGCTTTTGGAGCGACCGCATGCGCAATACGCGGTTTATCATTTCGGTCCTGCTTATAGGTAATATTCTGACCAGTCAAATCTTTTTTCAAATGCATTGGTTTTATTCGGTTTTTGTTTTTATGCTGTTATTTTATTTTTTTCAAACCGCATTGAATCCGCTTTCCAACAGCTTGATTCTGCATTTGATTGAAAACACCGAACAGCACTTCGGCACCTTCCGATTATGGGGATCGATCGGTTTCGCATTAATGGCAATCGCTTCGAGCCCGATCATCGGCAGGGTCGGGGTTGGCAATCTCGGATGGATCTACGGAGGATTTGTCGTTATTACGCTGCTGATCAGTCTCCGTTTGCCGCGCCAATCCGCAAAATCCGGCGCGAAGAAAGCTTCCTTGCAGGGCTTGTCCGTCCTGCTGCGAAGCGGGGTGTTCCTGACTTTTTTGATCTTGAGCATCTTGATGTCGATACCGAATCGGATGAATGCCACCTTTGTTTCCGTATATGTGATGAAATTGGGCGGATCCGAGGTGTTGGTCGGCTGGTCCTGGTTTTTTGCCGCGATTACCGAAGTCCCCGTCTTTATGCTGCTGGACCGTTTTTTGAAAAAAAACACCAGGACGATGTTCGGGCTGCTGGCTTTGATCAGCTTATTGTTCGTGCTGCGCTGGCTGCTGATGATTGCCGCGGCAAGCCCTCAGCAGATCATCATGATCCAGCTGATGCAGGGCGTGACCTTTGGCATGGCCTTCTATACGGGAACACAGCTTTGTGACGCATTGGTTCCGGAACGATTCCGATCAACCGGCTTGGCGATTTACAGCTTGGCTTGGATGGGCCTTGGGGGGATCATCGGCGGCTTGCTGGGCGGTTGGCTTTATGACGAGCTTGGTCCGAAAGCGATGTATACAGGGAGCTTGATCTTGTCGTTTTGCGGATTTATCGGTTTTTTTGCGCTTTGGCAGTATGAGCGGAGAAGAGAGCCCAAAAAGGCCATTTCCCCCGGTGCCGTCTAATCCCGGCGAGTTGCTTGAGGAGACCCGGAAATCGAACAAAAAAACGGTGCAAATTGGCGGATTTAGTGATATGATAAGTTTAAAAATATATCATATGAGTTGGTGTGGATGAAAAAAAATTTGGCAAGCACGAAAGTGCTGAACGAAATGACCCGAAGGATAGAGCGGGAGGATTGGAAAGCGGGGCAGAAGCTGCCTTCCTTGGCGTCGCTTGCCAAGGAATTCTCTGTAAGCGTTTCTACACTCCGCGAAGCGCTGCGCATCCTCGAGAAC
>CAZESH010000134.1:0-10999 GCA_964514665.1 uncultured Caryophanales bacterium
GCCATGACGTGCAGGGTTTTGGGGGTGGACACGCATGTTTGGTCAAAATCCGATGAGTGCAGCCCGAATGCGGAAATCATCCGCGGGATCGGCGCACACTATCGGCAGGCCGGGAGCGAAGACGAAAGCGTCCTGCCGGGAAAGGACGGGTTTTTTACCGGCTTGACTGATTACGCCGAAAGCTTGAACAAGCGCTTTGATATGATCTGGGAATGCAGCGGACATGCTCCGCTCGGTTATGAGGCGATTCCGCTTTTGCACAATAACGGCATTCTGGCGCTGCTTGGCGTCACTCCGGAGCATGGCCGCCTGGACATTCCCCGTGATCTGCTGTATCAGGAAATGGTATTGAAAAACAAGTGCGTGATCGGTTCCGTCAATGCTTCGCGCCATGATTTTACCAGCGCTATTGATCGTCTGAGGGAGATTGAGAAAAGATATCCGGGCAAGCTTGTCTCCCTGTTTTCGAAAAGGGTTTCTCTTGAAGAAGTGCCGGAAATCGACTTTTCTCGCATCCAAATCAAAGCTGTTGTCGATCTGGTTCACCCGGACGAATGGGATTTCGGATTCAGGCTCTGAAGCAGATTTGCAAGAATTTTAGGAAGATGAGGTGGCTATACAATGACAACGGTCAATTTGCAGGGCAAAAACGCGCTTGTTACAGGCTCCAGCAGGGGACTGGGCAGGCAGTACGCAATGGATTTGGCGCGTGCGGGAGCCAATGTCATCGTACACGATATCAGTGACAAGGCGGCGGCTCAATTCAATGAAGCGCCGTCAGGCAGCGATGTCGCCTGGGAAATCGCCCGGCTTGGCGTCAAGACGGCGTTCATTGCCGCTGACGTATCCGACCCGCAGCAGGTGAAGGAGCTTATCGAACAGTCCGTCCGGGAGATGGGTTCGCTCGATATTCTGGTCAACAATGCCGGAGGGGATATCGGATATCGCACGCCCCGCCCGAATCCGAACGATTGCCTGGACATTGCCGTCGAGGACATTCGTGCGGTCGTGGAGCGGCGAAACCATCATATGCTGGAAATAGTGAAAGGAGCAACAGACTTATGAACAATTTCGATCTTAATGGAAAAGCAGCAGTCATAACAGGCGGCGCACAAGGGCTCGGTCTTGAGTTCGCGCGCACGCTATCCGCAGCCGGAGCCAATGTGGCGATAACCAGCAGGAATGAGACTAAAGCGAGGGAGGCCGCGGATGCGATCCGTACGGAAACGGGACGGGACGCAGTGGGAATTGGCCTCGATTTGACGGATTACGGGCAAATACAGCGGATGGCGGAGGAAGTTGTCCGCCGCTTCGGACGATTGGATATATTGGTCAACAACGCCGGAATCAATGTGCGCAAACCGCTTCTGGAATTCGACGAAGACAGCTGGGATATGGTGCAGAACGCCAATTTGAAGGCGCCTTTTCTATGCGCGAAGGCGGTTGTCCCGCAGATGATCAAGCAAAAATTCGGCAGGATTATCAATATTGCATCCATGCTGGGGAAGGTGGCGCTTCCGGAAAGGGCCGCATACTGCTCGAGCAAAGGCGGATTGATCCAGCTGACCAAGGTTATGGCATTGGAATGGGCGGAGCACAACATTACGGCCAATGCCGTCTGTCCGGGACCTATCGGGACCGAGATGAACCTGCCTGTCATGAACAATCCGCAGGCCTATCAATATTTCCTGGACCGTTTGCCGAGCAAGCGTTGGGGTCAGCCGGAAGAATTGGCCGGACTGATCCTCTACCTTGCTTCCGAGCATTCCGGCTTCATGACCGGTTCCGAGCTTGTCATTGATGGCGGCTGGACTGCCCAATAAATCGTTTCGCGCAAAAAAAAGGATGTTCATCAACATAGCCGCGGGCGGATTCGATCCGGACAGCCTGAAGGAAGCGATGCAGCTTGCCAAGCGGGCAGGGGCGCTGTCGGCAATCGCTCAAACTTAACTTTGGTTTGTCGGCATGTTATTTTTTTCTGGATGTCCAGCTTTCTCGCAAGAGGAAATATTACCATTTCGGCGAATTTGTTTTCAGCACTGCTTAACGTACAAAATGCCCTCTATATCACGTTTTTCAATGTAAAGATTATAAAATTTATTAAATCCCTCCCCTATTTTTTCTACTCGTGAAGCTAGTTCATATTGAGTCACCTTTTTACTTTAATATTTATAATACTTTTATCGCAGATGAAGGAAGAGATTTTAGGATTTCGGATCATGGAGGCAATGTATTATTTATTCAACATTTCTCGCTTTGATAGGTCCAATTCGTAGGCCTGTTCAATAAGATTCTTGCCCCATGCGTTGCTTCCATGCTCAGCGGTCTTCCTAAATCCTGCTTTCAAGTACATCTGAATTGCCGTTTTCTGATCTTTCGTAGTTTCCAGGAACACATGTTGATATCCTTTCTCCTTGCAGAACTGCAGCGCTTCATTCAGGAGTGTTCTTCCAAGACCCATCCCTCTGAATTCAGGATGCAGGATGAACCATCTTAATTGGGCCTTTTGCGCCGAATGTCCAACGATTGCAATAGCGCCAATCATTTTGCCATTGACTTCCGCAAACCAAAATCTGTCCTTCTCAGAGCTGTAGCGTTCAAAAAAATCATGAAAAGTTTTGCAAACATAGCCTTCAAATGCATGATTATATCCGCACTCTTTTGCATAAATCCACCCATGCAGGTGAATTAAATAACCTACATCCCCCGACTTCAATTCATAACGTATGTTGACCTTTGCGTCGATGAGCCCCGATTTCCATGATAAAGTATTTGCGATAATCTCCATGCTCTCCACGATATGCGTCTGCTCTTGCTCCGATAATTCGCCGACGATTTGACGGATTTGACGGTCAGACAGCTCATTGAGTTTCGAAAGCGTAGCTTTCCCTTGGTCTGTCAGGTAAAGATAATACAGTCGGCCATCTTCAGCGGACTTCTCTCTGTAGATAAGACTTTGCCTTTCAAAGCGTTTAATGATCCTGCTTAAATAGCCTGGATCAATTTTCAGTTCTTCAATGAGCTTTTTGGCGGTGGAATTCTCTGTATTTCCGATTTCGTACAGAACACGGGCTTCCGATAGTGAAAATTCGCTATCCAGCAAATGCTGATCCAACAGTCCAAGAATATTGGTATAGAACCGGTTGAATCTGCGGATAACGTGTATCAATGGCGAATGCGCAGAATTCATATCGATACCTCCCGTAATTGCACTTTTGCATTATTTTAGCAATTTTACTTGACTTAGTCAACTAAATTCTTGATTGCTTGATTGGGATAAGCATTTGTGATCTTCATCGAGTGTCGCGTACAATCCTGATTCCATATGCTTATTTGTAAGTTGTCTGGAACGTAAAAATGTATTTTTATGCATTCGCTTATATCGGGATGAAAATTTTTTTCTAACGAATTCTGTAGCAAACCGTCATTTCCGATGCGACTTTCTTCGAACTTCTAATCAATTCTGGAACGACAAAAACGGAGTCATACGGGTTCGCAGCTCCGTTTTTCTTATTAATTATGGAATATCACATTTTTTTTCTTGTATTTATGAGTAACAAGTATAATTGAGATATATTTGATTGATAAGTGAGACTACTTTCAAGATATGTTTGAAACAAAAAAGAAACCCTTGATACATTTCAATTCAGGTGTATCAGGGGTTTTTGCTTATAAGAACATGTTCAATTATTAATAGCCTATGGAACTAATTATGGATTTGATTAAGTTTAAATTTTTTTCATTTTAAATGAGATAAATTGTGAAAGAATTCAGCATTTCATAATAGCGGTTGGTTAGTCCTTTTGATCAGAGCCAAATAATCGGTTCCTCCAACGACATTCTGTGGGAAGGACTGTTTATTTCATTACTTGGAAGGAGTATGTTGAAATACCGCCTCCAAGATAATCACGTTAGCTCTGAAGAGAAACAAGCCCTTGAGTGTATGATAAAAAGTAGCGATCCAATCGCTACTTTTGTATTCGGGAGGAAGATCAGATTCATTCAATTTGAGATAGATTGCTTAATCTTTCTCATAAATTTATCTAACTACATTATGCAGATTTGATATTTTGTGAATACTGTTTCAAATAGCAAATAGACATAAAGCATACAGCAGAAGCCCTTCACTGGATAGTATTTCATTCAAAGGGATTTGGTGGCTTTTGTCGAATGAAATAGAAAAGACGGAGTTTTTGCGATTGGAGGGGTAAGGCGGTCATGAACGTTCGAATCGCTGATAAGTTGAATAAGGCACGTCAAGAATTATTGGATTTGGGTCTGCGCAACCCTCTCTTGAATTATAGGGGCTTGAAAGCTCGCGGACTCGAGATAATTGAAGAAAATCCTCAAGACATTTATCGAATTTTGGTTAGTGAAAAGAAAAAAATGACATTTTTGAGTAAAGAGGACGAACGTGAGTCGAAACAAGAGCAGAATCAAACCATAGATTTACATATGCTTCCCGATATCGAAATAGTAACGGAAAATATTTCTGCAGAAGAAACAGGCGAAAACGCAGAACTGGAGGATTTATCGGATAACGAGAAATATACCGATTCCAAGCTGCAAACGGAATATACAGAGAAGCAGCTTGAAAATCGGTTATTGAATACATATTATTTTGCACGGACTTATATTGAGGAGCAGGGGGTTAACATCCTCTATATGGCGCTGGGCATGCTTCAATGGTATGAATCGAATAGCAGCCTGGAGCCCAGAAAAGCGCCTTTGCTTCTAATTCCGGTGGAACTGGAACGTGTCAATGCTAGGGAAAGGTTCAAAATATCTTACACGGAAGACGAGGTAGGGCAAAATATTTCATTAGCCGCCAAGTTGAAAGCGGAGTTCGGAGTGGACCTTCCTGAATTGCCGGAAGAGGGGAAAATCGATGTAGATCAATATTTTGCGACGGTAAAGCAAGCTATTGAAGGACAGCGCAGATGGTCCGTCGATATAAGTGCCATTGTCGTCGGCTTTTTCTCTTTTGGGAAATTTCTGATGTATCATGATCTGGATATCAATATTTGGCCGGAGAATCAGCGCCCGGAAGCTCACCCGATTTTGTCGGCACTGCTGGAAGACGGATTCAAGGAAGCGCCCAGCGTTATTTCAGATGACGCTCATATTGACGATCATTTTGATCTAAATGAGGCTAGACATGTAATGGATGCCGACAGTTCGCAAATTTTGGCCATACTCGACGCCAAGCAAGGTAAAAATATGGTGATTCAAGGTCCGCCGGGTACCGGTAAATCGCAGACGATTACTAATCTGATTGCGGAAGCCATCGGTGAAGGCAAGAAAGTATTGTTCGTATCGGAAAAGATGGCGGCTTTAGAGGTAGTAAAACGCCGACTTGACAGCGTCGGACTTGGTGTGGCCTGTTTGGAACTTCATAGCCATAAGACCAATAAGAAGGAACTTTTGCATGAACTTGCCGTTACCTTGGAGTTAGGCAAGCCCCGATATGATGAGAATGGCAATATTCGTCTTTTGGAAGACTTGCGTCAACGATTGAACGAATATTGTTCGGCGTTGAATACGAAAATTGGTGAATCCGATGTGACCCCTTATCAAGCTTTGGGGGCCATTGTGCGTTACCGTGAAATGCATGAAGAGACGCCGTTTCCAATGATGGACGGCCATAACATGGATCACTGGAATAAGGATCAGACTCTGAAGCGGGAAGCCTTAGTGGAAGAGCTGCAGCATCTGATCCATGCCATCGGCATTCCTTCACAGCATTTGTTCTGGGGTAGCAAGAAGAAAGTCGTGTTACCCGCTGATGTAGATGCCTTGGAACAAGCCTTGACGAATACGTTACCCCTATTGCAGGAGTTCATGCAGAAACTGGAAGAGAATACGGGTGCGATCCATTATCCGAATCCAAGCAACTTGGAGGAAACATATTTATTTCTTGAAATGCTCAAAAGAGTAGTGGAATCGCCTGAATTGAAAGGGATTTGTATCAAATCGGAAAAATGGATAGAGGAAAAAGATGCACTGGAAAAATATCTGAATGCGGGAAAAACAAATCAGATGCTTCTTGCGAAATATGACGAACAGCTGATTCCTGAGGCTTGGAATCAAAACTTGCTGGAAACTAGGCAATCACTTATCCAATACCAAGACAAATGGTGGAAGTGGTTGTCCGGGGATTACAGGAAAGCTAAAAATCGCACTCTAGGCTTGTGTAAGAATCCGAAAGATAAAAACTTACGCTTGTTGGAAATTGTTGAAGCGATTATGGAATCAAGCAGACTTAGGGAAACGATTAGGGGATATTCGGAATTAGGAAGGGAATTATTCACCGGACAATGGAAGGGAGAAGAAACCGAATGGGATCGTCTGGAGAATATCGCCCATTGGGTAATTTCACTTCACGAGGAGGTCCAAGGTGATAAACTTCCGTCATGGATTTTTGATTTCCTGTTGTTGCTCCCGGATAAAGCTAATCTAAAAGATCAGTTGGCCTCGCTCAATAAGTTGGTTCAGACGTTAGAGGCTAAATTCGATGTGTTGGAAAATATGCTGGAATTCAATAGTTCCATTCGTTTTGAGAATCGTAAGGGATTACGGCAACAGCCGTATGTTTTCTTAAAGAAGCTCTTGGATCAATGGTCGAAGCATACCCCAAGCATTCAAGAAATGGCTTCTTATAACCAGATAACGGAAATATGCGTCGAAGAAGAGCTTGCTCCATTGGTGAGATTGGCTGAAAAGTGGGAACACTCGGGAAAACGCTTGCTGGACGTTCTTAGATGGAATCGATACCAAAGTATGATCGCTAGAGCATTTAATGAGCGGCAGGCGTTGGCAGGATTTGACGGCAGCAGGCATGAACAAGCCGTACATAAATTCCGGGAATTGGATCGTTACCTAGCTGAATTGAATCGTGCCAGATTGGCTGAAGAACATTGGAACAAGCTGCCTCAGCATGAAGCAGGTGGGCAGCTCGGCTTGCTTCGACGCGAATTCGAGAAGAAGAGCCGGCATCTGCCGATTCGACAGTTGATACTGAAAGCAGGGCATGCCATTCAAGCCATCAAACCGGTATTCATGATGGGGCCGCTTTCCATTGCGACCTATTTACAGCCGGGGAGTCTGGAGTTTGATCTTGTTATTTTTGACGAAGCGAGCCAGGTCAAGCCGGTTGACGCTTTTGGTGCAATCATAAGGGCCAAACAAGCCATTGTGGTGGGAGACAGCAAGCAAATGCCGCCATCCAATTTTTTCGATACCATTTCGAAGGAAGATGAGGGCGACGAGGACAATTTTGTGGCGGACATGGAGAGCATCCTAGGATTGTTCACCGGACAAAGCGCCCCCCAACGCATGCTGAGGTGGCACTATCGAAGCCGACACGAATCGCTCATTACCGTATCCAACCATGAATTCTATGAGGATAAACTGGTTGTTTTTCCAAGTCCGGATGCGGAAAAGCGGCATGCAGGACTGATTTTCAATCACCTGCCTGATACGTATTATGATCGCGGCAGAACCCGAACGAATAAAATGGAAGCCCGGGCAGTGGCCGAAGCGGTAATGACCCACGCCAAGAATCATCCCGATTTGTCTCTGGGTGTAGCCGCATTTAGCATGGTCCAGATGCAAGCAGTTATGGACGAGATCGAAATCCTGCGGCGTGCCCATCCGTCATTGGAATCGTTTTTCGCTTCACATCCGTATGAGCCTTTTTTCGTGAAAAATCTGGAGAACGTCCAAGGGGATGAACGGGATGTCATTTTTATCAGCATTGGGTATGGAAAAACGAAGGAAGGTTATTTGGCCATGGACTTTGGGCCGCTTAATCGGGATGGCGGCGAGAGAAGACTGAATGTGCTCATCTCCCGCGCACGGCTGCGTTGCGAAGTGTTTACAAATTTGCGTTCGGATGATATCGATTTGAAGCGTTCCAACGCCCAAGGAGTAAAATCGCTCAAGATGTTTCTGAAGTATGCGGAAAGCGGCATTTTGGACGTCCCGGTTCAGACAGGGAAAGGCTTCGATTCTCCTTTTGAAGAGGCTATCTGCAACGCATTGGTGAATCTGGGATACGAAATTCAGCCGCAAGTTGGTTCTGCGGGTTTTTTCATCGATTTGGCTGTCATCCATCCTGACACGCCGGGCAGCTATATTTTAGGAATCGAATGCGACGGGGCTGCCTATCATAGTGCCCGTTCCGCTCGAGACCGGGATCGGCTGAGACAGGAAGTGCTGGAAGGTTTGGGGTGGCGAATCCATCGGATCTGGAGTGCGGATTGGTTCCGCCATCCTGATCGGGAATTGAAACGCGTCGTTGATGCGATTGAGAAGGCCAAGTTATACGCCAATATCACAAAACTGCCCAAACGGAATACTGAAGAGTCTGTAGAATCCGACATCGTTCGGGATGATGTGGCGCGACAAGACGTCGACAATGGAGTAAAGCCTTATGAGACAGCAGAATTAAACATCGATTTGGGCGGGCATGATTTTCATGAATTGCGGTTGCCCGTCATTGCGCAATGGGTCTATCAGGTTGTGCGCGTGGAAAGTCCTGTTCATGAGAATGAAGTGATGAAACGCATATGCGATGCGTTAGGGGTTAAACGTGTGGGAAGCCGCATTCAAGAAGTATTCAAGCAATCGTTCTCCATAATTCCTAACGTGGATAAAAGGCGTCATTTTTTGTGGCTTTCTGAAATGAAGACGCCGGACATCAGGGATCGAAGTGCATTAAAATCGAAGAAGGCGGAGTATATCTCCCATGAGGAGTATGCAGAGGCGATTTTGAAGGTGGTTAGGGAAAGTTTCGGCGCCGACAAAGATACCGTTTCCCAGTCCGTATATCAAATACTTGGATTCTCGCGAGTCACGGAAGAGATGCGAAACCATTTGAAACCCATTTTTGACGAGTTGGTGCAACGAAATGTTTTACTTATGAACAATGGGCTGTTGCGTATCGATGACTGATCGGGCCGAATTACATCAATGGATATTGAAAAAATGATTATATTTGGTTTTCAATTTTACTGGCATTTCTTTTTGAAACGAGCAATTGCTACGCGTAGTTGCTCTTTTTCAGATAACCAGTTGTATGGGAAATTGCATGAGGTTTTCAACATATAACCTTTGTTTTACTGCTCCAACTCGATAAAAACGAATCAGATTGATAAAGAATTTAGTAAGTAAGCAAGCGTTATAGGACTGATCTGTCTAATATCTTTGCAAGATAGATACCATTCAAAGGAGGAACTGAGAATTGAAAATGCCCTTTGGTTTAAAAGATGGAGAACTAATTCATATCTCAAAAGCGGATCCGGGACTTAAATGCGGTTGTGTTTGCCCGGGGTGTAATGGTCCTTTGGTGGCTCGCAAGGGAGAGGTAAAGGTCCACCACTTTGCTCATTATTCCAGTGAGTGTAAGAACGGGTTACAGACGGCCATTCATATGGCGGCAAAAGTCATACTGCAGAAGTATGGAAAGATCAAATTGCCAGCAGTGGATATTCAGTTTGAACAGACCTATAATACATGGCGCTTGTCAGAAGAAATGGAGATCTGTTTCGATGAGGTTCGATTGGAGAAACGATTAGGGGATGTTGTTCCGGATGTTCTTGTTTATAAGAATGGGGTGCCTTTAATGATTGAAATAAAGGTTACTCATGAAGTGGATGAAGAAAAGCGAGGGAAAATACAAAGTTTAGGTGTATCTGCCTTGGAGATCGATTTAGGGGATGTGGATCAGGACACACCAATGGATGATCTCGTGCAGTTTGTCATATATTCCGTTGAGCGAAAAAAATGGATTTATAATGAGAAGGCAAACAATGCGAAGCATGCCATTTTACGATCGAATGTAGTTAAAACCCTCCAAAGAGGGACGTTGGGGAATAATTTACTCAATGGGTGTCCACAGAGTAATTTTTGGTGGAAAGGCTATAGAACTGCTCGGTGGACGGATTGCCTAAACTGTAAATATTGCTTGTGTATTGGAGACAAAGAGGTTTTTTGCAGTGCGGAAAGCAGAGTTGGCAGCTATAATGAATTTATTCTTCATACACGGTTGTTCAATGGGGAGAAGAAGATTTCTAATTAGTCTTTAGGGGGGATATCATTCCATTTTCTTTGTTGCAGCCCTCTTATCAGAAACATTTGTAAGTTGTCTCTATCGTGTGAAAATGTATATCTATGCATTCGCTTATGTAGGGATGAAATTTTTTTTCTAACGTATTCTGCAACAAACCGTCATTTCCGATGCGACATTCTTCAAATTCTAATCAATTCTGAAACAACAAAAACAGAGTCATGCGGGTTCGCGGCTCCGTTTTTCAATTAATTATGGAATATCACATTTTTCTTGTATTGTTTATGTTGTATGGTGGCCCAATAACACGAATAATCCCCTTGATTTCTCAAGGGGATTTAAATAAGACATTTCTATTTGATTCCCGTAAACATGAAGCTTTCAACGATTTTCCGTTGAAATAAGATGAAAATGATGATAAGGGGAAAAATTACGATTAACGTAGCTGCCGTAAGCTCAGACCATTGCGCTCCCGATTCGGCATTTTGCGCGAACAGAGCCAGTCCCACTGTAACCGGCCGGTTCTCAGGCGTATTGGTTACAATCAAAGGCCAAATAAATTCGTTCCAATGGGAAATGACCGAGATGATGCCGAAAGCGGCGAGTGTCGAACGGGACAGCGGAATGAAAATATGCCACAGTAATCTCCACGTATTTGCACCGTCCATGATGGCGGATTCGTCCAATTCCTTCGGGATCGTTTTAAAGGCTTGGCGAAAAAAGAAAATGCCGAACGACGACGCAAAGGAAGGAAGCACGATAGCCCATTTGGTGTTCATTAAGCCCAAATCGTGTATCGTCTCGTAATTTGGGAAAATAAACACGCCCCCCGGCAAAAACAGCTGAACCATGATGATGATAAACAATAGATTTTTCCCCGGAAACTCTCTTCTTGCAAAAACAAATGCTGCCAAAATCACGGTGATATAC
>CAZESH010000135.1:0-10945 GCA_964514665.1 uncultured Caryophanales bacterium
CTTGACGACCTCGACATTGCTGACGCTGGTCATTGTGCCGATCGTTTATGAATTGCTTGATGCCTTAAAAAACAAAATGGCCAGCAAATTCCGCAGAAAAACCGGAACCGTAGAAGAAACGACGACGAGCGTTTAGAATCAGGGAGGAGAAAAAGAAATGAAGATGAAAGCTTCATTGAAGTTATTTGCAGTGGCTGTTTTATCCTTCATGGTGGCAGCCGGTTGCTCCGCTCAAAAAACGGAGAAATCGGTACAATCTGCAGCCCAGCAGCCGGCAGCGAAAACTGTGAAAGTGGCTGCGGTCGGCAAGGTGAAGATCGCCGAACCGGTTGAACAGGTTGCAGACGTGCTTGCATCGGCGCAGGTCGACATCGTATCGAAAACGGGAGCCGATGTGCTGCAACTGGTAAAAAGCAGAGGCGATACCGTACAAAAGGGCGAGCTTCTCGTCAAGCTTGACGATACCGACGCGAGGCTGCAGCGGGATAAAGCGGCGCTCGCCGTGCAAAGCGCAAAAGACGCCTTAAGCTCCGGCAAAGTGGATACGGCCAACGCTGTGAGCAAGCTGGAACAGACGCTCGCAGAAGCGACAAGAGCGTATAACAAGACGAGAAATGATTACGATCGCGGTTTGGTCGATCAAACCCAACTGAATCAAGCCCAAAACGCTTATACCAATACAAAAAACGACTTGGCTTCTTTAAAGCAAAAATCCGTTACGGCTCTGGAACTGCAATTGCGATCTGCAGAGCTTTCGCTGGAACAAGCGGATCGGGCGCTTTCGTTTTGTGAAATCAAATCTCCGATCAGCGGCATTGTAACGGACCTTCCCGTGCAGGCAGGGATGACGGTTTCTGCGGGATTCCGCATCGGCCAAGTGCAGCAGCTTGATCCGATCAAAATCAAGGCGCTGCTCACGCCGGATTCTGCAAAATCGATAAAAGGCAAGCAGGAACTGGCCTATCATCTTCCTGGAGATACACAAATGCATAGCGGTAAAGTCAGCTATTTGTCGAATGTGATGGATACACAGACCAATTCTTACGAGTTGGATTTATTGGTTGACAACAAAGATTTGCTGCTGAAGCCGGGAACAAAGGTGCAGGTTCAATTGACAGATGAGGCGGAGCAGGAGGTTATTGCTGTTCCCAGCTTGAGCATCGTAAGGGAAGGTACGGATTCTTATGTGTTTGTTCTCTCAGGCGATCATGTAGAGAAACGCAAGGTTGAGCTCGGACGTCTGAATGGGATATACCAAGAAATTTTATCCGGGGTTCAGGCAGGGGAAACGATTGTGGTATCGGGACAAAACCAATTAAACGACAAGGATGCAGTCACCGTCGTGAAGTAAGTTCGGGTCTGAGTGTTTTTCCATTGAAAAAAGTAACCATATGATTATGGGAAGGGAATGGGAACTATGAATCTGAAGAAAACAATGGCAGCTGTGATCCTGTCTGTTTCGCTTGCTGCTGCCTCGCCTGCCTTGACGGTTTTTGCCGGCCAAGCTGCTCCGGTCAAACCGGAGCAAGCTTCGGGATATACTTTGACAGCAGGGGTTACGGCCGACGTTAAAGGCATTATGGACAGCAAAATACCCGAAGGAACCCGTATCAGCGCGGTCATCCGACTGAGGAATAACGGAAGCAGGATTACGCGGGTACCGGATTACGAGCTGAGAGTCGAGACCGGCGATGGCATAGTGTATACACTTCAGCCAAGTGCGACAAATCCCAAAGCAATTCAGGCAAAAGAAAAAGCGGAGCTCGGCTACATGCTGACCATAGACCGGACCGATTCACTCAGCTTACAGACCTTATCCTTTATTCATGTAGATGAATATGTGTATCCGGCCAAAGAAACGATGTTGGCTTCGATCGATATTTCCTCGCAAGTATGGAATGAACAAGTCCCGCAAGCGGACAATCCGTCTTTGCTGAAAAAATGGGGAGAGCGCTTTATTTTGGATGATTCCTCTTCGGATATTATCTACACGCCGCTGGAAATTTCCAGGCAGAGCACCCAGCAGGGCTTATCGTATCTGATTTCCGTAAAAGCTGAAAATACGGGAAAAGTGAAGGCGTACATTCCTGCTTTTGTGATCAATGGGACAGGCAACGACCAAAAAGTGTACACTGGCAGCAGGATCGAGACAGCTGCTGTGACGATCCAACCGGGCGAAGCGAAAAAATTGCATTTTGCCATTCCTGTGGAGCAGAATGCCCGTTTGCAGGCTTTGACCGTGATGACGCCGGAGCGCTTTGCTGCGGTATCGGCCAATGGACAGATCGACTCGGTTCCCTTTAACATAGGACGAATCCGCATCCTGTTGCCCGAATTGAATTCTTCCATCGCGGGATTGCCGGCGTATAAAACGGGAGATGCGATTGCTTTCGATCCGCTGAACCAGTTGATTGACCGACAGCTCAAAGTTTCTTTGGTCGAGCTGCACAAACACGAAAACCAGGACGACGGGTATCAAACCGTAATCGCCAAGTTCAAGCTTGAGAATGCAAGCAATTTGCCCATTGCCGTTCCGGACTTTCAAGCTGAAATCAAAAGCGCGGACGGCTATACGTACGCTGGTGTCAGGCAAAATCTGACGACAACCAGACTGATGCCGAAATTGATCTATGTGATCAACTACTCCTTTAACGTACCCATATCCGAAAACGGGGATCAATATGGCATGAAGCTGCTTGATAATCAAACCACGGCGCCTTACAGCGCGCAGATCGCCGCATTTCGAACGGAATTGCAGAACGATCCGATCACAAGCAACACGATGCACCTTTATCCCTTTACCGTAAAATTCAATCAATGGTTTATGACGGCTAACTACAACCCTGCTTTAGCAAGCCCTTATTTCTATAAACTTAAACTTGATTTGGATATCAAGCGAGAAAACAATGTCGTGGTCGATTCCAATTTTTCGAAATTTACGATTGAACTGGTCGATGCGCTAGGCAGGACGATCGGCTCGGAAACGCTCCCGTTTACCGGACCAAACCGGCTTATCAGCGGCGAGCAAACCATCTACTTCAACAGCTTGAGAGAGGAACAGCTAAGTCATCCGCTCACAATCAAAATCTACGAATCCGTCGATACGCCGAGCGGTCAAGCCAAACGGCTGCTTAAACAGATGGAATATTAAAACGATATAAGAAATTCCAAAGGGGTTGTCTCAAAAACTAGAAAAAGGGTTAAGCAGGAGGTCATTTCTGCTCAACCCTTTTTCTTATTTGGTCGATTGCCGCTTTCTTGAGGAAATTATGGGCGAGCGAAAGCCACCCGACCTTGTTCTTCATCGGCAATGGTTGGTGGCACTTCCATTTTACAAAATTGCGGTTTCTTTTAGTTTTCTTTAAGGGACTGTCCCATAAGTGACTTTGACTGGGGGCTGTTTCTTCTTGAGAACAAATGCGCGAGGGTGCGGGGGGGATGGGTGGAGGAGTGAACACGTTCGCCTTTATCTGGCTTGTTTTACCTTTGACCTCTATATTCAAGAACAGGACAGATAACAGCAGCCGGAACCCATACCCCCGCCCGTTGAAAGCTGACTACATTCTCAAAAAAAGCAAGATCAGTTCACGGTGAATGGTGTTTGGCAGGACCGCACGTATCGCGTACGATCAATTCCGTGGGCACGATGGCGACCGGGGGAGGAAAGGCTTTATCATTAATCATGTCGACAAGGAGCTCTATCGTTATTCTGCCGATGGTTTGCATATCCTGACGGATCGTTGTCAATGCGGGGCGAACCATACGGGCAATTTCAATATCGTCAAAACCGATTACCGACATATCCTTGGGCACGGATAACCCGGAATCGTGAAGTGCATCCATGGCTCCGATCGCGCTCATATCGGAACAGCAGATCACCGCAGTGGGACGCTCATCCAGCGACAGAAGCTTTTTCATTGCGCCGTATCCGCTTTCCTTGGAAAAATCGCTCGCTGCCACATATTCGGAGCGAAAAGGAAGCTTTACTTCCTCCAAGCCCGATTTGTAGCCTTCATAGCGCAATTTCCCTGTGTAGGAATCAGACAGTCCGGCTATTAAGGCAATCCTTTGATGGTTTAAGTCCCGCAGATAGCGGATCGCACGCTTGATCGCATCTTTGTTGTCGGAAGAGACGAATCCGGCTCTTTTCCCATTGAAGTCGAGATCGATAAACATTGTGGGAATTTCCGCATCGAGCAGTTCCTCAAAGTTCATATCGCTGCGTTGAAAGCCGAAGACGACAACCCCTTCCACATTTCTGCTCATGCTGTGATGGACAAAGCTGTATTCTTTATTCCAAGAGACTTGGGCAAGATAAAGGAGATCGTATCCTTTTGCTTTTAAGGATTGATCCATTCCGCTGAGAATATTCAGGAAATAGGGATGGGTGAGGCCGTTGGTCAAGAACACACCAAGCGTTTTGGAGCGCTGTCCGACCAATTGCTGTGCGGCATGGTTCGGGCGGAAGCGGGTTTCCTTTACGATCCGCATTACTTTTTGCTTTGTTTTATCGCTGATGGAGGGATAGCCGTTCAATACTTTGGAAACGGTAGCGACCGAAACCCCTGCAGCTTTGGCAATATCACGAATGGTTGATGCCATGGAAACAACCCGCCCTGCTCTGCAATTTTCCAATCTAATTTTAAGATACATGCTTTTGTATGCAGATGCAATTGTTTGCTTTCCCCTGGCTGCATTTTTTGTTATAATGATAAATGCACTGTGCGCCCGTAGCTCAGCAGGATAGAGCAACAGTTTCCTAAACTGTGGGTCGTACGTTCGAATCGTATCGGGCGCGCCATTTTATTTCAAACAGCTGGCATCGAGGTTACCTTTCTAGACAGAAGGTAGCTTTTTTGTTTCAACTAAGAAGGTTCTTCGGGGAGCGGAGGCTTTGGAGCTGATTTTTTTCGTTTTCCCCACCAATGCTTGAGAATGTACAACAGCGGGATCGGCCATAGAAAGATGGCGAGCACATAGTTTTTCATGTAGGATTCGTAAACCAGCTTATTGCGGAACATCATTAATGCCAAAATATAGATGAGCAGCATCACGGCAGTATTCGTAATTGTCCGATGTTTGCTAATCAGCTTTTGGAAAGGCAGCATTTCAATCATCGCATGGAGAAAAAAGGCTTGGCGGATAAAACTGCCGAACGTCATCAGCATGATCCCATAGATGTCGAATCGGTCCATAAATCCGAGAGTGACCATGCGTACGGAGCTTAATACGGGATAAAGCAGTGTATCGGTCTGCTCCCAGCCGAATATGGTGACGGTTCCGGCAGCTACGGAAAGCATCGTCATCGTATTGGCAAAAGATCCTAACAACAATAAATATAGCATGCCTTTGGTTTCAGCCTTGCGGATTTGCATTACGGCAAGTGTAAACATTTCGCTCCAAACTGCGCAGAGCAGTATGGTTCCCAAGAAGACGGGATTCCACCCAAATTCCAAATGCGGAAGAAGCTGCCGAAAATCACGCATCGGACTGAGCAGCAGGGAAATGGCATGTCCGGAAAGCACAAGAACAAGTACCAGCCCTCCGGCAATCCAGGCAATCACCTTGATCCCTTTGGCTGAGCAGTAGATGATGAAGATGGTGAAGGCAATTCCAATAAACCAGAGGGGGGTTTCCTGATAGAATCCTCCCTGCATCATGTCCAATAGACCAGTCAGCGTGATGATAGCCATAAGGGAGAAATAAAGCAGCCATATCAGATTAAAGCCTAAGCCGAAGACAGGGCCCCATAGATTTTTGGAAAGCTGGCGCAGCGTAGTGTCAGGCTGCAGATGAAGCAGCTTCCAGGTAAGGGTGGCGATCAGAATGCCGAAGGGAGCTGCCAATAACGTGGAAATCCATGCATCCCGACCGGCTATGTCCCATAGCAGCGGAAGAATCAGCACATGACCTGTAATCGGCATGGTCGTGAGCAGTAAAAACAGCCCTTCACGCCGGCGGATCATTGACTTTGCCCCCTTTCATCTTGAAGTGAATCAGCCCAAGGCAGCAGATTCGACTTTGGCCGATCAGGCGCTCGATCCTTGACAACGCCCGCACTTTTGATTTTTGCCTCGACCTCAATGTGAATGTCGACATGCTTAAAGATATCATCCCAATCGTTATGGATCTGGTCCCAGTATTTGGGGTGCTGGCGGTATACTTCAAGACCGAGATTGAGGATGTCCGTGACCGGTTCTTTCCGCATTTGATTTAGGGCGGCACTCATTTCCCTGCTTACTTCTTTTTCCATTTCATGCTCCAACAGCTTGATTTTTGCGTTGGTCAGCGGTTTGTTTGATTGCCATTCATTAATATCGCCTTTGCATTTGACTTCCACATCAAACGACAATTTACCGTCTTGCAGGTGCGGTTTGATTTGGGAGGAAGCCTGATGAAGTTCAATCGCCGCCATCGCTGTCGACTCCCCGGGGATATCGAGGCTGAGGGAACCCCTTTTCACCTTATTGTTGAACCATAAAATACCCCTGGTAATAGTGGGTGATTTGATAATTTTCACCAGCTTCCCTTTCTTGAGCACGGCCGGTCCGGAAATATCGACGTGCGTAATGGCCGGTTTTTTTTCCCTATGCTCTCTGAGATAGGTCACATATCCGCTGCCGACAGGACTCAAATTTTCCATCAATAATTCTCTTAGAGAAATCGCCGACATTTGCGAAACGTCGTTTTTGACCGATTCGGTTCCTTTGAACAGCCCGATTGCGGACATCGGATCAAGCGGGGAAGGCAGGCCGAGGATTTTTGCCGGATCGTCGGCGATATAAATAAAACTGTTCAGGCGGAGCTGCTGATCCCGATTGCCCAATTCCAGAACAGGAAAAACCCCCTCTTTACGCGCCAATTCGGAACTGATAATAATGGCTCTTGTATGGGAAAGAAACACGCGGCGTTTCGTCCCTTTGATATGCTGGATCAATCCTTCGTGAATGGTGGGGCTAAGGGTTGTGATAAGGACATCGGCTTCCGGCTCTTGGTTTTTAATTTTTTTTGGATCCATAATTTGGTATGTAATTTTATAATCACTTCCCACCTTCTCGATTGCGGCTCCGTTCAGAATGGCCGATTCGGATAATTCTTTGGAGCTCCAGCAGCCGGGAAGTAAAAAGGGAAGCAACAGAAATAAATTTTTCATTGCAAATTTGATCGGAATTTTCACGGAAATCAATCCTTTTCATATCGGTTCCGAGTCAAGGCTTCTGATGGCGGATCTTTCTCTTCTGCGGGACAGACTCAGGCGCCCGGTTCATATTCTTCAAATGCACACGGATAAACAAATCCTTCCAATCCCTAAAGTGAATTGGGGCGACCGGCGAAAAATAAGGCACACCGAAGGATTGAAGCGAAGCGATATGAGTAAGCATCGCCAGAATACCCATGATCAGTCCGAATAAACCGAGAATGGAGGCGGGGATAATCAGCAGAATCCGCAGCAGACTTACAGCATCGGTAAAGGGTGTCACGATGAATGTGGAAATACCGGCCAAGGCTACAACGATAATGGTTGGTGTACCGACAATTCCGGCTTGCACGGCGGCATCCCCGAGAATCAGCGCACCGACAATGGAAACGGCCTGTCCGATGGCTCTCGGCATACGCACACCGGCTTCCTTTAGAATTTCAAACATCAGAATCATAATGATTAATTCCATTACAAGCGGAAAAGGAACACCGTCGCGGGCTGCCGCAATGCTGGCCAAAAGCGGGGTCGGTATGATTTCCTTATGGAAATTTTGCGTTGCTACATAGATCGCCGGCAGGCTTATTGCAAGCCAGAACGAACCGAATCGCAGCATCCGCACGAAAGAGCTGTAGAAAGGCAATGAATAATAATCTTCGGGCGACTGGAAGCCCTCCATGAACAAATAAGGGACCCATAATGCCGTAGGAGAGCCGTCAACCAGAATGCCGATTCGGCCTTCCATTATTTTGCCGAGAAGCTTGTCCGGTTTTTCCGTGTTGCCGATCGTTGGTAATAGCGATTGCGGCTCATCATCGATATATTGTTCAATATATCCGGATTCGAAAATCGATTCGGTCTTAATGCCGCTGATTCGTTTCCTCACTTCCGCCACCACTTCGGAAGCGGCTATATCCTCCATGTATATAATGCAAACCCTTGTATGTGTTTTTGTACCAATATTTAGCATTTCAAAACGCAGCTTTGGATCGGGAGACCTTCTCCTCAACATCGACAAATTGGTCATCAACGCTTCGGTAAAGCCTTCATGGGGACCGCGAACCGATGGTTCGCTTTTCGGCTCTGCAATCGGTCGGGAAGCAAATCCTTGAAGGCTGATGATGATCGCTTCCGTATGCTTTTCCAGTAACAGGAGGGTATGGCCGTTCAGTAAATCTTTAATAACTTCGGCCATGTCGCTGCTTCGTTTGAAATTGCCGATCTGAATGATATTTTCGATGTCGGCCAGGCTTTCCAGTTGAGTTTGGTCATGCTCCAACAGCGGCCTGATCACAGACAACTGCACATTATCTTTGTCTACAAGACCGTTCATTCCGATCAGCATAGCCTGTTTGGCATTAGAGCCGATCTGCATTTTACGGCTTACTAAATCGGGGGGATAACCCAATGCATCCTTGATAAACCGCTCGTTGCGCTCCAATTCCGGGAAAATCGGGAGATTCTGCGGAAGCGAGGGTTGAAGCGGACTGTTCTGACGACGTTTCTTGTTTCGTTGAAACCATTTAGCAAAAAACAATATGCCACCTCCAGCTTTTTGATTAGCGTTCTCTGCCGATCGGAAATTATTCTATCTTGTTTACCCGGTTTAATAGCTCCATGGGAATAATCCGGGTTTGGGGGAATCGGGTTTCCTGTCTTTTACCATGCCCAGATTTTTGATTTTAGCTTCAACCTTGATGCGCACGTCCAGCTTTTTGAAAATATTGTCCCAATCCTTGTGTGCTTTGCGCCAGTATTTGGGCTGCTGACGATATACCTCCAATCCGATGTTCAGCACATCGGTAACCGGCTCTTCCTGCATTTTTTTTAACGCCATTTCCATTTCCTTGACGACTTCCTGCTGGTATGCCTGCTCCAGCAGCTCTATACTGCGGATGGTTAAAGGCCGTGAAGATTGCCATTCATTAATGTCCCCCGAGGATTCTACGGCCACATCTATCACCAGTTTTCCGTCCTCTATCCGAGGGGTGATTTTTGTGCCCGCCGAATGAACCTCGATTGCCGCATGATACTTGGGATCCTCGGGGATTTTCAAGCTGATCGACGTTCCTTTGACCTTGTTCTCAAACCATAGCATTCCTCTGGTTATTTTATGGGAAGAGATGATCTTCACCAGCTTCTCATTTTTGAAAATGGCAGGTCCGTCAATGTCCACATGCGTGGTTGCCGGATCCGATTCTTTGTGCAGCTTGAGAAAAGAAGTGTAAGCACATCCGGTCGGACCCAAACTGTCTTTCATGAATTCCCTTAGAGTGACCGAGATCATCTCGGATACGTCGTTTTCCACTGCAGCGGCCCCTTTGGACAATCCAATGCCCGATATCGGCTCAAGCGGAGAGGCGGTCCCCAGCATATTCAGGGGGTCATTGGCGACGTAGAGATAACTGTTCATACGGAACTGCTGATCGCGGTTCATAGCGTCCATCAGGCGAAATACCTTTCCTTCTTTGGCAAGCTCGGTGCTGTAAATGACGGCTTTCGTATGCGAGATGAATAGACGCCTTTTTAAACCATTGATCAGCCGCCAGGTGGCTTCGTGGGCCGTCGGACCCGAGGAGGAGAGGATCACCTTCGCTTCAGGTTCATCCTGCTTCAATTTTTTGGGATCGAGTATCTGGTAATAGAAGCGGATATCCTTTTTACCGGCTTTTTCAAAGGCTCCGGCAATTAATATGCCCGATTCGGACAGTTCCCGGCTGCTCCAGCATCCGGTGACAGTTGATAAACCAGTTATTAATATCAGCAGAAATAAGAGCTTTTTCATTTTGCTCATCCTTGGTGTTTTTTTGTATCATCACCGGATCATGGAGAATTTATGAGTCATCTGCACATTTTTACAAAGCGTCCATACGGATTCCTGAGTTTTAGCGTAAAATACAGTAACTTTCTTGAAAGGGGGAGTTGAAAAATGGCATATGCAGGTGCAAGCTGCGCCGGATACGGGATGTTCACAACTACTGGCGTAATACTGGTCCTTTTTATCCTCTTGGTTATTGTTAGCCGTGCATGGTTAGTTTAAATTAGATGCAAAAAAGCCTCTTTCGCCAAAAAAGCGAATGAGGCTACTTGTCGTTTACGGAGAGGAAAATTATATCCGGATTTAAATTATAATAATTATAATTTAATATTGATAATAATTATCAATTATGCTACTATACATAAAAAAGAAATCGATTACTGGAGGATGCATAATGGCACAACGATTGGTAGGAAAAGCTGCACCTGATTTTGAGATGAAGACGGCGTTTGGCGACGGGATGCATTTTGGCCAAGTTTCCTTGCAGGATTATAGGGGGAAATGGTTGATCTTTTTCTTTTATCCGCTGGATTTTACTTTTGTTTGTCCCACTGAAATTACCGCAATGAGCGATGCTTACGAGGATTTCCAAAGACTCGATACCGAAATTCTGGGCGTAAGCATCGACAGCCAATTTACGCATCGTGCTTGGATCAATACACCGCGGGATGAAAATGGCTTGGGCCGTTTGAATTTTCCGCTTGCTTCCGATCTTACCAAAGAGGTAAGCCGCGATTACGGCGTCTTGGTTGAAGACGAAGGAACGGCGCTAAGGGGATTGTTTATTATCGACCCGGAAGGCGAAGTCAAATATCAGGTCGTCAACCATAACGATGTGGGCCGCAGTGTAGACGAAACGCTCCGTGTGCTGCAGGCGCTGCAGTCCGGGGGAATATGCCCGGCTGACTGGAAGCCTGGAGACCATATCC
>CAZESH010000136.1:0-10868 GCA_964514665.1 uncultured Caryophanales bacterium
ATCAAACACTGGTGCTGCATTCGTATCTGGGCAACGGGACGTCTTGGGATTTGGACCGCAAAGAAGGAGGCTTGTCGATCCTGCCCCCGTATGCGGAACAAAACGGCGGGAGCTGGTACAGGGGCACGGCTCATGCCATCTACCAAAACATTCACTTTATCGAGCAGTACAATCCGCAGTACGTACTGGTTTTATCAGGCGACCATATTTATAAAATGAATTACAACGATATCATCGAGTTCCATAAAAGCAACAATGCCGAGGCCACCATTGCAGTCATCGAAGTGAATTGGGACGAGGCCAGCCGTTTCGGCATTATGACCGTTGACGGGAATCATCGCGTGGTGCGATTTGAAGAAAAACCGGAAATACCGCAAAGCAATCTCGCTTCGATGGGAGTCTATGTATTTGATTGGGAAACTTTGCGTTCCCATTTAATGCAGGATACCACTACCTCCGGAAAAACCGGAAACGATTTTGGCAAAGATATCATTCCCCGCATGTTGGGCGACCAAACCCGTCTCTATGCGTATCCGTTCAAAGGGTATTGGAAGGATGTCGGAACCGTGGAAAGCTTATGGGAAGCCAACATGGATTTATTGAAATCTGATTCCGAATTAAACCTGAGGGACAAGGATTCGAGAATTTATTCGCTAAACCCGAATCAACCGGCCCACTACATCGGCCCCTCGGCCAAAGTGAAAAATTCGCTTTTGAATGAAGGCTGCGAAGTGTACGGCGAAGTCGACCATTCCGTGCTTTTTTATGGAGTAAGCGTCGGTGAAAACAGCGTGGTGAAGGATTCCGTGATTATGCCCAACGTCAAAATCGGGGAGAATGTCAGACTGTACAGATGCATTATTAACGAGGGGATCACGCTCAGAAACGGCGCATCTGTCGGAAGCGAGGACAAGGTAACGTTAATCGGCGGCCAGCAGGAAATCTCATAGCATAAATACTGAAGGGAGGTTTATTTTCATGCAGAATGTTATGGGCGTGATCAATTTGGTCAACGAGGAGCATCAATTGGATGTTTTGACGCATCATCGCTGTCTCGCTTCAGTCCCTTTCGGAGGACGCTATCGGTTAATCGACTTTATTTTGTCCAGCTTCGTCAATTCGGGAATCCACAACGTTTCGGTTTTCGTGCATTCGAAGTATCGTTCATTGATGGACCATCTCGGATCGGGCAAAGAATGGAATTTGGACCGGAAGCGCAACGGGTTGTTCCTGTTTACTCCCGGCAACGATGAAGTGAAAGAAATTATAAAAGGCGACTTGTATCAATTTTACTATCAAATGGATTATTTTTACCGAAGCACCCAGGAATACGTCGTATTGACGCGCAGCCATATGGTTTGCAACATCGATTTTCGCGACGTGCTTCAGACCCATATCGAAAAAAAAGCGGACATTACGATGGTTTACAAAAATATCGGCAGTCAAACGCAAACCGACAGCCGTAAAATCAAGCTTGACCGGCAAGGCATGGTGATCGACATGCGGGAACCTCAAGGCCGCCTCGACAGCGGGCTTGTTTCATTGGAAATCTTCGTTATGCGCAAGGCTTTGTTTATTAGGCTGGTGGAGAAATTCCTTGCCAAAGGCTACGACAATTTCGTCCGGGACGCCATCATGAAAAGCACCGATGAACTTAACATCGCAGGGTATGAATACAAAGGTTATTTAGGTGTGGTGAATACGCTGCAAAGCTACTATGCCAACAGCATGAAGCTGCTTGACGCCAATGTGTGGAAACAATTATTTTACGAGCCGGACTTCATCTATACCAAAATCAAGGATGAACCTCCCACCCGCTACAAAGGCGATTCAGAAGTCAGTCATTCCCTGATTGCCAACGGATGTGTAATTGAAGGTAAAGTGGAAAACTGCATCCTCTTCCGGGGGGTTAAAGTTGCAAAAGGGGCTCACATCAAAAACAGCATTATCATGCAGAACACCGTGATCCACGAAAATGCAAATTTGAACACGGCGATTATCGATAAAGACGCTGTCATTCATAAAGACAAAGTGCTCTCCGGCGACAAGCTTGCGCCGTTCACCGTGTTGAAAAGACAGGAGATCTTTTGAAAATATGCCCTGCTGTAAGCGCATTCCGACTAAGGAAGCATCCATTTTCGGGGAGTGATACCTATGAATATTCTTTTCATTGCTTCGGAAGGCGCTCCTTTCATTAAGACGGGCGGCTTGGGCGATGTTATCGGAGCCTTGCCGAAGGAGTTGAACCGTCAGGGAGCCCATGTGCGGGTGATGCTGCCGAAATACGAAGGCATACCGGAAGCGTTAAAAAAAGCAATGAAAACGGTAAAAACATTCACGGTTTCATTGGGATGGAGAAATCAGTACTGCGGCATCCAGGAGCTCGAGCATGCAGGGATCCGCTATTATTTTATCGACAACGAGTATTATTTTAAAAGACAGGGATTATACGGCTATGACGACGATGCGGAACGGTTTGTTTTTTTCGGCAAAGCCGCTTTGGAAGCACTGCCGCATCTCGGGTTTCTTCCCGATCTGCTGCATTGCCATGACTGGCAGACGGGACTCATGCCGTTTTATTTGCGCACAGCCTATTCCGGGCATCCTTTTTACGAATCCATGAAGACGATGTTTACGATTCATAATCTGAAATATCAGGGATTGATCGCAAGGGAGCATCTCATCGAGTTGTCGGACATGCAGGGATCCCACTTCGATGCGATCGAGTACTACGGCCATGCAAGCTGTCTTAAGGCGGGCGTGGTTTACAGCGACATCCTGACAACGGTAAGCCCGACTTATGCCGGGGAAATCCAGACCGCGGAGTATGGCGAAGGCCTGGACGGCTTGCTCCGCGCGAATGCAGGCAAATTATACGGCATTGTAAACGGAATCGATGATGAAAGCTACGATCCGCTGCATGATGCGCAGCTGCACACCCCTTACCGCGATTCTCCGGATAAAAAACGCCAAAACAAAACCGCGCTGCAGCTGCAAACGGGATTGACCGTAAATGAGCATATTCCGCTGATCGGGATCGTATCGAGATTGGTGCAGCAAAAAGGCTTTGATTTGATTCGCGATAAATTGCAGGAAATGCTGCAGCTGCAATTGCAGCTTGCCATTTTGGGGACAGGTGAATTTGAATACGAGCAATTTTTTCGTTATATGGCGCAGCGGTATCCTCAGCAAATCTTCGTCCGAACTGCATTTGACGATGCCTTGGCACGGAAAATTTATGCGGCGTCCGATCTTTTTCTCATGCCTTCGCTGTTTGAGCCTTGCGGGATCGGACAGCTGCTGGCGCTGCGCTACCGCGCCGTGCCGATCGTGAGGGAAACGGGCGGTTTGAAGGATACGGTGCAGGCGTTCAACGAATTCAGCGGAGAAGGAAACGGCTTCAGCTTCACCCATCCGAATGCGGACGATATGCTGCATGCAATCCAATACGCGATTGAGATGTACCGCGATCAGCAAAGGTGGAGCCTGATTTTGAACAATATTGCAAAATCCGATTTCAGCTGGAAAAAATCTGCCCGCCAATACATCGAATTATATGGCAAGCTGCTTGTTCATCTGTGAACATCGGCAGCGGTTTAAGCCATCGGCCGCCAGCTTGATCTCTACAGGGTTCTATTCCAAATCCTGCCTAAAACTGCTGCGGGGTGACGGAGGCTTGTTTTTTGAACACCCTGCTGAAGTACTTCTCGTCTTGGAAACCAACCCTAACAGAGATTTCGGCAATTTTTAGATGGGGACGCGGATGCACTCGCAGCGAACCATAATGAGGCCAAGTAAGATTGCTTTTTTCAATGTTGTTACCTCCCTTTTTTTAAGAAAATGTCTATTAATCTATTGATTCAAGCATCCTGCGAGATGCAAGATGCCGGATCACGTTAGGAATGCTACCCTTTGACCGAACCGGCCATTATGCCTTGGAGGGCAGACGATTCGTAGGCGGCAAATGCCAGCTCCGCCGCCCTCAATCCGTCTTCTCCAGACACTGTCGGCTCGGTTCGCTGCCGGACATGATCGATGAAATCGGCGACTAGGCCGAGATCCATGTCGTCGCCCCAATAATCCCACTCATATCCGGCTTCATTCGAATATACATTCATCCTCTGGGCGAAGGAGTCGACGCACAGTGTGCCTTCTGTTCCTATCAACTCTAGCGTAACATCGCCCCAGGTCGGGAAGGTACGGTTTCGGGACCAACTGAAATCGAGTGTGGCAATCAGACCGTCGTCGAATTTCAACGCAAGCGTACCGCAGTCGTCGATGATGGTGTCGGTAAAGCGGGAATAAGCTGCCTCGGCATATACTTCCCGCACCTCGCTCCCGCTGATCCAACATTTCCGGCGAGCGGTTTCTCGCAAATCACATAGGGAACGAAATCTGCGGCTTGCCGCACCATTTCCTTGTGCAAAAAGGTGGGCAAGCAAATGTCGATCACCTTCGCTTCGGGACAAGCCTCCATAGCCTTCTCTAACGTTTCGAAAGCGCGGGTACCCGTCTGTGCCGACTGCGCCAGATTTTGCGCACGTTCCAGATCCCGGTCAACAATCGCGGTCAATTTAACTTGATCCATTTGGCGGAAGGCTTCGGCATGCACCCTGCCCATCGTACCTGCTCCTGCCACAATCAAGTGAATCATGGACTCCCCCCTTTTTTCCTGTTCCTTGTGTTTGCATTTATATACTTTCATTGTAGAGCATGATATCTCCGACCTACACGTAAGAAATAGACCAAAATGGTGGAGCTTTTAGATTTATCCGATTACGAAAAAAAGACCCGCTCCGATATACGCAAGCGAGTCATGCTATGGAATGGTTATTGAAATGCTTTCTATGCCAGCCTAGGAAAAAGCCCATGGTTCAACACTGTACCGGGCTTTAAATTATAGAAGCTCGTGCACAAATGAGATTTGCCGTTGTATACCGTGCCCTCCGGCATGTAGATGACCGCCAGGACACGCCGCGGCTTATCGGTAGTGTTGGCGTGGGCGTAATGAAAAGTCAGTCCGTCATGGAACGTGCAGCTTCCCGCTTTCATCCGCACGATGACGGCGTTGTTTTTGTCCGTATCCACCGATTCGAAAATATCCTGTGGATTGACTAAATCAATATGTTTTAAATTCCTGATTTTTTGAGTTTTTGGCACGAACGCCATGCAGCCGTTACGTTCATCCACATCATCCAGCGCGATCCATATCGAAAAAGCTCCGGGGTCCTGCATCGGCCAATACGGGTAATCCTGATGCCAAGGGGTGGGCTTGGAATCATGCGGCATTTTCAGAAGTGCATGGTCGTGAAACAAGCGGATTCCCGAAAATCCGGTAAGCTGCCTGCCGATCTCCGCAAAACGCCGGGAAAGCACAAAACGCGCGATCCCGCCGTGATCACGCCACGTATTCACCCGTTGATTCAACACGCTGTAATAAGCACCGCCCGCCCTGTCCGTTTGAATCGATTGCGCGCCATCCCGTCCCATGACATCATCGATATATCCCCGCAATTCTGCCAACTCTTGTTCATTCAACACATTGTTCACCTGCACAAAACCGTTTTCCCTATAATCACGGATCTGTTCCTCTGAAACCAAAACCGTCCCGTTCAGTACCATCGCCTATCATCTCCATTTCGAAAACTATATGGTCTGCAAACTAAAATTAATATAAAATAGAAAATAAATCTTGGGTGATTTGTGAATACTGTATGGCGATCTGCCAAAGGTGGTGTCCTTATGACCATATACCTCGGAGAAAATTATTTTGAGAATTCCAAATTCCCCTTTTATATCGATCGCTGTCCGATAGGGGAAAATCAAATCATTCCGGCACACATTCATGATTTTATCGAGCTCGTTTACGTGATAAGCGGTAATGCGATTCATGAAATGTCAGGAAACCGCTACGAGATCAAGTCCGGCGACGTGTTTGTCATTGAACCGCAAATCGCGCACAGCTACTTTGGTGACGGACACGAAAAATCGCTAGTCTTCAATGTGCTGTTTAACCTGGAACTGCTTGGTCCGGAAATGCGGGCTTTGCAGCGTCTCCCCGCATTTATCGACTTTTTCTATCTCGCGCCGTTCCTGCGCAAGGACGCCGGATTCATCCCCTATCTTCATCTTGAACCGCTGCAGATGGTTCAACTCGAAGCAAATCTTGAAGCGATTTTTCGTGAATATGGCGAAAAATCCGACGGATACCAGCTTGTGATCAAAACAAGACTGCTCGAATGTTTGGTTCTGTTAAGCCGTTTTCATCATGAGAACGAAGGCAGACTTTCTATTGAAACGGAAGACGGGGCGCGGATTCAAGCTATTGCGAGGTTTATTGAGCAGCATTACGATCAGCCCGTCACCTTATCCGATCTCAGCAGGGCATGCGGAATGAGCATTTCTTCCTTTACCGCGAAATTCAAAAGCGTCACTGGAATGACGCTTTTGGACTACAAGCATACGGTACAAATCCGCAAAGCATGCGCTTTGCTTGAAAACAAACAAAAAAAAGTATTGGATGTCGCCCATGAAGTCGGATTTTGCGACATCAGCTTCTTTAACAAGCTGTTCAAAAAATATATGGGGATTACGCCTCGGGAATTTCGAAGTCATTCTCATCTCGATAATCCCTTGCTTTGATTCGCCTCCACAGAGCTGCTTTCGGCCGGAGTGAATATATCCTGCATCGCCCGAAGCATGCTCTTCACCTCATGTTCGTATTTGTCAGAGCTTGCAGCAGCTTCAGCGCATACTTTAAAGCCAAGTCACTCATTGCGACTGCGATTGTTCTTCATATAATCCGCCACTTGATCGGCCGGATGCAAGACCGGGTTCCCGTGGCACACCTCCAGATGCTTCGGCTTTAAACGGCCTACAAGGGCAGCGCTTCTCACCGCTTCATCCATATCCGCCGTAAACATCGGCATGGGGCGGCGGAGCCTTCCCCTTTTCGAGGTGAACATATCTCCTGCCAGCAGCACACTGTCCTCAGCATGGTAGTATGCTACATGTCCGGGGGAATGGCCCGGGGTTAAATAAGGCTGCAATACGCCATGCTGAAGCAACCCGCCTTGCTCATTCGAGGCAAGAGGCTGAACCAAAGATATGGCAAGTGAAACTGCCGCTTTTTTGCGGCGGGGATATGGCAGCTCTCCTGCCATATATGGAATTTCAATGGTGTGGGCGAATACCGGAACGGGATGAGCTTGCATAATTCGTTGAATAGCTCCTACATGGTCGGAATGGCCATGGGTCAGCAAGATCGCTTTCAACGGTCCGGCCTGCAGCTTTTCAATGAATTTCGAAATCCCCTTTGCCATCATCGGTACACCGGCATCCACCAATAGGACTCCATCTTCGCTCTTGACGATCCAAACGGTAACCGGAATGACCATCCAGATTCTAAGACTCCACACATGCTCTGAAATTTGCTTGATTTGCATTATCTTCACTCCTCAATCATAAGTAACCATTGGTTATAATATAACCAATGGTTACTTATGTGTCAACCTTTTTCTTCCCTTTTTCATTTGATTACTTTTGAAATCGGGAGGATCCTACGGAAAAAGGCTGTCTCAAAAGTAGATATCTACTTTGAGACAGCCTCTTTTCTTCAGTAATGAACGTTAATCTGTGTGATTATTCCTTTGTTATTCTAACGTCATCAATATGAAGCGTTGTTCCGCCTGGAGAATCTACATAGAAGCCAACATCAATCTGTCCGTTGGTCACATAGATATTACTAATACTAATATACTTCCATACACCGTCTTTGGAAATATTGTAGTATTGAGTTGCACCTCCATAATTGGATATTTCCGCCCTAGCAGTTGTAGCTGTTGTGTTCGAATATCTTACCCAAGCTTCAAACTTATAGTTCGCATTGTTGGTAGGAACGCTGATAACTTGGTGAATGCTTTGTTGATATGCTCCTGAGAGATAGAAGTATGCTCTTTGTTCCTCTGTCCAAGGAGATTCCGGAGGATAAGTCCCTGAACCGCTATCAATGCCATATGCCAAGGTGCCTGAATGCCACTCCGTCCAATTGGAACCGAAGCTGGTAACACGGTCAAATCCACCATTGTCTAGCAAGTTCTTCTCCGACTCTGGTGTACCCGGCGTTGATGAAGCGACCAAGATTCGATCGATATTCACATTACCGCTGTCTCCAGAATCGTATTTGTAAGCAATCGTATTCAAACCAGCAGATAAAGTCAAGGTCTGTACATTATCCTGCCATACATCCCAGCTTGATCCCGGACTCGTTAAGCTTGCTGTTGCTACATCAGAGCCGTTCACGTACGTGCTCAATGTTTTCGTACTTTGTGATCCGTTGGCATACCTGAGAGCAACTGAATAATTTCCGGCAGATGGCGCATACACCGTAAATTTATCCTCTGCCCCAACAGCGGTCATTCCATCTACGAAGGATTTTCCGGAATAGAACTCGTGATTCTGGTTTGTGGAAGCACCGCCAGAGAGCGCTCCAGTTTCCGCTTCATACTTGGCAATTGTTGGTTCCAAAGCCACAGTGATCGCATCCAGATTCACATTGCCTGTATCTCCGGCATCGCTGTAGTATTTGTAAGTGATCGTGTTCCGCCCTGCTTTAAGCGGCAAAGTTTCACTTTGTGTAGCCCATGTGTCCCAATTTGCGAGATTTGCAAGACTTGTTTGTTTCACACGAGCACCATTTACGAATATGCTCATCGTTTTGGCCGAACCAGATGCATTAGCATAACGTAAGCCAACACTGTAGTCGCCGTCAGTTCTCACATCCGCATAGATGGTAGCAGCAGCATTCACGTTATTCATTCCATCGACAAAACCAGTACCTGTATAGCCCGTATGGTTTGTGTTTATTGTAGCTTGTGTTGCTGTTGTATCTCCAGAAAGTGATGCATATTCGGCTTCATAGTTCATTGTAGTTGCTCCAGGTGTTGCAGTACCTGTAACTACAATAGCTTTGGCGCTTGCACTTGCAGCAGCAGCTTTTACATAAGTCACATCGCCATAAATATCTTTGCCTGTGGACCAGCCTTCTCCACCAGCTGCCAGTAGTGCATTCAGGTCAGCGTAGGAAGTAAGCCCCGATCCGTTCATAGTTACAGCTGTACCCGCTTTGCCGTGAATTTTCACAATATAGTTCGTAACCGCAGGGGTATACGTACCCGATTTGGCTGCAATGTTGAAGCTTATTCCACTGCCTCCATTATCCTGTGAAGTCATCACCTGTTTGAAATACGTTCCACTCTCATAGTTGTATGATGAACCATCATCATCATAGTAGGTGAAGCTGGATTGTGTTGTATCAGGGAATGTATCCACATTAACAGTAGTGATCGAGCTTTGTCCGACATAATCGAGCACTTTTTGTGATGGGATAATCGCTCCCTTCTTGATGAATACAGGCATATCCGTCCATGATTCGGCATTCAGAGGATAAGTGATCGTTTGACCGCCTGTATACGTATTGCCTCTGAAATAATCTGTCCATGTTCCAGCAGGAAGGTAAATGCTCTTGGAAGTTTGTCCTCTCTCTACGACAGGTGATGCAAGCATCCATTCACCAAACATCCAGGAATCAATGGAATTCGCAACATTAGCATCGGTAGGATTGTCAAAGATAAGCGGTCTGACAAGACCCAAGCCGACTTCGTTGTCCATTCTTTCATAGGAATACATATAAGGCAGCAATGAATATCTAAACTGAATTGCGGCTTTTGTAGCTTCTTCCGCCGATGAGCCATAGTACCACGGCTGACGTTGTTGATTGAGGTTACCGTGGACTCTGAATACAGGAGTTACAGCGCTGAATTGCAGCCAGCGAGCATACAATTCCGGACTTGGATTTTTGATCGTGCCATAATATCCGTTAAATCCGCCCGAATCCATCCCCCATTTGTTCTGACCCAGATTAATTGCCGAGAGCATGTTTGCACGCTGCTCTTGCATTCCGGTAGCCCAGTTTATTTCCTCACCAGTTACGAATTGAATGCCAATGTCGCCCGACCATAAGGTTGTTGCATATCTCTGCGCACCTGGGTAGAACGTTCTGGCAGCCTGCCATACCCGAGTTCCGTCATTCGTATAAGTTCTTTGTCCGTCATACATTGTTTGTGAGGCATAGGTTGTTGTAAAATTCCCAAACCAATAGGAGGCTGTATCGGTAGTAACTTTATCTGTTTCATCATTCCACCAGCCGACGATGCCTTTGTCAAATGCAGCTTCCGAATGACTCCAGAACCAAGAGCGCTCACTGGAATTGTAAGGATCGATGCTTCTGACTGTGACAGGAATGAAATAATCCGTATACGCGTTATGACCCGGATAGAAATATCCTCCGTTAGTTGCATCCGTACCTTGCGTTGTCGGATTACTATTAGCATCAATGGTCACAATCCGTGGTTTTGTGATGCCGATCATTTTGATTCCCTTGCCATCCATCGTTGTCTTCAGCGAAGTTGATGAGGCGCTTGGGAAATTCGTCGTATTCCAAGTAAATTCACCATAGTTGGTTTCACCATAATTCTTCCAATCATAATCAATCGCATACGCGTCAATAGAATGTCCTTGGCGCGATACGTGTCGACCATATTGGTCATCTCGGTTTCATTAATTCCCCATTCGAAATTCATAAATCCAAGAGACCACTTAGGCAGTAATGGAGCCTTACCCGTTACATCGGACGCGGTAGTCATAATCGCTTTGGGATCTCCCACCATAACAAAGTATTCCAGGTTGTTTTTCGTAAAGCGGCGTCCTTCCGTAGGCGTGCCGCCATAGTAGAATTCAAGACTGCCGGTGGAATCATTCGTTACCGGATATCCGCCATCACTGTCAACGAGCAGACCGTAACCGGAAGT
>CAZESH010000137.1:0-10846 GCA_964514665.1 uncultured Caryophanales bacterium
CCTCTGACGAGGTATGAAGCATCCTTGTCAACGAATAAATGTCAGCACTATTTCCCCGGAAATGATCATTCGTCGGAAATACCGCCAATCCGAAACCTTTCTGGCCAGTAAGCGGATGCATATTGCGATCATAAAAATCCCCTCTGCCGCTCTGCAGCTCCAGACTCATTTCCCGTTGGGCAATCGAACGGCGGACCAAATCGACATGTTTTGCGGAAAACCGTTCCGTTGCAGCTACCTGAATCCAGAATAAACGCATTATAATCACAAAAAAACAGCCGGATATGGCCAGCAGCAGAATAAACATTCTTCTCAACACGTGGAGGCACTCCTTAATGGGGATATCCCCATTATTTACAGTTTGCCCCTTCATCAAACGCGCATTATTTTATAAAAAAAACTGCCCGAAGGCAGCTTTAACCTGTAGACAAAGTTTGTTTTACGTTCGGGTTTATATTTCAGACGTTCGAAAGAGGGATTTCTATTCCCTAGATCGACTGCTTTTCGGCAAGGATGCATAGAATGTCCAGTCCAGACCTGACAGACCAAGATTCATCGCAGCAAATGCTTAAAGCGAAGATCTCCGACTTTCATGGTTCTAGGTCTCTCAGGTCCTCCCTTTAGCAACGAAAAACAGACTCACTATGGAACAGAAATCCCTCTCCGACTGTTAGAAATGAATATAAACACCTTCACTCTGGCTTTGTCTTCAATCTAGCGTATCCTTATAACGAACTTAGCCGACATTATTTCGCAACAAATGGAGCATATTTATAATGAGTGCGCCATTATTTTCTTTCACCCAATTTTCTGGTATTGGTCAGACTAAGATTACAGGAACGGTTTGCAGGTAGAGCAGTACGATTTGCGAGAGCCGACTCGGGACCGGCATGTTTCAATCACATCATTTTTTGTGAAAAGTAGGCGATTCCTTTTGCCCATTGATTAATCGAAGCGGCATCGTTTTGGGGAAATCCGACGTAACGCTCCTCGCCCTTTTTATCAATAAAATACATATTGGCGCTGTGCGACACATCGCCGTCGGGATTGGGAATGACCTCAATGCCGTAATCCTTCCAAACCTGCTGCAGCTCTTTCTTGGTTCCGGTTACGAAATGCCAATTGGCCAGCTTCTGCAGGCCGTGGGACTTGGAAAAGTCCAGCACATCCTGACGGGAAGCATGATATTCATTGACATTGACCGCAATAAACTCGACCTGCTTTTGCTTGTCTCCCAGCTGCTTGTCGGCGGCAATCGATTCTTGGGATACGATCGGGCAAATATCGGTGCAGACAGGATCCATAAATTGCAAAATGACGATCTTCCCTTTAAGGTCGCTCATCGAGATTTGCTTGCCGTTTTGATCGGCGAGGGTAAAATCCGGCGCGGGCTTCGGACTTTGCATATCGCTCAGAAATATGCTGCGGCGTATTTCCTTTTCTTTATTTTGCTGGTTATGGTCATACATTTCAAAGGCTGTAACGGAAACCGCCACGATGGCGGCGATGACCAAAAAAACACTCCACTTTCGCATGGAGAAACGCGGCATGACAGCACCCTCCTACCATAATTTTCATTATTTTGCTTCAGTTTGAATTATGTCATAGAGGCGATTATTTTTCAGTGACCAAATTGTGAACGAAAATTAACCCGTTAAAGTAAAATCTGGACCTGATATATAATGACATAAAAAAATCCGGCCCGAATACTAGGAAAATAAAAAAAAGAGCCTGCGGACAGCATCCGCAGCTCAAGTAAGGATCACTTTCAAAAAAAAGGGGGGTCATGAGTACAGTATAAGGGGCAAAGGTAAAATGAATATGAACACGGTGTAAACATTTCGTTAAATGTTATCTGCCGCCTTCACTTACTTCGTTCAGGAGCAGCCCTGCCGCCGCTCGGGGCACGGACGACTCGCTGATGGCGGAAATCACGGCGATCCCGTCAGCTCCGCAAACCATCACGGGCCGCGCCTTTCCAGGGGCGATTCCACCGATGCCGACGATAGGCAGGCCGATGCCGGCCGCACGCATTTGCTGAATCACTGACGGCCCCTTGACCGCATGCGCATCTTGCTTTGTCCGGGTTGCATACATCGGACCGACGCCCAAATAATTCGCCCCCTGCATGACGGCGATTTCCGCTTCCTCCACGTCATGCGCGGAGATTCCGATGATCCGGCCTTTCCCCAGCTTCTGCCGAACGGCAGGCAGGGACTGATCCTCCTGTCCGAGATGAATTCCGTCCGCATCCAGTTCCAGCGCCAAATCTACCTGATCGTTGACGATAAAAGGTATGGCATGCAGCCTGCAAATTTCCCGCAGCTCGCTTCCGAGACGAAGCCTTTCCATCCCTTGCAGCGAGCCCTCGCCTTTCTCGCGATACTGAAAGGCGGTAATGCCCCCGTCAATCGCTTCGCGCAGTACCTCGACCGGGTTTTTGCGGCAGTTCGTGCTGCCCATCACCAAATATAGCTTAAGCATCTTGCGGACATCGCCGCGTTCAATCGCATGCTTCACGATTCCGCTCCTTTTTTAAGCATTCTGTTCCGATAAGCCCAATGATTCGTCGGGCCGATGCCGTTTCCGATCGCGATTGCATCCTCGATTGCCGCCTGGATGAAGGCTTTGGCGGTGTGCACCGCTTCCCCCATTGCTTTGCCCTTGGCCAGCTCCGCCGTCAAGGCGGCGGCAAAGGTGCAGCCGGTGCCGTGTGTGTGCTTCGTGTCGATTCTCCGGCCCGCCAGCTCATAAAAATTTCGGCCATCGAACCACAAATCGATCGACTGCTCTAAATTCCAGGCATGGCCGCCTTTCAGAATCACATTGCGCGCCCCCATGCCGCAGAGGATGCGGGCGGCTTCCCTCTGTTGCCGCTCCGTTCGAATCTCCAGCCCGGTCAGCGCTTCAGCCTCCGGGATATTGGGCGTAACCGCTTCGGCAAGCGGAAAAAGCTGCTTTTTCAATGTTTCCAGCGCTTCATCCGCAAGCAGCGCCGATCCGTCCTTGGCGAGCATGACGGGATCGACCACTACATGATTCGATTGTAAGCGCCGGATGCTTCGGGCCACAGCGGCGACCATATCCCCGTTTAGCAGCATCCCGGTTTTGAGCGCATCCGGGGGCAAATCGCTGCCGACCGACTCCAGCTGCCGTTCGACAGCGTCCGCCGTGATCGCAAAAACGGCCTGAACACCCAGCGTATTCTGAGCAGTGACCGCCGTCACGGCACTCATTCCGTAAACGCCCAGCTCCTGAAACGTCTTGAGATCCGCCTGAATGCCCGCCCCCCCTCCGCTGTCGGAGCCGGCAATGGTCAAAGCCCTGCAGACCTTCAAAGTGATTCCTCCCCTGTTTACAATTATCCCAACAACCGGTGATACAGGCTTTTCGCCGAGGATACGTCCTTCGTACCGTGAATCAGCACACGTCCGTCCGCAAACACGACGATCCTCCTGTCCTCTGCATGGAAAGACAGCAAAAACGGATTCTGCTCCACTTGATAACCGGCCGCGCTCAGCGCTTCACCCAGTTCGGGCAAATTCCGCGCTTGCGCGGCGGAGGGACGTATCTGTACCGAGTCACGGCCGCATAGCACCGCCGCTTTCGGATGATTGGCAGCCGTCAGATAGGGGTATGTGCGATGCGTTCCGCAGGAAGGACAGCTTTGTCTTTTCAATTCCATCACATCGACGGCTGTCTGCCGATTTTGCCACAGATCGAAGGACAGCAGCTTTCCCCGAAGCGATGCCCGGTCGCCGACCATCAGTTTGAGCGCTTCGGCGCTTTGCTGGGCGGCGACCGTCTGTACGACGGGACCGACGATGCCCGCAGTATCGCAGGTCATCCCTCCCAGCGGTACGGTTTCCAGCAGACAGCCGAGGCAGGGCGTTTCGCCCGGAATGATCGTAAACGTGATGCCGTAGCTGGCCACGCAAGCCCCGTAAATCCAAGGAATGCCCTGCTGCTGGGAAAAATCGTTGATCAGCATGCGCGTATCGAAATTGTCCGTTGCATCGATGATCAGATCGGCATCGCGGCCTGCCTCGCGGATGTTCGCCGTGGTAAGATCGCTTACCCGCGCATCGACAACAGTCTGCGAATTGATCTGCTTTAATCTGCGGCAGGCGGCAATCGCCTTAGGCAATTTCTGTGCTGCATCCTCTTCGCCATATAATTGCTGCCGCTGAAGATTGCTCCACTCGACATAATCGCGGTCGACGATCGTCAGCCGGCCGATGCCGGCGCGCACGAGCGATTCGGCGTTGGCCGTGCCGAGAGCGCCCGCGCCGACAATCAGCACATGGCTTGCGGCAATGCGGCGCTGTCCTTCGACGCCGATGCCGGCGAACAATTCCTGCCTGGAATACCTTCCGTCGTTCAAACCCGGCTCATCCCTTCGTTCGGACTGCTGGCAGCCGCATAGCGCTTCGCGGGAATTCGTCCCGCCTCAAAGCCGAGCCGCCCCGCTTCGATTGCCAGTTTCATAGCCAATGCCATCTTGACCGGATCCTTCGCTCCCGATACGGCGGAATTCAGCAGCACGCCGTCCGCTCCCAGCTCCATCGCTTGGGCGGCGTCCGCAGGCGAGCCGATGCCGGCGTCGACAATGACCGGAATGCGCGCCTGCTCAATAATCAGGCCGAGATTAAGCGGATTGACGATGCCCTGCCCCGATCCGATCGGCGAAGCACCCGGCATGACGGCGTGCACGCCCAGTTCTTCCAGCCGTTTGGCTAAAATTACGTCGTCCGAGATGTAAGCCAGAACAATGAAGCCTTCTTCCAGCAGCAGCTCCGAGGCTTTCATCGTTTCGATCGGATCGGGCAGGAGCGTGCGTTCGTCGCCGATCACCTCCACCTTGACCATGTCGCACAACCCCGAGGCTTTGGCCAATTTGGCGATGCGCACTGCTTCCTCAGCCGTTTTTGCGCCTGCCGTGTTGGGCAGCAGCTTGTATTTGCCGATATCCAGCAGCTCCAGAAAATTCGGCTGATTCGCTGCAAAAATATTCATCCTCCTTACCGCAAAAGTCAGAATCTGAGCTTCTGAAACTTCCACGGCACGCTTTTGCATCTGAAAATCGGAAAACTTGCCCGTTCCCAATAGCAGTCTGGATTGAAATTCATGCGGACCTATTCTCAGCATTGCTTAACCCCCTCCCACAAAATGAACAATCTCGATCCGGTCCCCGGCTGCCAATTGCACGCCGCTGTAATCGTTTTTTTGCAAAATCCGCAGGTTATGCTCGACCACGGCGATTTTGCGGTCCAAGCCGAAATGCACCAGAAGTTCCGCAACCGTTGCACATGCTGCGGGCACCTGCACCGTTTCTCCGTTGACGATCAGTTCCACTGCACGGCACCCGCTTCCCTCGGCGCCGACATTCCTCGATCGAGCGCGAACGCCTCGATCCCCAGCTGCCGGGCGGAGGCTCCATTCGCCAAATCGGCAACCAAAGCGCCCGTAACCGGACTGAGCAGAATGCCGTTGCGAAAATGACCGGCGGCCACGATCAGTCCCTTGATCGCGGGATGCTCGCCGAGAAAAGGCAATCCGTCATCCGTCTGCGGACGCAGGCCGGCCCATGCGCTTTCCCATTCGGCATGGACAATATCGGGCAAGATCTCGCTCGCACGTTTCAATAAAGTGGCGATGCCGCCGGCGCTGACTTTTTTGTCAAAGCTCCGTTCCACCATCGTGGCCCCGATCACAAGCCGTCCCCCGCTTTTCGGAACCAGGTAGCAGCCTTCGGCAAACACCGTTGCCTGCAGCAGCCGAACCGGACTTATAACCGACAGGCATTCGCCTTTGACGGGATATATCGGCAGGTTGACGCCGAGCGGCGCTAAAAGCTGGGCGCTCCACGCTCCCGCCGCGGCAATCACCGTCTCGCTGACGTAGGTTTCCTCAGCCGTGCGAACGCCCTGAATCCGGCCGCCTTCGCGGATGATCCGCACATCCCCTGCGTACTCCGCTATGTCCGCACCCAATGCCGCCGCAGCGGACGCAAACGCCTTCGTAAGATCGGGCGCCGAAACTTGACCGTCCTGCGGAATATACATCGCCCCGACAACGGAATCGGCAAGTTTATCTTCCCGCTTTCTCGTTTCTTCGGCCGACAGCCATTCGCAGCCGTCGCCCGTTGTCCTCTGAATATGCGCTGCCTCTGCCTGCAAACGCTGTGCTTCGCGTTCGGAAAAAGCCGGCTTCAGCATGCCCCTGCCGACCAGTCCGATATCGATTCCGCTCAGCTCCTTCAGCTCCTGCGCGAGATCCGGAAAGCGGTCTCTGCTTTGTTTCGCCAGCGGATAAAGCGGACTGCTCTCCAGCCCCTCCGCCTGCACCGCGAGCATGCCCGCCGCCGCTCCCGACGATTGGCTTCCCGTCTTTTGCTGCTCCAGCACAACGACTCTGCGCTTGCTTTTGGCCATATGATAAGCTATCGAACAACCGATCACGCCACCGCCGATAATAACGGCGTCCACATGTTTCATAATCATCCTTCTCCTTTCTTTCGCAGCGCATCTCTGTATTGCGCTGCCCGGGCAGCCGCATCCTCCGCTTCCCAAATTCCGGAGATCACGGCGATGCCTGCCGCTCCCGCAGCTATTATTTCTCCCGCACGCTCCGGGGTGATTCCGCCTACGGCGATCACGGGAATCGTCAGCGAAGAGACAATCCGCGCCAATTCGCGCAATCCGCGGCCGGGCGTTCCCGGCTTCGACGGCGAGGCATAAATATGGCCGTACATGACATAGTCGGCGCCCGCCCTTTCCGCCAATTCCGCTTCTGCAAGGGAATGTACGGATTTCCCGATACGAAGTCCGGGAAATCTCCGTTTAACCGCATCTGCAGGCAAACCCTCCGCACCCAAGTGAGCGCCTCCCGCATTCATCGTCCAAGCCGCATCGACCCGCTCGTTGACGGCGATTTTCGCCAGCGGCACGCCCGCCTCCGCCGCGGCCGAAATCCAGCGGCAAAGCTCGGCCGCACTGCGTGCTTTTTCACGAATATGAATCCAGCTTGCGGCATGCCGGATCTCTGCTGCGACACGGACGAATTCGTCCATGCCGCGGCTTCCCGATGAGATCACATGAAGCTCAAACGCTTCAGACATGCGCCTTCTTATACTCATCGGCTTTTTCCTGCAGTCCCTGTTCAATCGCACTTTGTTCGTCCAAGCCGTTTTGTTTCGCGTATTCGCGAATGTCCTGGGTAATCCGCATGCTGCAGAACTTGGGTCCGCACATGGAGCAAAAATGCGCGGTTTTGGCCCCTTCCGCCGGCAGCGTTTGATCATGAAACTCCATCGCCCGCTCGGGATCGAGCGAAAGGTTAAACTGGTCGCGCCAGCGGAATTCGAAGCGCGCCTTGGACAAAGCGTCGTCGCGGATCTGCGCGCCGGGATGTCCCTTGGCCAAATCAGCCGCATGGGCGGCAATTTTATAGGTGATCACGCCGTCGCGCACGTCATTGCGATCCGGCAGCCCCAAATGCTCCTTGGGCGTCACATAGCAGAGCATTGCGGTACCGAAAGATCCGATCATCGCCGCGCCGATCGCCGAGGTAATATGATCATAGCCAGGCGCAATATCGGTCGTAAGCGGCCCCAATGTGTAGAACGGGGCTTCCTTGCAAATTTCCATCTGCTTATCCACGTTCTCTTTGATCAAGTGCATCGGCACATGACCCGGACCCTCGATCATCACCTGCACATCGTGCTCCCAAGCGATCTTGGTCAGCTCGCCCAATGTTTCCAGCTCAGCGAACTGCGCTTCGTCATTGGCATCGGCGAGCGATCCCGGACGCAGCCCGTCGCCAAGCGAGAACGCGACATCATAGGCCTTCATGATTTGGCAAATCTCGGAGAATCGGGTATACAGGAAATTCTCTTCGTGATGAGCCAGGCACCAGGACGCCATGATCGAGCCGCCCCGCGATACGATTCCCGTCACCCGCCGTGCCGTAAGCGGAATATAGCGCAGCAGCACGCCGGCATGAATGGTGAAATAATCGACTCCCTGCTCCGCTTGTTCGATCAAGGTGTCGCGATAAATTTCCCAAGTCAATTCCTCGGCCCTGCCGTCCACTTTCTCCAACGCTTGATAAATCGGCACCGTGCCTACCGGAACCGGAGAATTGCGAATGATCCACTCCCTTGTCGTATGAATGTCTTTGCCCGTGGACAAATCCATAATCGTATCCGCTCCCCAGCGGATCGCCCAAGTCATTTTTTCGACTTCCTCGTCAATCGAGGAGGAAACCGCCGAATTGCCGATATTGGCATTGATTTTGACGAGGAAATTGCGTCCGATGATCATCGGCTCGCTTTCCGGATGATTGATATTGCTCGGCAGGATCGCCCGCCCCGAAGCGATCTCGTCACGCACGAATTCCGGCGTTACGTTCTCGCGGATGGCGACATATTCCATTTCCGGCGTAACGATGCCTCTGCGTGCATAGTGCATTTGCGTGACATTGGCTCCCTTTGCGGCCCGAAGAGGAGAGCGGAGCAAAGCGGGAAATGAATCCGTCTCCGCGATTCCATCCGCCGACTTGTAGCCGTTATCCTGCGGCTTGGGCTTTCTTCCCTCGTAGCGCTCCACATCGCCGCGTTCCTCGATCCACGACAGGCGGTTGGCCGGCAAGCCTTTGCGGATATCGGGCTGCTGCCGCTCATCCGTGTACGGACCGCTCGTGTCGTATACGCGTATCGATGGATTCGGCTGTTCGCCGTTTGCGCCGGAAGTCGGGCTTTGCCGGATTTCCCGCATCGCGACGCGGATATCCTGCCGCGATCCTTGAACATATACCTTGCTGCTGCCTGGAAACGGTTGAATTCGGGTAATGCCGCTGTTGCTGTCTTTGGACATAAAAAAACCTCCTGATTGATCATTCCTTGAACCGGAATAAAATCAACGGAGGTCCTCCGCAAACACGTTTGTTTTCCACATGCAGACAAGAAAAAGACCGCATGCATAAAACAAGCGGCCGCTGTCGACTACACAAACAAGCTTCGTTCCTCCGCTGGCATTATCCAGTTCAGGTATAACGGTCAACTGCCGTGTCAGCAGTCCTCTCAGCCCGGTTCACCAAGCTCCCGTAAATTATTCTATTGTCGTGGTTCATTCTTAATGTATCTTTTTGCGAAACAAAATGCAAGACTTTAGTGCGTGTTTAAGAAAAATAGTCCGAAAAAACGTTGGACAGTCCTTTTTTTTGCGAAAACCCGTACATTTGAGCATTAGCGGGAACAGCTGTCCTAGTTCACCTCAGTTGAAAACGGGAATCACACGTTTTCAAAGGCAGACGCTCAACGCTCATCACTAAGGCAACTATTCCTGCTAGCCTTCCACTTCTTCCGTGCCGTCCATTGCCCATGCCCTCATGAAGCTGCTGCTATTTCGATTTTCGAAATTGGAGTGCATGTCAACCGTGCTGACGCCCACTCTTATTTCGATTTTCGAAATTGGAATGCATGACATCCATGCCGGCGACCACTCTTATTTCGATTTTCGAAATTGGAGTGCATGTCAACGTACGGCATTGCGACTGCTGCCAGCGTGACCCCTTCTATTTTTTACTGCAGCGCCCGCACCGCTTCCAGCACTTCCTGCACGTGGCCGTTCACCTTGACGCCGCGCCATTCCCTGGCGAGATTGCCTTGCTTGTCTATGAGAAAGGTGGAGCGCTCCACGCCCATGTATTCCTTGCCGTAATTTTTCTTCAGCTTCCATACGCCGAAAAGCTCGCATACCTCGCGCTCCGTATCGGCCAGCAGCAGAAACGGCAGCCCATGCTTGGCAATGAATTTGTCATGCGACTTGAGGTCGTCCGGACTGATCCCGATCACCTCGGCGCCGAGCTCCGAATATTCCCCGTGATAATCGCGAAAATCGCACGATTCCGTCGTGCAGCCCGGCGTCATGTCCTTCGGATAGAAATAGATAACAACTGGCTTCTTCCCTTTATAATCGCTCAAGGATACGTTCTCCCCGTTCGATGCGGGCAAGGTAAAGTCCGGTACCGCCTGTCCGACTGAAAGCTGTGCCATGATGATTCACTCCTTTTCCATTTATTATCCTTTTATTTTACTAAAAACCGGCCGGATGGCCAAATCGTAACCGAAAAATATTAATTCTACCTACTTTTTTGCTAAGAAACGTAGACGGGAGCTTATTGAATAGACTACGAGTAAATAAAATACAAAAAGCTATTGAGCTCGCGGATATAGTCACATCTGTAGGCGAAAACACAAAACCCCTTCCCCACTTAAGGAAGGGGCATGCAGCCATATCAAGTAGAACCCTGAAGGGAGATACCTCGGATGACAGAAAATGAGTTGTTTAATAGAGCTTTAAACATAGGGACAGGCTGCGACTTCTGCCATTTTATGTCCCTTCTCTATATTGCTTATTTCAATCTACGATCCGCGAGAGATGCGACAACAGGTGGTGAACAAATATGACCAAATACGGAGCATTTCAATCCACGCATCCACGAGGGATGCGACAGGAAACCACGGACGCAACAAGAGACCTTTCCAAAATTTCAATCCACGCATCCGCGAGGGATGCGACTGGAAAGCACAGCATCAAATGATCCTGAATCGGTAGATTTCAATCCACGCATCCGCGAGGGATGCGACCGCAACGACTCCGCCACTCGTATGCCCGGCAGATTTCAATCCACGCATCCGCGAGGGATGCGACCATTTCTCCAAGTGCTCTTACATTAGCGGATTGTATTTCAATCCACGCATCCGCGAGGGATGCGACCAAGGAGACTGTCGATCACTATGTCAACGTTGTGATTTCAATCCACGCATCCGCGAGGGATGCGA
>CAZESH010000138.1:0-10808 GCA_964514665.1 uncultured Caryophanales bacterium
GGATTGAATGATGAGAGGCGATTCCAATTCCGAGGCAGCTTCTACAACCGCCTGCAGCATTTCCAACGTATGAACGTTAAACGCGGCCACACAATAACCTTCTTCTCTTGCTTTCCGCAGCATTGGCGTCGAACTGACTAGTGGCATACTTTTCCCCACTTTCCAGAATTGTTTTTGCGTGCACGATTCTAAATCATGTTCGCTTATGGAGTATAAATTCGTACTCCCGATTTTTCGCACAATTCAATAAAATCGGGTTCAGGTTTCTGGTCTGTAATTATGGCATGGACACTCTGAAGAGGTGCAATGGTAAATAGCGAAGCCCGTCCAATTTTGGAATGATCGGACACGGCATAGACTTTACTCGACCGTGCAATCATCAGTTGCGCGATGCGATTTTCCATTTCCGAGTACATGGTGAATCCATGTTCCTTCGTTACTCCTCCTATACCCAAAAACATCTTGGTCACGTTGATTCCTTCTATCACTTTCTCCGCCAAAGGCCCGCATAGTTCATAACTTTTGCTGCGCATTACCCCGCCAGTGGTCACTACCTGAATATCTTCCGCATCGGCCAATTCCATGGCGATGTTGACCGCGTTAGTGACAACCGTTATGCCCTTTTTGTTCTTTAGAGCCTTGGCAATCAAGTAGGTGGTGGTTCCGCCCGTCAATCCGACTACGTCTCCTTCCTGCACGAGATCGGCTGCAACTGAGGCGATCATTTCTTTTTCCTTCCAGTAAACCTTACGCTTTTCCGAAAACGAAATCTCCGCGGCACTTCCGCCTTCATAAATCGCTCCACCGATTGTACGGATGATTTGCCCCGACTTTTCCAGAACTTCGAGATCCCTCCGTGCGGTGGCTTCCGAACATCCGAAATGTTCGATGATTCCCTGCACCGTAATCCTTCCCTGCTCCCTGATCAACTCGACAAGTTGATTGCGACGCTGTTCGACTTTGGACTGCTCCATGCTAACTTCACTCCTTATTAGCGGCCTAGGACGCGTAACGAAATTAGTTGTCACTTTTGCTGGCGAAATATCAGCGGGTTAGTGATTTTCGCCAGCAATTTAGTGCAAGTTATTTCGTTACGCTGTCCTACAGTTTAACAACCTGCGTGAGGTTGCGGGGAAAATCCGGATTCAAACCTTTCTTCAAGGAGGTGTAATATCCGTAGTATTGAAGAAACGGCAGGTACAATACGCTTCTCGCTTCGTCTGACACGTGTCGACTTCCTACTTCCACCACCAGATCGGCAAAATCCGTATCCTTCCCTTTTTCTGCTGTAACGATTGTAACATAAGCACCATAGTCTTTCATTTCCTCGGCCACTTTCAACTCTTGAGCTCTCGATTTTTCAGAAAGCAGAAAAACCAGGCAAGTGCTGCCGTCTACAATGGACTTCGGACCGTGGCGAAATTCCAGAGTGCCGAAATTTTCCGTCCAAACGTTGGCCATTTCTTTCAACTTCAGGCAACCTTCCTGTGCAATGCCGCCATAAGCATTCATGCCGAGGAAAACAGTCTTGTTAAAATCGTGATTTCTCACCAGAACCTTGGCCGTTGAATCCGCCTCATTCACCACATTTCCGCAAAAACCTTGCACTTCTGCGAGTTCATTGAACAGGTCTTTCTGTCCCGATGCTTTGGCAATCGCCCACTGCATCAGAATAATCATGCTGCTGAGAGATTTGGTCATGACGGTGCTCTGCTCTTTTCCCTTCGGTGATACCAAACAGTCGCACAAGGCAGCCATGCTGCTGTTCTCATAGCATGTAATCCCGCAAATTTCCCAGTCCGGCAAACTTTTTGCCAATTTCAGCGCCTCAATGACTTCAGTCGATTCCCCTGAGCGGGAAACCCCAATCAACAATCTGCGCTTTCCTGGAGGTGCATTCTCCTTCCGAAATAATAAAATTTCCGAAGAAGACAAGCTAATGGCGTTTTTCCCCAACCAGCTTCTATAAGTGGCAGCCATCGTCATAGCCTGATAGTAGGAGGAACCCGAGCCGATAAAGATGACTTCGTCAATATCGTCTCTTCCTAAATATTTGGATATCCAAATATTTTCTTGGAGAGCTACTTTTCCGGCCTCGATCAGCGCTTCGGATTGTGAACTAATTTCGGAATAAGTCAACTGTCCTTTATCTGTCATTCATATCTACCCCTTTGCAATTACAATCTCTTATGAAATTTTAAATCATAATTATGATTTTTACAATCATTATTTTTGCGAAATATTAATTTTTTTCAAAACGTAATCTATCCTTGGAGAATTGAAAATAGATGCCATCTTATCCGGCTTGAATTTTGAAACATCAGCGTGATCGTTATAACAAACGGGTTTCATGAAATGATTTAGTTTGAATTGAAACCAAAAAAGACGATTTCGGTATGATTGAAATCGTCTTTTTTGGTTTTGCATCTTATTATCCTTTTGTCGCTCCAAGCGCAATTCCTTCCACAAAATGCTTTTGAAGGAAAAGGAAAAGCAAAATCATGGGCCATATCGCAAGCAGCGAACCCGCCATCAGCAGCGGATAATTGGTGATGTACTGTCCTTGAAGTGAAGCAAGTCCTGCAGATAAAGGCATTTTATCCGGCGAATTTATGACGATCAAAGGCCACATCAGATCATTCCATGACCAGAGCGCGGTTAATATGGCCAAAGCAATTAATCCGGGTTTGGCCAACGGAAGCAAAATCCTATAGTAAATTTGAAAATGATTGCAGCCGTCGATTTTTGCCGCCTCTTCAAGCTCTTTCGGCAGCGATAAAAAGAATTGCCTAAGCAAAAAGGTTCCGAACGCACTGAAAAGTCCCGGTACGATTAATGCCGTCAACGTATTCATCCAATGCATCTTCACCATAATCAAATACTGCGGAATCAAATAGGCTTGGCTCGGAATCATTAAAATCGATAGCAGCAAAACAAAAATAAAGTTTCTTCCCGGAAAGGAAATTCTTGCAAACGCATAGGCCGCCAGCGAACAGGTAATCAATTGTCCAAATGTTTTTGCCAGCGTTGTGGAGACTGTATTCCAATAAAACTTAAAGAAGGGGAGCGTTTGGAAAATATCAGAAAAGTTTTTCCACTTATATTCTTTGGGAAAAATGATGGGAGGTACATGGGTTGCTTCACCGATTGATTTAACGGAGGTCAAAAGCATCCAGACAAACGGAACGACCATCAAGATAGCTCCAATGATCAAAAGAACATGGATCAATAATACTTTTATATAAAGAGTTTTCACTTTTGGCATTCCATATGTCCCTCCTTATTCATAGTGAACCCATTTTTTCTGAAAAACAAATTGTATAATGGTGATCAACATAATGACCATAAAAAGCAGCAGTGCAATCGCTGTGGCATAACCCTTGTCATTTAGCAGGAAAGCCAGTTTAAAGAAATAATAAACAATAGTTTCCGTGGCATTAATGGCCAAACTGTTCGGACCGATCATCATGAAGACTAATTCGAACACCTGCAGTGTATTTATTAACGAAATGACCGTCAAAAAGAAAAATGTCGGAGTTAAAAGAGGCAGTGTGATCCTGAAAAATCGAACAAAAGACCCTGCTCCGTCAATCGAAGCCGCTTCATATAGGGTCGGATTGATTCCCTGCAACCCCGAAATAATAATGATCATGTTATAACCGATAGCCCCCCATATCGCAACTAACGACAAGGAATAAAGCGCGATATTGGGATCGGTGATCCATTGCGGCTTTACGTGGGCAAACGGGCCGATAGCTGCATTCAACAAACCGTAATCTGCGTTGTATAGCCATTTCCAAACCATGGCAACAGCAGCAGGCATGGTGACTACGGGGAGAAAATACAGCGTTCGGTATGCAGGAATCCCTCTGATTTTTTGGTTCAAAAGAATGGCAACCAAAGTTGAGAGAAAAATGCTGAGTGGTACCGTACAAATCGTGTAGATTAACGTATTTTTCAAAGATATCCATAATTCCGTATCATGCATCATCCGCTTGTAATTTGTCAGGCCGTCCCACTTGTATTTGCCGAAACTGTTCCACTTCGTAAAACTTAAATAAACGGTCTGAAGAAGCGGCCAAAAATGAAAAATCATCGTGCCTAATACTGTAGGAGCTATCATTAAATATGCCCAAAAATAATCGTTCTTTTTCATTCTGCTTAACGATTTGGTTTTTAGCCCCACAGGTGCCGATATTGCGGTTTTTCCCTCAATACTCAATCAAATGCCTCCCTTTTCGACTAATGGGAAAGTTGGACAGCGTAACGAAATAACTTGCACTAAATTGCTGGCGAAAATCACTAACCCGCTGATATTTCGCCAGCAAAAGTGACAACTAATTTCGTTACGCGTCCTTGGTATTGGCCCCCCGGAAGGGGGGCCGTACCGCTTTGATTAGTTATCAGTTCTTTTCTGCTGCCAATATTTTATCGCCTTGTTCGGTTACCGCTTTGGCGGCATCTTCAATACTCATTTGACCTGCCCAAGCTTTGGTGAAATAATCAGTTTCAAGCTGCTGCCATTTGCGTGTATTTAAAGAGACGGGATAAGGCATTGAATACTTGAGCTCATCAATGAACACTTGCAAATGGAAGTTTGGATTTGATTGAACCCAAGGATCTTGGGTTCCGTTGTATGCCGGGATGACCGTACCGGAATTCGCTTGAATATCTGCTGCCTCTTTTGAACCCAGGAATTTCAAGAATTCCCAAGCCTGATCTGGATACTTCGTGTTCTTGGCTACGACGTTTCCAAGCCCGTGTATGACGGTTGCTCTTTTTTTGCCTTGGGGCATCGGAGCGACATCGACTTTATCTTTCGTATATTCATTCGCCGCATACTCAACCTGCATCCACGAGCCGGCATAAATCATCGCTACTTTCCCGGATTCAAACAGCGCATTGGGTTCAGTATCCGTCATTTGGGCCTGAGTCGGCGAAGAGCCGTCTTCAATCAGACTTGTCCAGAACTTTAATCCATCAATGGCTTCAGGCTGATCATAACCGAGCTTTTTCTTGTCTCCCGAAATAATAAATCCTCCATTTTGGAAAATGGTGTTATAGAAGCCTTCTTGATTGGCCATCTGGGCTGCAATGCCATATATCCCTTTGCTCGAATCGGTTAGTTTTTTTGCCACTGTATGGAGTTTTTCCCAATCCCATGTATTGTCCGGATAAGGAACATTTGCGGCGTCAAACAACTTCTTGTTGTACCAAAGTCCGATCGTGTCAAAATCTTTTGGAAATCCATAGGGTTCCCCTTTATAGGAGTATAGATCGACCAATGACTTTGGATATACGCTCATATCAATGCCCTCGGCGGTAATTTTGCCCTTGATCGGCATCAGCATATCATTTGATGCATACAAATCAAAATTCGCCGCATTCAGCCAAAAAAGATCGGGAAGCGTACTTGCGGAGGCGGCAGTTTCAAGCTTTTGCCAATATTGATCCCAAGGCGTAACTTCAACCTTCACGTCGATATTGGGGTGGGTTTCTTTGAATTTCGCAACGATCTTCTGCATCGCGGGTTCTTGGTTTTTATCCCATATGGCGTACCGGAGGGATACGTTTTTGGCGTCAGACGAGCCGCCGCTATTTCCGCTCGTTTCCGCAGGCGTGCTGGTGGCAGCACCGCTATCATTTGAGCCGGTACTTTTAGTTTCACCGCCGCTTGATGAGTTGGAGCAAGCAGAAAGCAGAATAACGAAAACAACCAGCAATAAAGATAATAACTTTTTCAAAGGTAAGTCCCCCTTCTTAAAATAAGTAAATTTTGAAGTGCTTGAATATCCCTGCATTTTTCACTGTTTCGCTTCTTTTTTATCACCTCCTCCAATTGTTCACAGGGTTACCAAACTGCGACTGTTCCATCGGAACGCGGTTCAGTGGCACCAGCCAATACCCCGTTTTCGTTTCGCAAGATGATCTGGCCCTTTCCAAAGCTATATTGATCGACTGCCCACTCGATGTCATGCCCCTTTCTCTGCAGGGATAAGGCAATCGGTTCTGAGAATCCTCTCTCCAATTTGATTCTTCTATTATTAAGCCACTGCCAGCGGGGAGCATCCAAAGCCGCTTGCGGCGACAAACCGAAATCTACCAGACTCGTGACAACCTGAACATGACCTTGAGGCTGCATATAGCCTCCCATTACCCCAAAAGGGCCCCATGCTTTACCGTTTTTGCTTAGAAAGCCTGGAATGATAGTGTGATAAGAACGTTTCCCGCTTTCCAGACAGTTGGCGTGTCGAGGGTCAAGACTGAAGCTTGCTCCCCTGTTCTGTAAAGCGATACCCGTCCCGGGAACGACAATTCCCGATCCGAAGCCGTCCGAATTGCTTTGGATGAATGAAACCATGTTTCCTTCCTTGTCGGCGGTTGACAAGTAAATGGTTCCACCTGCGGAAAAACTTCCCGGAGCCGGCATCAGCGCTTCTTTCCCGATCAGCTTCCTGCGTTCTCTCGCATATTCCTCGGATAACAGCTCATCCACACTCACTTTCATTTTCTCGGGGTCCGTGATATATTCCAGCCCATCTGAGAATGCAAGCTTCAGGGCCTCGATTTGCAGATGATACGCCGCAAGTGTTTCTTTCTCATGGAATTCGAAACCATTTAGCAGATTCAACGCCATTAATGGAACAATCCCTTGACCGTTTGGAGGCAGCTCCCACACGTCTATACCTTTGTAATTCAAGCGGATAGGATCAACCCACTCAGGTTTGAAAGCGGCCAAATCAACATTTCGCAGAAACCCGCCGTGTTGACGTGAATAATGATCAATCCGATCGGCCAGCTCACCATCGTAAAAAGCGCGCGAGGCACTTTCCCCAATCTTCATCAGGGTTTCCGCATGTTCAGGAGACCGCCATATATCCCCCGCTCGCGGCGGTTCTCCGTTCGGAGCAAATATCTTGAACCATTCCTTATACATTTCCTCTTTAAAAATGGATTTATATCTGTCGAAATACCGCCTCCATTCCCTGGACAAGTCGGGAGCGACGGGGTAACCTTCCTGCGCATAACGGATTGCTGGTTGAAGCGTTTTTAATAACGGCATCCTCCCGAATCTTTCCGATAATGACGCCCATGCTGCGGGAATCCCGGGCACCGTGACCGGAATCCAGCCATAAGCCGGCATCCGATCAAATCCCAATCGCTTGACCGCTTCGATCGAGATGCCGTTCGGTGCGCGCCCGCTGGCATTCAGACCGTAAATTTTATCTTGCATCCAAACAATGGCAAAAGCATCTCCTCCAAAACCGTTGGATGTCGGCTCGATAACGACCATCGCCGCTGCTGTTGCTATGGCCGCATCGACTGCATTGCCGCCTTGTTTCAAAATGTCCATCCCGGCCTGAGCCGCCAATGCTTGAGAGGTGGCCACCATACCATTTTGGGAAAATAAAGTCATTCGTTTGGATGGATACGGATGATGCAAGTAATCTGGCAAAACCCTGCACCTCTCTTTCTTAGACAGCGCGACAAAATAACTTCCGCTAAATGGTTGGCAAAAATCACTAACCCGCTGATATTTTGCCAACCAAAGCGGGAACTAATTTTGTCGCGCGTCCTTAATGTTCTCTATAAACCGTTTTTCTTTCTTTCAGCTGATTCACATATTCATCCATGGAAACCGTTTTTCCGCTCAACCTCGATTCCTCGGCGGCAAAAACAATCAGATGGCTGTTGGCAGAAATCATGCCGCCCGTAATGTTTGCACCCGGTTCTTCGTTCTCCAACTGTTTGATAAACTGCTGCATAATCAGCGTATCAGCACCATCGTGTCCGCCTTCAATCGTTTCCGGATTAATCACTTCCCTTTTTCCGGAAAAATGCAGAATTTCGATTTCGTTATTGCCCGTATAACCGCGAAGTTCGCCAGTTGTACCCATAATCTTGAAGGACCGGGTAACTTTGTTGGAAAAAGCGTGCATCGTAAAGGCAACCGTGATATCGTTTTCAAAAGACATATTTACCACTTGATGATCGACTACATCATTGTCGCAGCGGAATACACATCTTCCGTACGGTCCTGTCTTCAATGCTTCTAAACGGGCTTCAAGACTCTTATCGAGCGATACTACGTTTTGCGGCCATTCGTCTTTCTCGTTGAAATACCACTTTAATGCCGAGTAAGGACATTCATGCTCGACTTTGCAGCCGTCCGTACAGCGGGCAGTCGAGCCTTCCGGAGCGTTTTCCTCCTTGAAATAGGAAAGAGCGCCGAACGATGATACCTGCTTGCATTTCCCATTGACCAACCAGGAAATCATATCGATATCGTGCGTGCATTTCTGCAAAAGCATGGGACTCGACTCCATGGAATTTCGCCAATTCCCCCTGACAAAGCTGTGCGCCTGATGCCAAAAACCGACATTTTCGGTCCACTGAATGGTCATTACTTTACCTACAGCGCCTTGATCGATCAATTTTTTTATCGTTCCAAAAAAGGTAGAGTACCGCATTGTATGGCAGACCGACAATACTTTTCCCTGCTTTTCCGCTTCCTCGGCCATTTCCAGTGCTTCTAAAGGATCCGGCGACATCGGTTTTTCCAATAAAATGTGATAACCCAAACGAAGAGCTTTCATGGCAGGCTCATAATGATCCCGGTCCTGTGTCGTGACAACGATAGCTTCACATAGCTTGGGCAATGCGAGCATCTCCATCCAAGACTCGAATTGCATATCTTCCCCAATGCCGTGAGTTTCCGCAAAACGCTTTCTCTTCTTTTCATCCGGCTCGGCAACCGCCATGAACCGAATTTCATCAGGGCGTTTTTGCGCATAAGATCCATATGCAAACATTCCCCTGTTTCCTGCTCCGAGCAATGCAGCTTCAATCATGGTTCACATCTCCTTGGCTATTTTTTGAAAGAGTCCTAATTTTCTGAATTTATAGTACACTATGATTTTATTTCAATTAAATGATTAATACAATCACTCTATGATTATTTTTTTAAAAAAAATTTAATTAGTATTATTAATATAGTCAATTATTTGATGGAATAAATTATAGTTCTGGAGGGGGATCATCGCGTTTTATTTGAAACTGCAGAAATTTACCATGGTCAAAGCATAAATTTTTACTAGTTGAAAAAAATCATCCACATGAATAAACTCATCTGCCGAATGGGCATTGCCACCCGAAGGGCCGAATATCACAGCCGGGGTATTCGAGAACAGATTAAACATAAATGCATCACACGCGAATGGAGCTCCTTGAAAAGATAAATCTTTACCGGTCACCTCCCTGCCCGCGCTTCTGAGAAAATTCAAAGCGGGATTTGCGGTATCGATCTCCGTCCCTGGCAAAAAGCGGATTTTCATTTCAACAAAAGGCTTCATGCGACTCAAAATCTCATCCTGCTGAACAAATGGACTAATAAAATCATTAAATTCCTTGAACAACTCCTCTTCGGCAACTCCCGGATAGCATTGCAGCCAAATATCGAGATGAGCCCGGCTGGGTACACGATCGACAAGCCCCAATGTATAATCTCCTGCGATTGCCCCCTGTACGGAAGTCAGCAGCTCGGGGTTATTTTTGTACAAATCGGGAACAACCTTTATTTCATTTCTCCATTGACTGTATTTTTCTACAATTTCAACAAAGCGGGCCAATGCCACAGCAGGATTGATTAATTGTTCACCGCTGTATGCCCTGCCCGATCTGCCTTCAAAAGAGACCCGATAATAGGCTCCTCCCTGTGAAGCCGGACATATTGCCATATTCGTCGGCTCTGGGATAATGGCCAAATCGGCTTCATACCCTCTCAGCCTGCAGGCAAGCGTCCCGTTGGCTCCTCCGAATTCCTCATCTACGACAAATTCGAGGATCAAATCGCCGTCAGGTTGAAAACCGAGCTCCTTCAAGCATTTTGCCGCCATAATTGAAGCTGCCATTCCGCCCTTCATGTCAAAAAGTCCAAGCCCGTATTGCTTTCCTTCGACGATTTCACCGCCAAAAGGATCCATCGACCATTCGTCTTTATATCTCGGCACGGTGTCCATATGCCCGGAAAACATCAACTTTTTCTTCGAATTCCTCCCTTTCCAGACGCCGACCACGTTAGGTCTGTTCTCATAAATCCTTCCGTCATCCAAAAAAGCTTCATGCTCCCGGATTCCTGCTGCCTCATCCGGCGTAAATACATCCACCGCGAATTCGAGTTCATTCAGTGTTTTTGCAACAAAAGCTTGTACGGCAGCCTCGTTTCCGTGTGGATATAAATTTTCGCTCGGCAGCTGTACAAGACGCCGATTAAAATCCAAAATATTGTCTCTGTTTCGATCTACCCATGAAGCAATTCTTTCAAACATCAGATAAGCTCCCCTTTTTAGTTTCATCGTTTTCATACATTAACTGCTTCCTGTCAATACAAAAAATGATCAACAGCTGTGTGCAGGCAATGAGAAATACAAAACCTTCTGCGGAAAAAACACCGGCGATCAAAACAAGAAGAAAAAATAAAGAAATGGAAACGGCCCGCCCGATATTCATAATGCTTTCATAAATCACAACGGATTCCACGCGAAGCTGGCCTTTTAACGGGAGCCTGTCGGTCAAAGAAAAGTAATAGGTCATCATCGTATTCTGCAGCCAAGGATTAAAGAAATTTTGAATGGCCATAAACCAGATGACGGCCCATCCCGAGTGACCTCCCAGGAGAATTAAAGCACCTGCGACAAAGCCGATTCCCGAGATCAGCACATAGGAGTACATATTTCGATCCGAACCGATTTTCAACTGAAAATAGCTGGCTGCAACCGAAATAAGGGAAAACACAACAACCAAATAAC
>CAZESH010000139.1:0-10780 GCA_964514665.1 uncultured Caryophanales bacterium
AACTGAGGTGATTCAATGTACGCTCTCGAGCTTCTTGATCTCACTAAGAATTACGGGAAAAATAGGGGGATAAACAAGGTTTCGCTGCAGGTTGAAGAAGGCGATATTTTTGGATTCATTGGACCTAATGGAGCTGGAAAGTCTACTGCTATCCGTCTCGTCATGCAGCTTCTGCAGCCTGATTCGGGATCGATCCGTATTTTTGGACGCAGTGTCGAACGGGATGCGCCCGATATTCGCAGGGAAATCGGGTATTTACCTTCAGAGGTCAACTTGTACAGCGATTTGAACGGGCTGCAAATGCTTGATTTTACCGCCAGGGCTTTTGGTTTGAATTTGAAGCAGACCAAGGCTCAGGAATATGCGGAGATGCTGCAGTTTGACATGCATAAAAAGATCAAATCGTACTCGCTCGGCAACCGCAAAAAGCTGGGTATCATCCAGTCGCTTTTGCATGAGCCGAAGCTGTTGATTTTGGACGAACCGACGTCCGGACTAGATCCGCTTATGCAGCACCAGTTTTTTCAGCTGCTGGAGGAACTGAACCGAAAAGGGATGACCATCTTTTTTTCCACCCATGTCTTGAGCGAGGTGGAGAAGGTTTGCCGGAAGGTGGGGATCATTCGCGAAGGGGAGATGGTCCGCATCTCCGATGTGGATGAATTAACGAGTCGAAGCAAGCCGCTCATTCAAGTGGAATATGAACAGCCGGGAGATCACAGCGCGGAATTGGCGGCTCCCGGTACGAACCTTTCCGTTGTTTACAGGGGCGGCATGCATGAAATTCAGACAAACGGTGAGATTCATCTGGCGCTGCAGCTGATTTCCAGCCGTCCGATCAAGCAAATCCGCATTCAGAAGCCAACGCTGGAACAGCTCTTCATGAATTATTACGAGCGTGATCGGGAGGGGATCCAATGAATCGCAATATAATCCGTCACGAGCTGCTGTTGGCCCGCCGCGGGTGGTTGATTGCATCTGGCGTAACGCTGCTTTTTATGGCCATTTTTGCCTCGGTCGCCGATATTTATATGAAAAACAATCAGATTATTGAGCTGATGAAGCAGTTTCCGGCCGGACTCATGGAAGGCTTCGGCGTGCACATCCATATGCTGACCAGCTTTGAAGGATGGATGAGCGGGGAGCCTTATACCTTTTTTGTCATGCTGCTCGGAGCCTTCGGCTTGGTTTGGTCTTCTTCTTCCATATCGAAAGAAAGAGACAGGCAAACCTCTGAACTTCTTTTTTCGCTGCCCTACAGCCGGGCTTCCATCTACTTTTCAAAGGTGGCGGCGAATTTTGCAATGGTTGCCTCGATTTATATTTGCAGCGTTTTGGCGGTGCTGCTGTTCGGGGAATTATTCAGTACTGTACAAAATGGCAAGCTGCTGCTGGTGGTTTATACGGGAGGCTATTTGATCGCATTGGCCTTTACCGGAATCGGCTTTGCTTTGACCTCGTTTCTCCAATCGGAACGCAGCGCATTGACGGCGGGTGTGGGAATCGTGATCGTATCCTTTTTGCTGAATATGCTGGCCGGGATGAATGACGCGATTAAATTGGATGGCAAATTTCAGCTTGTTTTCCGTATTTGACACTTCGATCATAGTCGACAGCGGCTACTTGACAGTTTCCGGAACAATCATTACCTTAGGGATATATGTGCTGGGAGTATCGGCAGGATTTGCGGTGCTGAGAAAACAGGACTTGTAATGACCGGACGAATCAGGTGGTAGTGAAATGGACAAAAAACAGGGAATTATCGAGACGGGCCAACGCTTGTTTTTGCAAAACGGAATCGGGCAAACCACGATGGAGCAGATTGCCGAAGCCGTTCCCGTATCGAAAATGACGATTTATAAATATTTCAAAAGCAAGGAAGGGCTGCTTGAAAAAATTCTCGATCAAATCATCGAGAGCATGGGCGGGAGAATGCAGCAAATCATCGATCAAGCGAAAACCCCGTTGGATGCTTTAACGGCCATGACCCGGTATGAAAGCTTCTATCAGGATTATTCCGATTTTTCAGAGAAATTCGTGAAAGATTTGATTGCCTATTATCCGAATCAGTCCATGCGGATTTTGAACTATCAAAGAGAGCATCTGTTCCCGAAAATGGAAAAGCTGATCTTTCAGGCACAGCAGGCGGGCCAAGTCCGCAAGGATTTGTCACCGTACAATATCATGCTGTTCATGGCGGCGATGAAGGAGTTTTTTGCCAAACCGGAGTTATTCAACGGACTGTCCAATATTTATGCGGTAGGTGCGCAGGTCACAAGCATTCTATTTTACGGAATTGTAACGGAAAAGGCCCCCGACCAGACGGAAACAAAGAAGGACGGGGAGTGATTTAACGGTATTTAAGAGGAGGCGGTTTCGACTGCCTGCTCTTTTTTTTGTCCCGAATCCGAAAGAACTTCACTTTTTCCCTGCGAAAAACTTTGGTATGGAATATTTTCCAATAACCTGGTCAACACTAGTAAAAAATATTTAGGAGTCTGGCCGACGAAAATGTTGGACAACTTCCAGTTCAGGAGGGGCATGTTCGTATGAAAAATAGAAAGATTTACGCCAGCCTTTTAGGTTTGATGATGCTGGTCTTAACAGCTTTTCCGCTTGCCGTTTCGGCCAAGTCCAATGCTTCCGGCAAATTGGATTTGGCTCCCAATGCGCGTTCGGCGATTTTGATGGATGCCGATTCGGGTACGGTGATCTATGAGAAGAACAGTCATGATAGACTTCCCCCTGCGAGCATTACCAAAGTCATGACCATGCTGCTCATCATGGAAGCGCTAGATCAGGGAAAAATAAAGCTTTCCGACAAGGTGATGACGAGTGAGTATGCGGCCTCGATGGGCGGTTCGCAAATTTTTCTCGAGCCCGGGGAAGAAATGACGGTGGATGATATGCTGAAAGGCATCGCCATGGCTTCCGGCAACGATGCTTCCGTGGCAATGGCGGAAAAAATCGCAGGGTCCGAAGAAGTATTCGTTCAGATGATGAATGACAAGGCCAAAGAACTCGGTCTTAAGGATACGCACTTTGTCAACAGCAACGGGCTTCCGGCTGCGGATCACTATTCCTCGGCTTTTGATATTGCGGTCATTTCCAAGGAGCTTCTGAAGCATGAGAAAATCACCGATTATACGAAAAAGTATCAGGATTATTTGCGCAAGGATTCGGAGAATCCTTTCTGGCTGGTCAATACAAACAAGCTTGTGCGGTTTTATTCCGGCGTCGACGGGCTGAAAACAGGATATACCAGCGAAGCGAAGTTTTGTCTCACGGCAACGGCCAAACGCAGCAACTTCCGCCTGATTTCCGTAGTTATGGGAGAACCGAATACAAAGACGAGAAATGCGGAAGTGACGCATATGTTTAATTATGCATTTTCGCAATATGCGAATATGCCGATTTTCAAAACCGGGGATGAAATCGGAACGGTGGGCGTTGAAAAAGGCACGGTCAGCAAGCTCAAACTGGTAGCCAATCATCCTTACAGCGTGCTGCTGAAAAAAGGTGAAAACCAGGATAATATCCGTCATGAACTGCAGATACAAAAGGATATCAAGGCGCCTGTGAAATACGGACAGCCGATCGGCAAGCTGATTGTTTACAAGGGAGATCAGGTGATCTCGGAATTTCCCATCGAATCTCCGCTGACGATCGAAAAAGCAGGATGGTGGACGCTGCTTAAGCGCACAGCGGGTCACTTGTTCTTTCTCGAATAGCTAAATCAGCGGGAGTTTGCTTTGTTTTCCTGTCGCATTATGCCGCTTGAGTTGTCTGTTTTTGCAAGCTTTCTTCTAGTTTTGTCGGCATGCAGGATTTGATTGCGGTCTTGTTGAATTGCTTGTTCAAGAGTGGGGGAAGGAGTGAAAGCATGAGTCTGCAAATTGATCTGGAGCAGCACCGCAATGCTCTGATCGTAAGATTGATTGGAGAGCTGGACCATCACACCGCTGAATCCGTGAAGAAGAAAATGGAGGATGCATTGATCCGGGGAAACGTACGTTACATGATCCTGAGCTTAAAACAATTGGAGTTTATGGACAGTTCGGGCTTGGGGGTCATATTGGGCCGTTACAAGCAAATCACCTCAAGGGGCGGGAAGATGATCGTATGCGATGTAAACCCCGCTGTGTACAAGCTGTTTGAAATGTCGGGTTTGTTCAAGATTCTCTCCATTGAAAAAGACGAAAATCAAGCGCTGAGCAGTTTGGGGGTCGTATCATGAAACCGGATAATCATATGACGCTTACATTTGCCAGTCTATCCGCCAATGAATCGTTTGCCAGAGTAACAGTTGCCGCTTTTGTTTCCCAGTTGGATCCGACAATGGAGGAATTGACCGACATCAAAACCGTGATCTCGGAAGCGGTCACGAATGCGATCATCCACGGTTACGACAACCGTCCGGACGGCAGCGTCACGATCCGCGCCTCGATCGAGGAGGACACTGTGTTCATTGAGGTCGAAGATCGGGGGAACGGCATTGAAGATCTGGAATTGGCCAGACAACCGCTGTTCACCTCCAAGCCTGAGTTGGAACGATCCGGGATGGGATTTACCATCATCGAAAATTTCATGGATGAATTCGAGGTAACGAGCGAACCGGACAAGGGAACGACGCTAAAGATGGTCAAACGGATCAAATCAAAAAAAGCTTTGTATAATTAAGGGGAATAGCCATGGATGCGGATTTGAAACCATCGTCTCATCATTATTTGGAAGATGATGAGGTGAAAGAACTAATCGCGCGCAGTCAGCAGGGGGATTTTGCGGCACGGGACCGGCTTGTCAACAGCAATATAAGGCTGGTTTGGTCCGTGGTCCAGCGCTTCATCAACAGGGGCTACGAACCTGAAGATTTATTTCAAATCGGCTGCATCGGTTTATTGAAATCTGTTGACAAATTCGATCTTTCCTACGACGTCAAATTTTCAACCTATGCAGTGCCGATGATTATCGGAGAAATCCAACGGTTCCTGCGGGATGACGGCACGATCAAGGTCAGTCGTTCTTTAAAGGAAATGGCTAATAAAGTGCGTAAAATAAAGGATGAGCTGTCCAAAACGCTGGGCAGGATGCCGACCATCAAGGAAGTTGCGCAAGAGCTGAAAGTATCGCCGGAGGAAATCGTATTCGCCCAGGAAGCGAACAAGCCCCCGTCTTCGATTCATGAAACGGTATTTGAAAACGATGGCGATCCGATTACCCTGATGGATCAGATCGCCGACGATTCACAGGAAAAGTGGTTTGATAAATTGGCTTTGAACGAAGCGATATCCGCGCTGAACGAAAGGGAAAGATTAATCGTATACCTGCGCTATTACCGCGACCAGACACAATCCGAGGTGGCCAGCCGGCTGGGGATATCGCAGGTGCAGGTTTCCCGGCTGGAAAAGAAAATCCTGCAATCCATTAAAGACCAGATCGCCCAATGACTATCTGGTCTTTTTTTTTTGCATACTATATGCACGGCAACTTGATTTTCAGTTTCAGTTTGATGGTTCGGTTAAGTCCGGAGGGGGATTTCGGTTTGGGGTTTCGCTTGCTTTCCGGCGAAGATGCGTCAGTGTTCAGTCCGAACCTGACAGACCAAGAACCATCGACCCCCCTCTGAACTTTCAGTATAAACTTCAATCTTAAACTTCAGTGAATTCAAAAATCAATACTGCCGTGCACAGCTTTTACTTGTTTTTCGGGAGTGTTGCAAAATGGATACAAGAGTCGCTCCAATCGTATACATCCGTTTGCGAAAGCAGCTGCAATTGAAAAAAGGGAGTGCGCTGACGCTGGGGCAGGCGGCGCAATTCATCGCTGATAAGGAATATGAGCTTGCTTTGCAAGAGCTCGTCCTGCTTCGTCACCAGAAGCAGGACGGAAACATCATGCTGATTGACACGATGAGAATTGTGCGGGCGGTAAAAAAGCGTTTTCCGCATATGGGAATCGAATTTTTTGGAGAGCCCCACGTTTTGGTGGAGATTATAGACAGCGAGCGTAGGCGGGCTCCTATTGCGTTTATCGTGCTGATCGGTCTGCTGCTGTTTTTTGGCTCGGGACTGGCCATCATGAATTTTCATGCCGATGTCAGCATGGGCCAAGTGCATCGGCGCATCTACGAGCTGATTACAGGCAAGAGCACGCTGCATCCATATATCATGCAAATACCATACTCCATAGGGATAGGAGCGGGGATGATCCTGTTCTTCAACCATTTGTTCAAGAAAAAATTCAACGAAGAGCCGAGTCCGCTGGAAGTTGAAATGTTCTTATACCAAGAAAATTTGCGGCAATACGAAATTGCCGAGGAATACGAAAAAATGAAAAACCGCGGCGGAGACAGCTAAAAATGGCCGCCGTTTTGTCCATGTTTTTTTTGGTCCTGCTCGGCTTGGCCGGCGGTTTGGCGGTGGGAAGCGGATTTGTAGCCTTCTTGTCGGTGCTGGACATTATCCCGCGGTTGGCGCAGATTACCAAAACTGCCCGTTATATTCATGCGTATGAATGGTTCTTGATTACGGGAGCCGTATTTTGGACTGTTACCGACTTGTTTGATCTGCGTTTTTCCTTTTCACCCGTAGGAACGGCCATGATCGGATGGTTTGACGGCATTTTTGTCGGCATGCTGGCTGCCGCCCTGACCGAGGTGCTGAACGTGTTTCCGATTTTGGCGAGAAGATTGCATATTCATGACTATATCATTTGGTTTCTGATGGCGATGGTCTTTGGAAAAGTGTTCGGATCGCTATTCGATTGGCTGGTTTATCATTCATCATGATTTTTGTTTAGGAGGGACTGTCAGTGACTACAGAAATCGAAGAGCATGAAGGAAAACATTCCCAACCTGTGCCGCCGCACTTTCAGCAGGAGCCATCCCGGTCTCAACAAGGCAGGGAAGATTCCGGCGAGGCAAGGTCGAAGGAAACGATGAACCGTGAGGAAAACAAACTGAAGAATACCAAGAAAATATCCGCCAAAATTGAAGAAAACAAAAAAATTCTTGAGGAAAAGGTTGGCGCCGACTTATCTTTCGATGTCATTTTAAGAGAGATGACGTTTGCATCAAAGTCCTGTATGTTTTTTTATTTAAACGGCTTTGTAAAGGATGAAGCGATGACGGAAATCATGAAGCGGCTGAGCTATGTAAGCCGTGAAAACATCGTGCCGAACACGATCAAACACTTTGTGCGGCAGTTTATCCCCCACGTCCAGGTGGAAATTGTCGAGGATATGGACAAGCTTGTGACGATGGTGCTGTCGGGTGGCAGCGCGCTGTTCATCGAGAAGGAAACGCAGGCGATCGTGATCGATGCCAAAAGCTACCCCGTACGTTCCATTGAAGAGCCGCAGCTGGAGAAGGTTGTGCGTGGATCGCGCGACGGCTTTACGGAAACGATGCTGACCAACGTCACATTGATGCGCAGAAGAATCCGCGATCCGCGTTTGAAGCTGGAGGCGGTGAAAGTCGGCAAACGGACCAAAACCGATGTTTGCGTCGCCTATATCAGCGATATCGCCGATTTGAATTTGGTGCACACTGTAAAGAAAAAGCTGGGCGAAGTAAACATCGACGGCATACCGTTGGCTGATAAACAGCTGGAGGAAGCCTTGATCGGCAAACGCTGGAATCCGTTCCCGATGGTTCGGTATTCGGAAAGGCCCGATGTAGTCTCCAATCATCTGTTGGAAGGCCATGTCGTTTTGTTCGTCGATACTTCGCCAAGCGTGATCATCCTGCCCACGACCTTTTTTCATCTGGTTCAGCATGCGGAGGAATACAGGCAGGCCCCTTCGGTCGGAACTTATTTGCGTTGGGTTCGTTTCATCGGCATTTTCGCTTCGCTTTTTTTGCTGCCGCTGTGGTTTTTGATGGTGGCCCATCCGGAAATGAAGCCTTACGGCTTTGGTTTTCTCGGTCCGCAGAAGACCGGGGAGATTCCGATTATCGTCCAGTTTTTTATCATCGAGCTCGGGGTGGATCTCGTCCGCATGGCGGCCGTGCATACACCGACGCCTCTGGCAACGGCCATGGGCTTGATCGCCGCGATCATGATCGGCAATATTGCCGTGGATACGGGTCTGTTTATCAACGAGGTGATCCTGTATATGGCCGTTGCCACAATCGGCATGTTCGCTACGCCAAGCTATGAGCTGGGCATGGCAAATCGGATCGTCAGATTGCTGCTCTTGACAGCCGTGGCAATGTTCAAGGTTCCCGGTTTGATGATTGCCGCTACCGTAATTTTTCTTTATTTGGTTTTCCAGCGTTCTTTCAATACGCCGTATATGTGGCCTTTTATTCCCTTCAACGCCAGCGCCATGATGGGCGTGCTGTTTCGCCAGCCGCTGCTCAGCATGAAAGTCAGGCCAAGCATTACCAAGCCTGTGGACAGCAGCAGACAGCCCGGTTAAACCGTTGGGACAAATATTGTCAACTTGTTTTTGTTATGGTATTTTTATAGAGGTTGTTCAAATTGGCCCCGAAACGCGGGACTTGGGCTGAAAGCAAGGACGCATGTGACTAGAGAGGAGAAAAAGGTTGATGCATCTGCATGGAACGAGCAAAATAAACGAAAAAGGTCATCTTGAAATCGGAGGCTGCGATGTCACCGAGCTGGCCGCGAAATTCGGCACCCCGCTTTATGTCATGGACGAAAGCTTGATACGCCAAAGGGCGAGAGAATATACGGGGGCCTTCCGTGCTTCCGGTTTGAAATTTCAGGTTGCTTACGCAAGCAAAGCGTTTTGCGTCAAGGCGATGTGCCGCTTGGCCGATCAGGAAGGACTTTCCCTTGATGTCGTCTCTGACGGGGAGTTATTTACAGCGCTGGAAGCGGGATTTCCAGCGGAGCGCATCCATTTTCACGGGAACAACAAAACGCCGATGGAAATCGAAATGGCGCTTGATGCCAAGATCGGCTGTTTTGTCGTGGATAATTTCGTCGAGCTGCACATGCTGAATCAACTGGCTGCCGAAAAGGGGCAGACGGTAAATGCACTTTTCCGTATTACTCCGGGAGTAGAAGCACATACGCATGAATACATTTCCACAGGCCAAACCGACTCCAAATTCGGCTTCGACCTGATGAGCGGAGCTGCCCTGCAGGCTTTGAAGGAAGCGATGTCCCTGAAGCAGATTCGCATTTTGGGTGTGCATTCCCATATCGGGTCGCAAATTTTTGAAGTGGAAGGCTTCCGGATGGCAGTACAGAAGGTTGCCCAATTTGCCGCAGAGGCAAGAGAGAAATTGCAGCTGGAATTCAGCGTGGTCAATTTAGGCGGGGGCTTCGGCATCCGCTATACGAGTGAGGATACTCCGCTTGCCATTGCTACTTATGTAGAAGCGATCAGCGATGCGGTTAAAGCCGGCTTCGGCGAACTGCAGTACGCGATTCCGGAAATCTGGATCGAGCCGGGGCGCAGCATGGTCGGCGACGCAGGCACGACGCTTTATACCGTCGGCACCTTCAAAGACATTCCCGGCGTGCGCAAGTATTTGGCGGTTGACGGCGGCATGACGGACAATCCCCGCCCGGCTCTGTATCAGTCCAAATATGAGGCGATGCTCGCCAACCGCGCAGCGGAACATAACGAAGAAACGGTTTCGGTTGCCGGCAAAGCGTGTGAAAGCGGCGATATGCTGATCTGGGATCTGCAGCTGCCTAAGGCCGAAAGCGGAGACATTCTTGCAGTTGCCTGCACAGGGGCATATAATTACGCCATGGCCAGCAATTACAACCGCATCCGCAGACCGGCCGTGGTTTTTGTGAAAGACGGTCAAGCCGACGTTGTAGTGAAGAGGGAATCGCATGAGAATATTGTGGAGAACGATCTGATTCCCGAACGTTTGAACCATCATGCCGTGGCAAAATAATCACAATAAAACAAATGAGGTGCCTAATATGTCCAAGCAAGCGAAAATCAAAATGGAAAACGGCTCGGAGATCGTGCTGGAATTATTCGATCAAGACGCGCCGAATACGGTAGCCAACTTCGAGAAACTGGCGAATGAAGGATTTTATAACGGTCTGGTGTTTCACCGCGTAATCCCGGGTTTCGTAGCCCAAGGCGGCTGTCCGCAGGGAACGGGAACAGGCGGACCGGGTTACACGATCAATTGCGAGATCAATCCGAACAAGCATGAAAGAGGATCGCTCGCCATGGCTCATGCGGGAAGAAATACCGGAGGCAGCCAGTTCTATATATGCTATCAGCCGCAGCCGCATCTGGACGGTCAGCATACCGTTTTCGGAAAAGTGATTGAAGGCATGGAGCATGTCGATGAGTTCCGCGGCCGCGACCGTATGGAAAAGGTAGAGGTATACGAAGCTTAAACCTGTTAAGAATGCGCTGGACAGCGGCATAAGCGTCGGCTATAATAGACACAAAACATTTTCCTTCGGGGCAGGGTGAAATTCCCAACCGGCGGTGATCTGCGGGACGTTAGTTCCGCGTTAGTCCGTGACCCGTCCGCAGCTGCAAGACGCGGACGGTGGACCCGGTGCAAGTCCGGGACCGACAGTATAGTCTGGATGGGAGAAGGAAATCATATCGCAGAAGCTTTTTTGAATTGGTATGTTCATTTTTTCACATATCTCGATCCGGGGATGGACATGTATGCGTCAGCATCGTGTTCTGTTCGTTGTATACCCTAACCGGACCGATTGGCGCAAGCTGCTTGCTTATTCTGCGGTCTGACTATACCCACAAGGGCCCCTTTGGATTATCGAAGGGGCCTTGTTTACATTGCCTGGAAGCGATGGAGGAGGCA
>CAZESH010000140.1:0-10755 GCA_964514665.1 uncultured Caryophanales bacterium
GATGTGGGCAAAGAAGCGTTCGCCGAAGACGGCGAGCATGTTAACTCCGATTTCCTGAATGGTCTTAAAAACGCGGAAGCGATCGCCAAAATGAACGATTGGCTGGCGGAAAGCGGAAAAGGCAGCAAGAAAATCACCTACCGGCTGCGGGATTGGCTGTTCAGCCGCCAGCGCTACTGGGGAGAGCCGATTCCGATCCTGCATCTGGAGGACGGCACGATGAAGCCGGTTCCGGAGGATCAGCTGCCGCTTCTGCTGCCCGACGTCGAGCAGATTCAGCCGTCCGGGACAGGAGAATCGCCTCTCTCCAATGTGACCGATTGGGTGAACACCGTGGATCCGCAAAGCGGCCAAGCGGCGCGCAGAGAAACCAACACGATGCCGCAATGGGCCGGGAGCTGCTGGTATTATTTGCGGTTTATCGATCCGCACAACGATTCTGAACTGTGTTCCCGCGAACAACAGCAAAAATGGCTGCCTGTTGATCTTTATATCGGGGGCGCCGAGCATGCCGTGCTTCATCTGCTGTATGCCAGATTTTGGCATAAGGTGCTGTATGATCTCGGAGTCGTTGCCACCAAGGAACCGTTCTACAAATTGGTCAACCAAGGAATGATTCTCGGCGAGAATATGGAAAAGATGAGCAAATCGCGGGGAAATGTGATCAATCCCGATGAAATTGTCGGCCAGTACGGCGCCGATACGCTCAGAATGTACGAAATGTTCATGGGACCGCTGGAAGCGACCAAGCCTTGGAACACGAACGGCGTGGAAGGCAACTTCAAGTTCCTCGGCAGGATTTGGCGATTGTTTATCGGCGAGAACGGAGAACTGAACGCGAGAATCAAAAAAACGGAAGGCTCGGAATCCTTTCGTCGGGTTTGGCACAAAACGATCAAAAAAATCACGGAAGATTATGAAGGTCTGCGCTTTAATACGGCGATCAGCCAGCTGATGATCTTTGTGAATGAAGCCTACAAGGCAGATGAGCTGCCGTTTGCGGCGATGGAAAATTTCGTGCAGATGCTTTCCCCGATCGCGCCGCATATTGCCGAAGAATTGTGGCAGCGGCTTGGCCATGAGGAGACCGTCAGCTATCAAGCATGGCCGGTCTATGACGAAAAATGGGCAGTGGATCAAGAGGTCGAAATCGTCGTGCAGGTCAACGGAAAAATCGTCGAACGCACCACAGTACCGGTCGATATGGCGGAGGAAGAGATGCAGCAAGCGGCGCTCAAGCTTGGCAAGGTGCAGGAAGCCATAGCTGCAAAGACGATCCGCAAGGTGATCGCCGTGAAAGGTAAAATCGTCAATATTGTCGTCGGCTAACGATCGCCGGTCATGGACGATTCATGCGCCGATCCGGCTTCAAACAGCAGATGTTCGATCTTTTCCACATCTTCGTGGTATTTGGCGTGCGTGGTTTCGATTAATTGCTCGAAAACGCCCTCCAAATTGACCTCAAGAATTTTCAGAGCTTCAGCTGTAATGCCTCCGGGGACGGAAACCCGCTGCTTCAGGCTTTCCGGGGAAAACTCTCCGGAGGTGAGCAGCTTGCCTGTGCCGAGCAGCATTTCACTGGCCAGAGCGGTTGCTTCCGTTTCGGGAATTCCCGTCTTCAGCACAGCCGCTTCAATGAATTTCTGCATAAAGAATGACAAAAATGCCGGACCGCAGCTGGACAAATCGGAAATGACGCGGGTAAATTCCTCGGAGATGCGGATCGGTTTGCTGATCGGCTTGAGCAGGGCCTCCAGGCTGTCGCAGTCCGCTTCGCTCATGCGGCTGCCGTACATGCACAGCGATGCGCCGCTCAGCTGATAATTGGTGATGCTGGGAATCATTTTTGCGATTTTGCATGGCAGCTTCGCTTCGAGATGGCGAATCAAAACGGGACTGGTGATGGAAACGACGATTTGCTGAGGCGTGAGCTCAGGTTGAATTTCATCGATCACCTTTTTATACTCCAGAGGCTTCACACAGATGAATACGATTTCGCTGCTTCGAACGACTTCCTGGTTGGACTCGGCGAAAGAAAGACCGGGAAATTTGTCTGCCAGATCCAAGGCTTTGCTTTTGGTTCTGTTGCTTATGGTAATGGAATCTGCCCGCAGCGATTCGGAGCGGATCAAGGCTTCAATGAGAATGCTTCCCATACTTCCCGTTCCTATAAACCCTGCCTTCATAAATCAAACCTCCTGAATGCATGTTTTTTTCTATACTTATGCAGCGGATTGCAGATTTATAAGCAGGAGTTACCGGATTAGCGCTTCTTAGGGTTGACCGACGAAACAAAATTACGGCTTCGTTGGAGGGATGCTTGATGAATTTGAATCGATTAAACGTCAAACTGCTGACTACCGTCATCTTGTCACTATTGCTGCTGCTGGTGATCTATTGGATATGGCAGACCGGCAGTGAAGGCCGGCATTCCGGGCGCCAATGGCAGGAAGTGAACGGCAATTTGAATGCGATGCTGCAGACGAGCCCGGCTCCCTCCGCAGCGATCCGGGAAACTCCGAAGGCTGTGAGCAAGAGTCCGGCTAATCCGGCCCAAAGCACGGCTGCTCCGGGGAAAATCAACATCAATTCGGCTGCAGCCGATCAGCTCCAGAGCTTGCCCGGAATCGGGCCGAGCAAAGCGCGGGCGATTGTCGAATATCGTCAGCACAAGGGAGCGTTCAAACGTGTGGAAGAGATCATGAAGGTAAAGGGCATCGGTCCGAAGACGTTCGAAAAGCTGAAGCCGCTCATTGCCGTGGAGGATAAAGAAAGCATCGACGCTCCGCAAAGTTTAAATCAGACAAAATAGGTAGGTTAGTGAGAACAGCTTTGCAATTCTATTAAAGTATGAGAAAATTATAAGATATGAAGAGCAGTAAGATTAAAGGAGGATGCAGTATGTCAGAAGAAAGAAAATTTGCGTTGGAAACATTGGCGGTGCACGCCGGCCAAGAGATTGATCCGACCACGATGTCGCGGGCGGTTCCGATTTACCAAACGACTTCGTACGGGTTTAGAGATACGGATCATGCGGCCAATTTGTTCGCTTTGAAGGAATTCGGCAACATATACACCCGCTTGATGAATCCGACCTCCGATGTGTTTGAGAAAAGAGTGGCGGCATTGGAAGGCGCCCCTGCAGCTTTGGCAACCTCATCCGGACAAGCGGCGATCACGACTTCGATTTTGAATATTGCCGGTGCGGGAGACGAGATTGTTTCGGCAACGAGTCTTTACGGAGGCACTTATAATCTGTTTTCTACTACACTGCCCAAAATCGGCATCAACGTCCATTTTGTCGATCCTTCCGATCCGGAAAATTTCCGCAAAGCGATCAACTCCAAAACGAAAGCGCTTTATGCGGAAACGATCGGCAATCCGAAATGCGATGTGCTGGACATCGCTGCGGTAGCCAAGATCGCCCATGAAAACGGAATTCCGCTGATCGTCGACAACACGTTTCCAAGTCCTTATCTGCTGCGTCCGATCGAGCACGGTGCGGATATTGTCGTCCATTCGGCAACCAAGTTTATCGGCGGCCACGGGACTTCGATCGGCGGTGTGATCGTGGACGGCGGCAAATTCGATTGGAAAGCAAGCGGCAAATTCCCCGGATTGACCGAACCGGATCCGAGCTATCACGGCGTGGTTTATACCGATGCGGTTGGACCGATTGCCTATATTATCAAAGCGCGCGTGCAGGTGCTCCGCGATATGGGGATGTCGCAATCTCCGTTTAATTCGTTCATGCTGCTGCAGGGCTTGGAAACGCTGCACCTGCGTATGGAACGTCACAGCAGCAATGCGCTCATGGTTGCACAATTCCTAGAGAAGCATGAAGCGGTGGAATGGGTCAGCTATCCGGGATTGCCGAGCCATCCAAGCTATTCCTTGGCACAAACCTATTTGCCAAAAGGCCAGGGTGCAATTCTTACCTTTGGCATCAAGGGCGGACTGGAAGCGGGCAAAAAGGTGATCAATTCAGTTCAGTTGTTCTCGCACCTGGCCAATGTCGGCGATTCCAAATCCTTGATCATCCATCCGGCAAGCACGACCCACCAGCAGCTGAAGGAAGAGGAACAAATTGCTGCAGGAGTCAGCCCGGGGATGATTCGCCTTTCCGTCGGAACCGAATCGATCGAGGACATCCTTTACGATTTGGATCAAGCTTTGAATGCAAGCCAAAAGTAATTGTGCAACTCGAATGAACAGGAAGGGGATTGGCGGATGAGTGCTTCCTCCCGCAAAGATTGGGATACGTATTTCATGGATATCGCCCATATGGCGGCCACCCGTTCCAGGTGCGAGCGGCGGCATGTAGGCGCTGTGCTGGTGCAGGGGAAAAAGCTGCTGGGTACGGCGTATAACGGAGCGCCGATGGGAGTGCCCGATTGCTCCGAAGCCGGCTGTATGCTGGTGGAGGAATACGAAGCCAAGCAGATTGACGGCAAGCAGGAAATGGTCAAAAAAGAACGCTGCATCCGCACAATTCACGCCGAACAAAACCTGCTGCTGTTCACCGACCGCGAGGATCGGGAAGGCTCGGTGGTTTACGTTACCGACCAGCCGTGCTGGACATGCGCCAATATGCTGGCCAACAGCGGCATCACGGAAATTGTCTACAATCGTCCGTATAACAAGGACAGTGAAAAAGTAACCAAAATGATGCAGCAAAAAGGACTCGTCATCCGCTCTCTGGACGGCTACGAGCCGCCGCCCGGCACTTTATGATGCTGTGATAATAGAATTGAAAGCTATGAGGAAGAACCTCGTTCGTTTTGCGAACGGGTTTTTTTGTGTGCGTTCGGTAAAGTCCGGAGGGGATTTCACGGATATGAACCCGATCCATGATTGGTCAGACATTCACAGGCAAGAAAGGAGGTTATGGCATTGCATAAACCGTTGTTTATCGCTTCTTTGCTGTATGCGAGCGGAATCGCCGGCGGCTTGTTTGCGCCGCTGCCGCTGCTGGCGCTCGCGGCGGGCGGACTGCTCGCCGCATTGATCCTGTCATGCGTCAAATTCTCGCTCAAGCTGCGTCTTGCATTGGGATTCTTCGTTTGTTTCATGGTTGGCGGCGCATACGGACTGTGGCAGCATCATGCCAACCAGTCGCATCTGCAGGATTCCTGGGAGAACAGAAGCTTCCGCGCGGCGGGCGTAATGCTCTCGCCTCCGCAGACGGACGGCGATCAGACGGTGTTTACGGTGCGAAGCGGCGGGGAAAATTTGCTGCTTCGCATCAAACTGCTGGAGGAGCAGGAGCTGCAGCAGGTAGCGGTTTGGCATAGGGGAGACAAGATAAGCTTTGACGGCGTTTTGCAGAAGCCATCCGTTGCGGGCAATTTCCAAACCTTCGATTATCGAAATTATTTAACGAATAGGCGCATTCATTGGATTGTGGCGGTAAATGGAACAAACGCGGTGCGGGTCGAACCGGGAAAACGTTGGCGCCTGATAACAGCTGCGGCGCTTGTCGACAGGTGGAGAGGCTCTTTGGTCGGACGTTTGCACAGACATTTTCATGGCGATGCGCAAGGTTTGCTGGAAAGCCTCCTGCTCGGATTTCGCAACAATTTGAGCGCGGAGGTGTACCAACGTTTCTCGAATTTGGGCTTGTCCCATTTGTTGGCGATCTCGGGTCTTCATGTCGGCATCGTACTAGGGGGAATCATGGGTTTATTCAAGCTTTTGCGCGTTACCAGAGAGACCCGGGTGAAAGCGACGATGGCGATTGTCCCTGTTTACGTCCTCCTGACAGGAGCTTCCCCTTCCGTATTTCGCGCCGGCTTGATGGCGCTGCTGGCGCTTTTTGCCCTGCGGAGGGGCATGCTGAAGGACAGTCTTTATCTCGTAGGACTGGCCGGCGCCTTGATGCTGAGCTGGAATCCTTATTATTTGGCGGACATCGGCTTTCAGCTGTCATTTCTCATCACGATCGGTCTCATTCTTGGAGTTCCGACTGTCATTGAACTGCTGCCGATCAAAGCGGCTGCCGTGAGGAATTCACTTGCGGTTGTTATTGTGGCGCAGATGGTGTCCTTCCCGCTCACCATTTATTATTTCAACATCTTTTCACTGCTGTCTCCGCTCGCTAATCTGCTATTGGTGCCGCTCTATGGATTTATTGTGCTCCCGCTTGGGTATGCGGCGCTGCTGCTGGATTTTATCCATCCGTCGCTTGCCGGCTATCCTGCCGTCTTGCTGCAGTCCGTGATTGACTTCAGCTTTGCGCTGATGAATGCGGGCAACGGCATTGCGGGAATCCGGCTAATATGGGGAACGCCACCGGTCTGGTGGATTATACTTTACTACCTGCTTCTGGGCTTTTCCGTATGGTTTCTGCTGCGCTGGAAAAGAGCCGGCGCGCTGCCATGGCAGGCAGCGGCTTACCTTAGCATCCACAGAGGCGGAGCGTTTTTCGCCGGCGCGCTTTTGATCCTGCTGTTGTGGAGGGGGTATGATCCCGTTTTTTTTCAAAAGAGCCATGGGCAGGTCGATTTTCTTAACGTAGGTCAAGGAGACGCTTGCTTGATTCAAACTTCTTCCGGCAAGCACATTCTGATTGACGGCGGGGGAACGCTCGGCTTCCGCAAAAAAGGCGAAAGCTGGAGGGACAAGCGGGATCCGTACGAGGTAGGCAAGGATCTGCTTGTGCCGCTGCTGAAAAAGCGCGGCGTGCACGCGATCGATCTGCTGGTCGTTTCACATGAGGATATGGACCATATCGGCGGTCTGCGCGCGGTCGTCGAGCAAATTCCGGTGAAAGCGGTATGGTTCAACGGGACGTTAAAGGACAGCCCGGTCGTCCGCTCCTTGTTCCAGGCGATGCTTTCCAAGCGTATTCCACTGTTCCCCGTTTACGACGGCATGCGTCTTGCTGTCGACCGCAGTACGCAGCTGCGCGTGCTGTATCCCGAAAAGGGAGGCCAGCGGGTGGACTTGAATAATCAACAGAACCTGGTGTGCTTGGTCGTGGAAATGCGCATGTACGAATCCAGCTTTTTGTTTGCCGGTGATATCCCTTCATCAGTCGAAGAGGAAATTTTGTCCCATCATCCGCAGCTGGAAGCTGGCGGGGAGGGCAGTGTCGGCGACATCAGCAGCGGAAAGCAGGGTATAGATGTACTAAAAGTCGCGCATCACGGGAGCCGGACATCGACGGAAGGTGCATGGCTGGATTTCTTTCATCCGCATATGGCGGTGATTTCCGTAGGCAAGCATAACCCTTACGGACATCCTACGAACGATGTGCTGCAGCGGTTGGCGGACAGATCGATCGAAACGCTGCGAACCGACATACAGGGGGAAATTCAATATCGCGTGACGGCAAAGCAGCTGGAATTCCGTTACCTGCATCAAAATCCTCCAACAGATTAGAGATCATCGCTGTAAGAGGATCGTTCGCCGGAAATCTTATTCACTCATATACATAACCGGAAAAATATATTATAGTATAGCCAGTTCGGCTTCAAGCGGAAATTCACTTGCCGGATGCATCGCAGAATCCGTTTTATTTCTATTAAAAAGAGCAAGGTTTATAACAGGAGGGTGACTATGTATCCCAATTTCGATTTAACAGGTAAAGTGGCGGTTGTAACAGGGGCCAGCATGGGGATCGGATACGGTCTATCCAAGGCATTGGCCCATACGGGCGCCAAGGTGGCCGTCACAGCGCGCAGTGAGCAGGAATTGCAGAAATTGGTCGATGAAATCAAGCAGGATGGCGGCGAAGCGTTGGCTGTTCAGCTGGATGTGAGAGATACAGCTCAAATTCATGCTGTCATGAAGCAGGTTCGCGATCATTACGGGAGCCTGGATATTGTGGTTAATAATGCGGGATTAGGCGCAAACCACCCAGCTGTCGAGGTGACCGAAGCAGATTGGGACACGATGATGGACGTCAATCTAAAAGGCCTGTTTTTTTGCTGCCAAGCCGCTGGCAAGATCATGCTGCAGCAAGGACATGGAAAAATTATCAACATGAGTTCGCAGGCAAGTGTCGTCGGCATTCAGGATCATGCGGTTTATTGTGCGTCCAAGGGGGGAGTCAACCAATTAACCCGGGTTTTGGCCTTGGAATGGTCTTCCAAGGGAGTAACCGTAAATGCCGTAGCCCCCACTTTCACCTATACGCCGGGAACCGCAGAGCGTCTCGACAATCCGGAATATTTAAAGAGCGTCACGGATCGCATTCCGATCGGTCGAGTGGCCGACATCAAGGATGTTGCGGGTGCCGTCATCTATCTTGCCTCCCAAGCCGGAGACATGGTAACGGGAACCGTTCTGCTTGTCGACGGAGGCTGGACGGCTCAGTGATCGGAGCAAGCAAACAATATCAAGGGCTGTTCCAAAAGTAGATAAATCTACTGGAGGAAAAGCCCTTTTTCAACGTTTGACTCGGCTTGTTATGCGGAATTGCAGTATGAAGGTACGCTGATTAACGATAAAACGATCTGCTGCTTTAAAAGGTTTTGTCCCTCTGATATAGAAACATATATATAGGGTAATGATAATTTTCAGAAAAATGGCATGAAGTAGCAATAAAAGGAGGCTGTTTTATGAAAGCGGTGTATTACCAAAAAGCGCAGGATTTTTCCGTCAAAGAAGTCAGCGATCCGATCATCAAGGACAACCAGGTTTTGATCAAAGTCAAGGCCTGCGGCGTATGCCGCACGGATATCCATCTTCATCACGGGGAATTCATGGCACAATTTCCGCTTATCCCCGGCCACGAGTTTGCCGGGGAAATCGTGCAGGTGGGCAAAGCCGTGCCTGAGCTGAAAGTGGGCGACCGCGTATGCGGGGATAATACGGAGTTATGCGGTCATTGCTACTATTGCAAGCGGAACGAGCCGCTGTACTGCGAAAATTTTTATTCCTTGGGCGTGAACGGTCCCGGCGGTTTTGCCGAATATGTGGCGGTGAATCATGACAAAGTGTTCCCGTTGGGCGATCTTTCTTATGACGAAGCGGTGATGGTTGAACCGACTGCATGCGCCGTGCATGGTTTGGATGTGATTGACGTCAAGCCGGGCGACGACGTGCTGATGTTTGGTACGGGACCGACCGGGCTTATTCTGGCACAGCTGCTGAAGCATGCCGGAGCAGCCAATCTCGTCGTCGTCGCATCCGACGAACGGAAATTGGCCGTTGCCGAGGAACTGGGCGCCGATCATACCATTCGGATGGACCGCACGGATTATTCGCGGCATGAGATGAAGCTCAAGGCGCTGTTCCCCCAAGGCTTCGATGTGATCATCGATGCCACGGGAGCGAAGGAAGTGATCCAGCATATGCCGCAGTTTGCCAAATACGGAGCAAAGATCGTCATTTACGGCGTTGCATCCATCAGGGATGAGATCACGCTGAGCCCGTATGAGATTTTCCGCAAAGAACTTAAAATTATCGGTTCCTTTGCCCAGACCCATTGCTTTGACCGTGCGTTGAAATTCATCCGCAGCGGGATCGTTAATGCCAAGGGGTTGATTACGCACCGCTTCAGCCTCGAGCATTTCGGCAAAGCGATCGAGCAGGTGGAAACAGGGAAAGGCCATATCAAAGTCATGATTGATGTTGAGCAATAAATCCTGACAGCTGCCGGGCGCTCCTTTGCCGAGCTGTTTCAAAATCGCAATCCGGCTCTCATTCATGATATAATGCTTAAAGAGACATATTATAAAGCGGAACAACAATTTTTGGATATTGCAAGCTGGAGGGAAGATCATGCATTTAGGTGTTATTAATCCGCAAATCGCAACATCGTTCGGTGCTGCGTTTGTTGCCTTGACAGTCTTGTTCATACGGATGCGTGCCAGCAGAAAGCCGACTTCAATCGCCAAAATCATCATGCCTCCGATTGGCATGAGCAGCGGTTTTCTGATGTTTTTATACGAACCGGCACGGATTCCGCTAATGTGGGCGTTGTTCGCTTTTTTGGCGGGCGTCGTTTTGTTTTCCTATCCGTTAATCCATACCTCGAAGTTTCATGTAGTCGATGGGAAGGTTTATTTGAAACGCTCCAAATCGTTTGTATTCATTTTGTTCGGTTTGTTGGCGATCCGCATGATTCTGCACAATTATGTGGAGGAATTCATTTCGATTCCGCAAACCGGCGCTTTATTTTTCATTTTGGCTTTCGGCATGCTGCTTCCATGGCGTCTGGCCATGCTGGCCCAATTTATGAAGCTGCGTGTCAAGCCATAGAAGCTGCAGCGTGAAATAAACGGCAGAGCGCAAAAGCACCTTTGGGACGAGTTGTCTCAAGGGTTTTTTTGATGAGCGTGAAAGCAGCCGAATTCCTTTTTTTACAAAACTGCTTTATAGCGGCCCGCTATTTTTTGTTCTGTGCTAGAATAGGATCATAAAAAGATAATATGTATGCTTATAACGAAACGCAACATTTATGGTCGCCTGATCGTCTATAAAGTTGCAAGAGAGGGGGATCCTGGTGATAGAGCCGGATATGATCAAATCCGCTCAATCGGGTGATCGCGATGCTCTTATTGCCCTTTTGCGCGAAATTGAAACACATGTGTATCGCACGGCTTATTACATTTTGGGCAATGAGCAGGATGCGATGGACGCCGCGCAGGAAGCACTGATCCGTATATATACGAAAATTAATTCCTATGAAGAAAAAGCGCTGTTTAAAACCTGGGTGCAGCGAATCGTAACCAACATATGCATTGACAAATTCCGCCGTGCAAAGCCGACGGTTTCAATTGAAGAGCATAACATGGTGTTCAAAAC
>CAZESH010000141.1:0-10660 GCA_964514665.1 uncultured Caryophanales bacterium
GTAGGACGTCGCCAAGCCGCAAACACTGCTGACATGATGTCGGTGGTGTTTTTTTATTTTCAGCATTTGCAAAAATATTCATAAACTGGTGATCGGTTAAGCTATCCCCTGTAAATGGACGAATTAGATTCCCATACAAAAAAAGCAATGGGATCATAATAAATGCAGGGGGTGAAGGTCGTGAGAAAGCTCAAACAACGCTATCGAATCACTTTTATCATTTTTATTATTTGTTCGTTGCTGTTGACTTCTTGCAATAAACAATTCGGCAGCCCGTCTCTTACCTTGCAAAGGGGCTCCGACAAGGCGGTTAATTTACAAAATGGGCCTCAGTTGTTTGTACCGCAGCTATTGGCCAATAAAGGCGTAAAAACCCCAAAAGAACCTCTGGGTGACAATGAACAGATTGATCTTGCAGGTTCAAGGTTTTTCAAACTAAACCAGCAGGTAAAGGGGATTTATGTCCCGGGCGATATGGCAGTTGATAATCGCTTGGATAGCTTGATCAAGCTCGTTCGAAATGCCCATCTCAACGCGGTGGTCATCGACATTAAAAATGATAACGGACAGATTACTTATCATTCGCAGGTTCCATTGGTTAGAAAAATCGGATCGGATCGAACCGCGAAAATAAAAAACATAGGAGCGTTTGTTCAGAAGCTGAAAAAAAGCCGCATTTATGTGATTGGCAGGTTGGTCACCTTTAAAGACCCATATTTGGCTATGAAACGCAAGTCATGGGCGATTCACAGGAAGAACGGCACCGTCTGGAAGGATCGTCACGGTATCAGCTGGGTAGACCCCTATCGGCCGGAGGTGCAAAGCTATAACATAGAAATTGCGTTGGAGGCGGCAAAAAAAGGGTTTGATGAAATCCAGTTTGACTATGTGCGTTTTCCGGAACATGCCGAGAAGCTGGCCCGAGAGGTTCAATTCCAGAATCCGCTGAAGCTTGAAAAATGGGAATTGATCGCTGCTTTTTTTAAAACGGCTTCCGTACCTATTCACGCACAGCACGCATTGCTGGCAGCTGATGTTTTTGGTTTGACAACCTCCACTTCTGATGATATGGGCATCGGGCAGCAGTGGGGTCAAATCGTGCGCAATGTGGACATCATTTGCCCGATGATCTATCCGTCTCACTATACACAAGGAAATTACGGCGTGAAGTATCCGGATTTGCAGCCCTATGCAGTTGTGCGAAAGGCGCTTTCGGATGCCATTGAAAAAAACCGAAGGCTGGAAAAACAGCAATTGCATACGGCAGAAATTCGTCCATGGCTGCAAGCATTCACGGCCAGTTGGGTAAAACCTCATCAGCATTACGGAGTAAAGCAGATTCAAGAGCAAATTGAAGCTGCCCGTTCGTTAAAGATTGACGGGTATTTATTGTGGAATCCCTCAAATCCTAATAAAATGATGAAATCACTCGGAAATTCTAACAATTATTGAAAGCTGATGGTTAGCCTTGACGCTATATTACGCTTCTGCTAATATTGCAATAATATACGGACGAATCAGGATCAAAATCACAAATAAGGAGGGTTATATTTCGTGTGGGAATCGAAGTTTGCCAAGGAAGGATTAACCTTTGACGATGTTTTGTTGGTGCCACGGAAATCGGAAGTGTTCGGTCGGCAGATTGACGTGTCCATAAAACTGGCGGAAACCATTAAATTAAATATTCCCTTTCTCAGCTCGGCGATGGACACGGTAACGGAATCCGCGTTGGCCATAGCCATTGCAAGAGAAGGCGGAATTGGAGTCATTCACAAAAATTTAAGCATCAGCCAGCAGGCGGAAGAAGTGGATCGGGTCAAACGTTCAGAAAGTGGAGTAATCACCAATCCTTTCTCCCTGACACCGGAACATCATGTATATGACGCTGAGGAGCTGATGAGCAAGTTCCGCATATCGGGTGTACCGATCGTTGACCAGCATAACAAGCTGGTTGGCATTTTAACCAACAGGGATTTGCGATTTGTTCATGATTATTCGATTAAAATCAGCGAGGTCATGACGAAGGACAAATTGGTGACGGCTGCAGTGGGAACTACGCTTCAAGAAGCCGAAATCATTTTGCAGAAGCATAAAATCGAAAAGCTCCCTTTGGTGGACAGTTCCAATGAATTAAAGGGTCTTATCACGATCAAGGACATAGAAAAGGCGATTCAGTTCCCGAATGCTGCCAAGGATTCGCAAGGAAGGCTGTTGGTTGCTGCCGCTGTAGGCGTGTCCAAGGATGTTATGGAGCGTGCGGAAGCGCTCGTCAACTCAGGTGTAGACATGATTGTCGTTGATTCCGCTCACGGTCATCATATCAACATCGCCAATACTGTACAAATGTTGAGAAGCAAGTTCCCTGATCTTGTGATTGCCGCAGGTAATGTAGCGACCGGCCAGGCAACTCGCGACTTGATTGAAGCAGGGGCCAACATCGTCAAGGTTGGCATCGGGCCGGGATCGATTTGTACGACCAGGGTAGTGGCGGGAATTGGAGTTCCACAGATAACGGCCATTTATGATTGTGCAACGGCAGCAAGGCCTTACAATGTGCCGATTATTGCCGATGGGGGGATTAAGTACTCCGGAGACGTTCCCAAAGCCATTGCCGCCGGGGCGGATGCGGTGATGATCGGAAGCTTGTTTGCCGGTACGGAAGAAAGCCCCGGGGAATCGGAAATATTCCAGGGAAGAAGATTTAAGGTGTACCGCGGCATGGGTTCGCTCGGCGCCATGAAGGAAGGAAGTAAAGACCGTTATTTCCAGGAAAATGAGAGCAAGCTCGTCCCTGAAGGGATTGAAGGCCGCGTTCCTTATAAAGGGCCGATTGCCGACATCATCTATCAGCTGGTCGGAGGTCTGCGCTCGGGAATGGGCTATTGCGGCACGAAGACGATTCAGGAGCTGAAGGAAGATACGGAGTTTATCCGCATCACCAATGCAGGCTTGCGCGAAAGTCATCCGCATGATGTGCAGATCACCAAAGAATCGCCCAACTATTCCCTATAACTAATATTGGACATGCTGGATAAAATTGAAAGGCAGGGAACGGCACCCTGCCTTTTTTTGCTTAATTCCATATGATACAATGAACAAAATGATAGAATACCAGATGGGATAGGGAGTTGAATCGGTTGTTGCAGTTTCGGAAACATTTTAATATGAAAATTCCTGCCATGATTTTAGCCGCTGCATTGATTTTGCAAAGTTTTTCTTTCGTATTGACTACGGACATTGCGAAGGCTGAGGATAATGCCGCCATCAATGTTGCGGCAAAAGCGGCCATATTAATCGAAGCCGGATCCGGACAAACCCTTTTCGAGATGAATGCCAATACGCCGCTGCCTCCTGCGAGCATGGCGAAAATGATGACGGAATATCTCGTATTGGAGAAAATAAAGAAAGGCGCAATCCAGTGGAACTCGCAAGTCACGGTCAGCAAGACAGCGGCCAATGTGGGAGGTTCGGGTCAGCTGCTTGCGGCGGGAGAAACGTATACAGTAGAGGATTTGTTCAAGGCGCTCTCGGTTTATTCCTCGAATGATGCAGCAGTGGCTTTGGCTGAATATATCGGTGGCAGCATTGAAAAATTTGCGCAGATGATGAATCAAGAAGCCAAAACGTTGGGGCTGTCCGATCAGGCATATTTCATTGATCCGACCGGATTGGACCGTTCAGATCTGAAAAAAATGATTGGCTACGATCCGGGGTCGCTTCCCGGAGAGACACAATTGACGGCCCATGATTGTGCGATTTTGGCACAGCATATTGTCATGAATCATCCAGAAGCGCTGAAATATACGAGCGAGACCGATGCATATTTGAAGCCGGGCGATGAACGGTATCATATGAAAAACTGGAATCATATGCTGGCAGGATGGAAAACGTACAAGAATGGAAAAAATAATTATGCAGTCTATGCATATCCCGGTGTGGACGGGCTGAAAACGGGAACGACCGATCGGGCGGGCGCTTGCTTTACGGGAACCGCGGAACGAAACGGCATACGTCTGATTACAGTTGTAATGGGTGTTGCTCATGAGCCAAACCCCGATAAACGTTTTATGGAAACCGCAAAAATGTTGGATTACGGTTTTAATAACTTCGAAAAGAAGACGATCCTTACCGCCAAGTCGCAAATCGACGCTCTGAAAAAGGTCAATGTCAAAAAAGGCGTACAAATCGAGGTGCCTTTGGTAACGGAGAACGGAGCGCAATTTATTATCCGCAAAGGGGATACAGAAAAGGACTTTACCTTGAAGGCAGTCTCCAAGCCGGAAAACGAGATTGTGGCTCCGATCAAAAAAGGCGATGTGTTAGGCAAGCTGACGGTTACGTATAATAAGAACCACGCTGTTACACAGACCATCAATCTGATTGCTGCCGAAGATGTGGAGAAAGCCGGCTGGTGGCGATTGTTATTTAGAGGCATGGGCAATTTCTTCAAGGATTTGCTTCACGGCATCAAGAATTTATTTTAAAACAAGCTGCCGGTTGTATATTTATGCTGCTTGATGTAAAATAAAAAATTAGGAATTTGAAGTGATATGGAGGATACTGACAATGGAAACAGGGACTTCGCGTGTTAAAAAGGGAATGGCGGAAATGCAAAAAGGCGGCGTCATTATGGATGTAATGAACGCTGAGCAAGCAAAAATTGCTGAAGCTGCAGGGGCATCAGCAGTAATGGCGCTGGAAAGAGTGCCTGCAGATATCCGTGCGGCGGGAGGCGTGGCGCGGATGGCTGATCCCACTATTATAGAAGACGTTATGAAGGTTGTAACCATTCCGGTAATGGCCAAGGCAAGAATCGGACATTTTGTGGAAGCCAAGCTGTTGGAAGCTATGGGTGTGGACTACATTGATGAAAGTGAAGTGCTGACTCCTGCCGACGAAGTGTTTCATATCAACAAACAAGAGTTTACCATTCCTTTTGTTTGCGGTGCCAGAGATTTGGGTGAAGCGCTGAGACGTATTCGGGAAGGCGCCTCGATGATTCGCACCAAAGGCGAGCCGGGAACGGGCAACATTGTAGAAGCCGTGCGTCATATGCGCATGATGATGTCGCAAGTCCGCAAGGTACAGGGCTTGTCCAAGGACGAACTGATGGCGGAAGCGAAGAACATTGGCGCTCCATACGAGCTGCTGCTCGAGGTTCACGAAACCGGCAAGCTGCCAGTCGTAAACTTTGCCGCCGGAGGCGTGGCAACGCCAGCCGATGCTGCTCTGATGATGCATTTGGGCGCTGAAGGTGTGTTCGTTGGATCGGGTATTTTTAAGTCCGACAATCCGGAAAAGTTTGCCAAAGCAATTGTTGAAGCGACAACACATTATACCGATTATGCTTTGATTACCCAACTTTCCAAAAACCTCGGCACGCCGATGAAAGGCATCGAGATTTCCAAGCTGAACGCGGCTGAGCGCATGCAGGAGCGCGGCTGGTAGAACATCGGAAGCTTATTCATGCATACAGGAAAGAAGGGTTATAGATGAAGATCGGCGTTCTTGCTTTACAAGGGGCCGTGGCGGAACACATCCGCATGATCAAGCAGGCGGGTGCTGAAGGAATCATCATCAAGCGAAAAGAACAATTGGAGGATATCGACGGCATCATTATCCCTGGCGGTGAAAGCACCACAATCGGCAAGCTGATGCGGGAATATCAATTTATTGATGCGCTGCGGGATTTTTCCTCCAAGAAGAAGCCGATTTTCGGTACCTGTGCCGGACTGATCGTGATTGCGAAGCGAATTGTCGGTCAAGCGGATGCACATCTGCAGCTGATGGATATCGAGGTGGAAAGAAATGCGTTCGGAAGGCAGCGGGAAAGCTTTGAAGTGGATCTTCCGATCAAAGGACTTGATCATCCGTTGAGGGCCGTCTTCATTCGGGCACCCTTAATTGTAAGTGTGGGGGCGGAAGTCGAGGTTTTGGCCGAATACCGTGATCAGGTCGTCGCGGCAAGACAAGGCCATCTGCTCGCTGCTTCCTTTCATCCCGAGCTAACCGATGATCACAGTCTGCACGCCTTTTTTATCGAGATGGTGAAACAGGGAAAATCGGCATCGGCCAAGTCTTAAACCTTTGATGAAAACTTAACCTCTGAGGAGGCGTTTCTTTTGTTGGATGTGAAGCTGTTTCGAAATGAATATGAACGTGTAGAAGAAGCGATGAATCAGCGGGGAAAAAATGTGGAGGATGTGCGGAAGTTCCCGGATTTGGATTTGCGCAGAAGGGAGCTGCTGCAGGAAAGCGAATCCTTGAAGAGCAGGCGCAACACCGTTTCCCAGGAAGTGGCCAAACTGAAGAAAGCCGGTCAGGATGCAGAAGCCTTGATTGTTGAAATGCGCGAGGTTTCCGATCGCATTAAGCAACTGGATGATGAAGTGCGCGAGTTGGAAGCGGTAATCAGCGATCTGCTGCTGACGATTCCGAATCTGCCGCATGCTTCGGTTCCCATCGGTCTTACCGAAGAGGAAAATCAAGAGCTTCGCCACTGGTCCAATCCTCCGGTATTTCCATTTGCACCGAAACCGCATTGGGAAATTGCCCAAGAGCTTGGCATCCTTGATTTTGAGGCCGCAGCCAAGGTCACGGGGTCCCGCTTTGTATTCTACAAAGGGCTTGGCGCACGCTTGGAACGGGCGCTGATGAATTTCATGATGGATCTGCACGGCACGGAGCATGGCTATGAGGAAATGTTGCCGCCGTATATTGTGAACAGAGACAGCATGATCGGTACCGGACAGCTCCCAAAATTCGAAGAGGATGCGTTTAAGCTTAAGGATACGGATTATTATTTGATTCCTACGGCTGAAGTGCCGATCACCAACTATCATCGCGAGGAAATTCTTGCTGCGGGTGATCTTCCCAAGTATTTTGCCGCTTTCAGCGCCTGCTTTCGTTCGGAAGCTGGATCGGCAGGCAGAGATACACGCGGACTGATTCGCCAGCATCAATTCAACAAGGTAGAGCTGGTCAAGCTCGTCAAGCCCGAGGATTCTTACGAGGAGCTGGAAAAGCTGACCGCGAATGCGGAAAAGGTGCTGCAGCTGTTGAATCTGCCCTACCGCGTCATGGTGTTGTGTACCGGCGATTTGGGCTTTACATCGGCCAAAACGTATGATCTGGAGGTTTGGCTGCCGCACAGCGGGATGTACAGGGAAATTTCCTCCTGCAGCAATTTTGAAGACTTTCAGGCAAGAAGGGCGAATATCCGCTTTCGTCGCGAAACCGGAGCAAAGCCGGAATTTGTCCATACGCTGAACGGATCGGGCTTGGCGATTGGCCGCACGGTAGCTGCGATACTGGAAAATTATCAGCAGGAGGACGGCAGCGTACGGATCCCCGAAGTGCTTCACCCGTATATGCGTACGGAGATTATCGAAAGAAAATAGTACCATGGCAAAAAGCTTGATCATACCATGGTTTCTGTGATAAAATGCTTCTTGTCACTTGTCTTCAGTGACTACTGATCTACCCGGAGAGGTGGTCGAGTGGTTGAAGGCTCTGGTCTTGAAAACCAGCGAAGGGGTAACTCTTCCGTGGGTTCGAATCCCACCCTCTCCGCCATTAAAAACAAATTTGATAAAAGTGGAATTTACGAGAGCGAGAGCTCTCTTTTTTTTTGTTAAAAATTAATACTGAAAAAAAACATCATAAAATATTATAAAAACATGAAGAAAATTTTCTTCATGTATGTTATGATTATTTCATAAAAAAATTCCGAGCATTTAGGGGTGACTAAAATTGGAAAATGCTGCAGTAAATAATAACGATACATTTATTCGTTTCAGAGAGATCGATGGAAATTTAACACCTGCTGAGAAAAAAGCCGCAGACTTTATTTTGGAAAATAGAGATGAGGTAATTCATTGGTCAATCACCGATTTGGCGCAAAAAAGCAGCAGCAGTGAATCGACAATCGTACGTCTATGTAAAAAACTGCGTTTAAAAGGTTATCAGGAGTTAAGAGTATTCCTTGCTCAGGAAATCGTATCCCCTGTCAAACAAATTCATGAGGAAATTAATATTACGGATGGTGCCGTGGAAATTCAGAAAAAGGTATTTCAAGCGGCATCGCAAGCGTTGGCGGATACTGAGCAGATTCTTCCCGCCGAGAATATAGAAAATGCGATACAAACCCTTCTCCATTCCAATAGTATTTCTTTTTTTGGAATCGGTGCATCCGGTGTAATCGCAACCGATGCATTTTACCGCTTTTCGAAACTGGGAATACCCTGCCATGTAGCGACGGATGCACATAGCCAAGTCAACAAGTCTATTCTTTTGAACGAACGGGATACGGTAATCGCGATTTCCCATTCGGGAAAAACCCGTGATGTGATCCGGGCAATTGATACAGCCAAGAAACAAGGGGCCCGCATTATTTCAGTGACCCAATTCAGTCATTCTCCAATTATCGAATTGGCTGATATCGTGCTGTATACCTCTTCTAAAGAAACCGCATTCCGTTCCGAGGCTATGGCGTCAAGAATTGCTCAATTGGCCATTATTGATTCCTTGTTTGTTGGAGTGGCGTTGTCACGATATGAAGAAGTGATCAAAAACCTTGAAAAATCCAGGGAATCAATGAGAGGGATGAGAATCAACCACATACGGGAACTCTAAAAGGAGGTGAGTTTTTTTGCCATTACTGGTTTTTGAAAGCGTTCCAAATTTAAAGTAATGCAAATCAGTTCAGTTAAAAAGGGGAGGCAAAATACAACATGTTCAAATCATTCAAATTTCTTGCTGTCATGATCTTTATCATCGCTTTGGTTACAGGATGCTCCAATGCAAACGATAAAGCATCCGAGCCGCAACAATCACAAAATACCGAAACCCAGAAAGACAGCCCAAAAGAGACGGGTGCCGATAAAACGGCAGAATCCAAACAGCTTGTTTATGCTCAAAGCATACCGATCACGTTCCTTGATACTGCGGGAATGCAGCCTCAAGGCTATCCGTCAGGTTATGAAGCGGCATTTGCCATTTATAACGGTCTGGTTAAATTTGACGAAAATTTAAATTTTAAACCGGATCTTGCCACGGAATGGTCCGTAGGCGATGACGGATTGACCTGGACCTTTAAACTTCGCGAAGGAGTCCAGTTTCAAGATGGCACACCGTTTAATGCGGATGCCGTTGTAAAAGCCTATTCACGTATGCTCGATAAAGAAATAAATGTTGGTGCTTATACTTTGTGGTCCCGCATTGATAAAGTAGTCAAGAAAGACGATTATACGGTTCAAGTAATCACGAAGGAACCTTACGGCGGGCTATTGAATGTGCTTGCACACGGTTCCGCTTTGATTCCAAGCCCGACCGCTGTTGAAAAATACGGCAAAGATTACTCTTTAAATCCTGTGGGAACCGGACCGTACATGTTGGAAAAATTCGATCCGGGCACGGGATTGGTGTTAAAACGAAACGATAACTATTTCGGCGGTACACCACGTTATGAGAAAATCACTTTCCAATATGTTGCGGATCCTTCTGCACGGATTGCTGCGCTGAAAAGCGGACAAGCCGATGTGATCGATGCCGTGCCGGTGGAATTTGCCGATGAACTGAAATCCAATCCTCAAATAGATTTGATTACTAAGCCAGGATTACAGGTTTTCGGTATCGGGTTGAACCAAAACAGCAAAATCCTCCAAGATGCAGATGTACGTCATGCGTTAAACTATGCGATCAATAAGGAAGCGATCGTCAAAGTGCTCTTTAAGGGATACAATACAGTTTTGGACAGTCCTTTGGCACCCAATACGGTTGGACATGTGACATCCGGAGATTATAAGTTCAATGCCGATAAAGCGAAACAATTACTGGCTGATGCCGGTTGGAAGCTCGGCTCGGACGGGATCCTTGAGAAGAATGGACAGAAAATGCAGTTCACGCTGAAGACTCCGGAAGGTGCATATCCGAACGATGTGATGATCGCTGAAACCATTCAAAATCAGCTCAAAACCATCGGGGTTGATGTCAAGATCAATAAAGTGGAGAAATCCACATTCTGGAGCGGTTTGAAGGTTGCCGCAGATAAAACCGATTTTGATATGGTCTTGTGGGGATATAACCCTTCTCATGGAGATGGCTATATTCATCTTGATGCCATGTATACGACAAACCCGAAAGCATCAGAAGCACCGCCGCAGTGGAACCATATTTGGTACAGCAACAAACAGGTAGACCAATTGTTGGAGGATTCCCGCAAACAAGTCGATATGAATAAGCGCACCCAAATGCTGGGACAGGCTGAAAAATTGATTTGGGATGATGCACCTTATATTTGGTTGTATTCCAACAGCATTATCACAGCCAAAAAGAAGAATATTGAAGGCGTTACTGTACTGCCTGTTGTCTTCACCAAAGTTAACGATTAATGGTCTAATCGGAACTACAGAAAGATAAAACGGTATACTGGGATTATTATCTGGATTGGATAGGAAAGTACGCTTCGTACTTTCCTATCTATATGAATTTGAATAGAAGCGGAAAGGGAAGGAGGAGTGGATATTGAGCAGCTATGTTATTCGTAGATTCATTTATTTGATTCTTCAAGTCATTATTGTCCTGACACTCATGTTTATTCTATTTCGCCTCGTTCCCGGAGATCCCGCATCTTTGCTGATTGGAGGCATGGCATCACAGG
>CAZESH010000142.1:0-10577 GCA_964514665.1 uncultured Caryophanales bacterium
GTGCACATATCCCCCTGCGGCCGAAAGCAAAGCGGCGGTTCCGGATTCCAAAGAGCAGATTTTTGCCATGCGCCAAAATCTTTTTATGCAAATGAGCGCGGCAACCCAAATCCCATGGACTTATTTGGCGGCGATCGACCAATATGAACGCACGATGACGATTGCCCACAAAAAACAACGGCCCAAGGAAACGGGACTGATCGCCATTGTTTTTGATGAGCGGGTGTGGAGCGGCAACTTCAATCCGGATCCCGATGATACCGATCCGGCTTCGATTTCATGGTTCGGGGGAATTGGCAAAGACGGTGACGAAGACGGAAAAGCCGAGCGCGGCAATGACCTGGACATGCTTAAAGCAATCGCCGATTATGTAAGGCTGCACGGAACCTCCTGGGAAGATTTCCGCATCGGACTTTGGGATTATTACCATAATTCGCGAAGCGTTGAACGAATCAGTCAATTTGCCAGCATTTACGCTCATTTCGGCACGCTGAATCTGGATAAGCATGCGTTTCCGCTTCCTCTTGGAGCAAACTATTCCTATCGCAGCACCTGGGGAGCGGGGCGAAACTACGGCGGCTACAGAATTCATGAGGGAACGGATATCTTCGCGGGATATGGCGTTCCCGTGCGCAGCGCGTCGTACGGAATTGTCGAGATCAAGGGGTGGAATCGCTATGGCGGTTGGCGCATCGGCATACGCGATATTCAAAATGTGTATCATTATTTCGCCCATATGTCAGGCTACAGCAAGGGACTGAAGGTAGGATATATCGTCGAGCCCGGACAAATCATCGGTTGGGTCGGCAGTTCGGGCTATGGCAAGCCCGGTACGCAGGGCAAATTCCCGCCCCATCTGCATTACGGCTTATACAGGGACAGCGGCATTTCCGAATGGCCGTTTGACCCTGCACCGTATTTGTATAGATGGGAGCGGGAAGAGCGTCAAAGACGCAAATAATTCAATTGTTGATGGAAAGTCCGTTGCTGCTGTTCATGCTTCCCGAACTGCTGCCCACAGAATTGTTGTTCCCGGGATTATCCGTGCGTGATATGCTGCCCGGAACCCCGACGCTGTTGCCTTCATTAAGTTGATTTTTCTGATTCGGCAAAGAAATGTTCGGCGGAAGCGGATCTGAACTGCCGATCGGATTTCCCTTGTTGTCGACGTAATACATCGGTGTATCACCGACCACCAGCAAATAGGAAATCGGAATCTCGGTCGATACAAGCTCGGGCTGGGTTTCAAAGGGAATAATGATGGATACCTCGGCAATGATCCGGATGTAAACCTCGACCAGTAGCATGTTGATGCCTGCATCCTGATTCCTCGTGTTCAAATCGACCTTGACCGCGCCCTCGCGTACGAAGCGGATCGGAATGTTCGGTCCGTAGGAGGCCAGAATGGCGCTGTTGAAAGCTTGCCCGAGCGGAATGTAATCAGCCTTATCCTGCAGTCGGCTGAGCGCGTCTTCAACGGTTTTGACCGTCTCCGAAGCGATCTTCATGTGCTCGGCATAGTTCAGCATGAAGCCGGATATTTTCCCTTTATTGTCCATTTTCCAATCGACGAGCTTTTCAAAATCGGTTTCGCTGGAAATACGCGAATTAATCGCCGTATTGATGGCCTCCGTAGCCATTTGCTTGATTCTCACCTTGGCGATATTCATCAGCGGCGAACGCAAATTTCTTTCGATGTAAATGAACGACTGCAGCGAGAAAAAAAACGTGATCAGCAAGAGCAGCATAAACACTCTCATCCTGCCCGCTTTATTTCTTCTCGGCCTGCTTTTCCATCTTTTTCTTCTTTTCCACATGGACGAACAACTCCCAATGAGGATGCATTGGACTGCAGCTGCAGGTTATTCTCATGTGTATGCAGGTCAAAGAAAAAAAAGACGGAACACCTGCGGCGTCCCTTGCAAAAGCTTTTCCAATAACTTCCACAAGGCTCGCGATCTCCCTCAATCATAAATCATTACGGCAATTTATTCCCCGCGGACAAGTAAATTTCATACCATTCTTGGCGGCTTAACTCAATATCCGCCGCCTTGGCGATCTCTTCAATCCGTTTTGCGTTGGTAGAACCGACAACTGCCTGCATTTTTGCGGGATGCCGCAAAATCCATGCAATGGCGACCGTGGAATTCGTCACACCTTTTTCCTCCGCAATCCGATTCAAAACGCGATTTAATTCAGGAAATTTCTCATTATTTAAGAAAGTGCCCTCAAAGAACCCATATTGAAAGGGCGACCACGCTTGAATCGTAATATCTTTCAAACGGCAATATTCGAGCACACTTCCATCCCTGTCAACCGATTCTGAAATCTCCATGTTGACATTCAAGCCGGAATCAATCATTCCCGTATTCGTTGCGCTAAATTGAAGCTGGTTCGCAATGATGCGCTGGTTTAGATCTTTGTTCAGCAGTTCAATCTGCATCGGATTTTGATTACTTACTCCAAAATGTCTCACCTTTCCTGATGATTTCAGAAGATCAAAAGCCTCGGCAACCTCCTGCGGCTCCATCAGAGTATCAGGACGGTGCAGCAGCAAAATATCCAGATAGTCCGTTTGCAGTCTTTTCAGGATGTCATCCACCGAACTTAGAATGTGTTCCTTCGAAAAATCAAAGTAGCCCTTGCGGATCCCGCACTTTGATTGGATGACCATCTTTTCGCGAACTCTCTGGTTCATTCCCACCGCTTTTGCGAAGAGCTCTTCGGATTTTCCCCCGCCATATATATCAGCATGGTCAAAAAGGGTTATTCCGCTTTCCATCGCTATACCGATCAGTTTGGAAATCTCCGCCAGTTCCATATTAGATATGCGCATGCACCCTAGAGAAATAGAGGAAGCAATTAATCCGCTGCCTCCAACATCAATATATTTCAACGTTCCATCTTCCTTTCCCTTTTAAATTGATAATTACTGATCTATCAAATCACCACAGGCCATATTGATCCACATCTTACAGTCAGACCTTACGTTTGGGCTAGCACCAATATAACCCACTTTTCCCGCGCGGATCAAGTCATCCAAATAGCACGCATTTGAATCATCATCGTCTATTCACAGTTTTACTCTATAATAGAACTAGCGGGCAAACGCACAAGCATTATGCAAAGGCGACGCCTTCTTTTTGTCCAGTGGAAAGGATATATTCTCTTGCTTGCATGTACTCCTCTTCGGTTTTCAAATGCTCCAACATGAGTGGAATGTCTTTGGAAAGCTTAGCAATTTGAAACAATGTCTTATTAAATCTCCATTATTAAAATATTGACGAGTATTTGCCTCCCTATCATTTCTAATTCATAACGCCGCACAAACTGGATCTTAATACCAAATTCGAATACGTTCGTATACAAAAAAATCATCGCCCCCTTTCCGCCAAAAAAGTGAACGGTGACCCTAATATCTGAATGTTACGTAATTATATGATCTACTTGTCGTTTCATTAATCGGCACTTTCGAACTGGGACGATGAATTTGGTAAAGATCAATATAATCGGTCTTTAGACGCCTTAATGACGCCTCACACTGTTCAATAATGTGACGTCGGCTGTTGCCCTCGGCATTGGGATCATCATCATCCATTCTGCCATGCACCTTAGTAGCCAACACGATCCGCTGACGCTTGCTGTTTCGCTTCAGCGCTTCCCCTACTACCTCTTCACTGCGGCCCCGACTATATACGTTAGCCGTATCGAGGAAATTAATGCCTGCATCGATTCCCCCCGATCAATCATTTCCATCGATTCTGCGCCCAAGACTGCGATATTCCATACTACTGTTGCTCATTTTTCCTATCCCTCCCATTATCGAACAAGCTAAATGTTATAGAAAATTCATGCAATTGAGACCAAGAACTTTCTCCTGTATGGTAACCGGATATTGGTCGAGATAACGAATCACAATCTCCATAACGGATGAATAATTGCCGCTGATTGTACAAACCGGCCAATCTGAGCCGATCATCAAACGATCAGGTCCGAATGCGTCGAATACGATATCGAGATAAGGCTTGAAATCACTTGCCTGCCAATTATTTAGTTGTGCTTCAGTTACCATGCCGGACAGTTTACAGCATACATTGGCTGATTGAGCCAATGTATATAAATCATCTTTCCATGGTTGAATGCTGCCTTGAGCGATATTAGGCTTCGCTATATGATTTAATACAAAACGCTGCTGAGGAAATTCTCGTACCAGTTCAATCGCAGCACTAATATGCTTCGGAAATAGAAGCAAATCGTAGGTCAATTTGTATTTTTCCAGCAAAGAGACACCTTGTCGGAAGTCATCCCGGAACATGAAGAGATCATCGGGTTCGTCGTGCACGACATGACGTACCCCTTTAAGCATCTTTTCCTTTGCAAAGTGCTGCAGCTGCTCTTCGATCTGGTCTGAACATAAATCCACCCAACCCACCACTCCCTTAATGATGGGATGTTTCTGTGACAGTTCCAAAAGCCACCTCGTCTCCTCCAGAGACTGTCTGGCCTGAACGGCAATACACCCGGCGAATCCGTTATCTCGCAATAAAGGTTCCAAGTCCTGCGGAAGGAAATCCCGCATGATCCCGGTATGCCTTTCATCCATCCAATTGTATTGTGCCCCGTCGTATTTCCAGAAGTGCAGGTGCGCGTCAATCTGCATGCCAATCCTCCAGTCTGTCAATCCAGTTCAATTACGGCTTTAATCACCCGACTTAACGGATCCAGCCAATGATCAAACACATCAATCATTCCATCGAAATGCACGCGATGCGTGATGAAAGCACCCGTATCAATCTGTCCGCTCCTCATGCTGCACATGACGTTTTCAAAATCCTCACGAGTCGCATTCCTGCTGCTCATAAGCGTCAATTCCTTGGCATGAAATTGCGGGTCATCAAAGGTAACGCTATCTTTAACCAACCCCACATATAGCAAGCGTCCACCATGTCCGGTCAAACGGAACGAACTTTCCATTGACATTTTATTACCTGTGGCATCAAATACAACATCAGGTAGATTGCCTTTCAATATTCCTCTCAGCTTCCCCTCAACATCCCCGTCTGCCGTAATCGTATTAGCGACATCCGCCCAATTGCGGCAAAACTCGAGCCTTTCCGCATTCACATCCATGGCGGTAACAGATGCACCTGACAGCCGCGCATACCTCATCACTCCTAAACCAATAGGCCCTGCCCCGATTATAAGCACCTGTTCGAAACTTTGCAGTTGTGCTCGTCTGACTGCATGAGCGCCGATGCTTAAGCATTCGACGATCGCCGCAGCATCCGGTGACAAACCGTCAGCCTTTATCAGATGATCTATCGGCACACTTATATATTCCCTCATCCCTCCGTCTATGTGTACCCCAAGAACTTGCAGATTTATACAACAATTTGATTTGCCGCTTAGGCATGGGGGACAGTTGCCACACTCCAAATAGGGTATGACAGATACCAAATCCCCAACCTTTATTCCTGCTTCGTTAATCGTAATTTCTTCAACGGTCCCTGATAGTTCGTGACCCAGTATACGCGGATAAGAGAAAAAAGGTTGTCTGCCCCGGAAAGCGTGAAGATCCGTGCCGCAAACACCGATTCGTTTGATTCGAACCAGCGCATGGCCATCCGCTATGGTGGGCACTGTGGTTTCTGTCCTTAAGAACCTGCCGGGACTTTCACAGACAATGGTCTTCATACTTAATTATTCTCCATTCTGCCGATCGGCCAAGTTTTATTTTGAATCGGTTGCAAAATCTCTTGGACTCTTATCAGCAGTTCATCATCCATTGGCTCCTCGATCCACTGTATATTCTTACGAATATTATCGGGGTTCGCTGTTCCAACCAGCGTTGTGGGGATGCGTTCATTCCGCATAGAGAATTGTATTGCCAGCTTAGCCAGGTCTGCACCAAGGGCCGTGCAAAACTGTGCCGCTTTCTTGCAAGCCTCTTTAATTTCATCCGTAGCAGGATGCCAGGGTGGTGTTCCTCTACTAGTAAGCAAGCCCATCGATAACGGTGAAGCGTTAATCACTCCCACCTTTTTATCTTCTAAATATGGAAGCAAATCGAGCAAAGAGGTGTCATTAATGGAGTAGTGACAATAGGTAATCATTGTGTCTACAGGCAATTGGTCCATTACTTTAGGATAGATTTTAAGAGGAAAACCTGTTATGCCGTGAAAACGGATTTTCCCCTGCTCTTTGAGTCTATACAGTGTAGGAATGCTCTCTTCTATGATTTGATTCATATCGCTATACTCGATATCGTGCAGGTGCAGAATGTCGATGTAATCGAGATTCAACCGGTGCAAGCTCTCATCGACACTCCGAACGATCCGCTCTGGTGAGAAGTCGAATTCTTCGTCGCCGTATCGTCCCGCCTTGGTAGATAAGAGGAAGCGGTCCCTTGCTACACCCTTTAACGCTTTACCCAGGACTGTCTCGGCTTTGGTAAGACCATAGTATGGAGAGACATCCAACAGATTGATTCCCAAATCAAGCGCTTCATGAACGGTCCGTATGCCCTCCGCCTCATCGATATTCCGAAAAACCGAACCTAGTGAAGAAGCGCCGAAGCTTAATTTGGATACAGACAATCCTGTATTTCCTAACGTACGATATTCCATTATCCTTCCCTCCATAGTACTCACTCATAATTGATAAAAAAACGGGTATATACCAAATATTCGTTAGATCGACCTAACTAGGCGTTGAAATAGACCTGCTCCATCTTGGCCCAGCTTGCTTCACCATCAAGCGGAATCTGACAAATGTCAGTTACATCAAGCCACTGTCTATTTCTCGGCTCCGCGTCCAGAAGCTTCATATCGCTCTCATAGTCGTCACCGGTATACGTGTAGGTACCAAACAAATAATGCTGCCCGTCCTCCAAACGGCGTAAAAAGATAGAAAAATTGTGAATATTATATTTCGTCAACAAGTCCCGTACTCCAGGCTGGTTATCAGCGTGAAGCCGTTTATACTCCTCCAGCTTTTCGGGCTTCACCTTGATTACCATGCCGATCTGCTTTGTCCGTTTCATCAATCTTACCTCCTCTGAATACCAGATTACTTAAATATTATGTGACATAGGGAATGAAGCGCAATTTTCAATTTTCTGTTTAATAGACCTTTTTCCAATCGCAAGGTGATACCAAAAACATGCTTGGATTAAACATTTTCCGTCAATAGATTTTTTTTATTTCAGTGTAAAAAATCGGCCACATCCAACGAATAAAGTGACCGTTTCTGAATTATTATTCACAAATTCGATTTTGTCATTTGGCTCCTAATCTTCGCCAAGTTTGACGGCTTGAGCGATTTTCATATGGCTTAACAGCCAGGACAAGATGCCAAGTGCCGTAATCAGCATGACCAGGGTGAGCAAAGTCAATTGCAAAGTGTCTCCGGAACGGATCATGATCTCGAAAGGAGGTACAATTTTCCCCGGATCAAAAGCCAACTGGAACAAAAATTCCGGCCAGGTTCAAGGAAGCGAAAGGGCCACCCCGCCGGATAGCCCAACAGCATCCAAAAATATATATATTTCCGATGAAATCATTCATTCCCTACAAATACTCGCCTTCGATCTGCGGTATTTCTCGCTGGACATCGATAGGAATGCGATCATCGCCCGCCAACTTGCGCCAGAAATACAGTTTTTGAAACATGTCCTTGCGTGACTCATTGGCCATCCACGGATGTCCTTTGCGCAACATATTCAGAACGTCTTCCGAATCGTATCCCTCCATTTGAAACAAACGGGTTTGCTTCACCTGAGGAGAGGTGCGCATCTTGAATACATACCTTGTGCGATCCGTTGCATTCGGCTGCGCACAGTGCCAAATATTGGAGTGCAGAAATGCAACTGACCCCGCCTTAGCGACAAGGTGCCGCTGACCTAGAATGTTTTTATAGCGGCCAACGGAAGATGAACAAGCCCGACGCATGTGCGAGCCCGGCAGCACGAGGGTAGGCCCCATTTCAAGCGGTGTATCGTGCATGAAATAAAAAGGCTGCATGTCGAATATCGTCGGGTCCGGGAACATCTCTTGCATATCGACATGATATTCCTGCGCTTGTTTATGTTTTCCTGGAACGATATGCAAAAAAGAGTGGTGATAGTGCCATCCCGGTCCGACCAAACTTTCGATGATTCCCCTAATCTTCGGCAACCGGAAGACCTCTCTCAACGCTTGTGATCTGTTCCAAAACTCATTTTGCTTCTGGCCCTCTTGAGTTTTATAAACCTGGGCATCCGCCAGTACGGCTTTATTCAACTCATCCGGCACGATCGATTCAAAAAGAATGTATCCGTCCCGTACAAATTCAGCCATTTCCTTAGCGGTCAACAAGTGATTCCGTACCGATTCACTCACAAACCTCCACCATCCTCTCCAGAACAAATTCATTGGGAATATGTCCCGTTTCATTCTCATGTCCATAATCATAATAGGGCGTGACGGGATAAGTAATAACACGCCATCCGTCTCTCATGGCGTCCAGCACAGTACGATACAACGGTTCAACAGAATCGCCGGTCCGCATCTGCAGAGCATCCTTGGACAGCGATGAATCATACAGCGACCATGCCACGACATGGGATTCCGGATTGGGACTGGCTGTGCACAATATGAGAAGCTGCTGCCTTGTTTTCCGTTCCATATTTATCCCTGCTTTCCTATTGGTATTTTTTAATTATTTATCTGCAACTCCGCTTCCGCACGCTGCAGCAGCGCACGCATATACCCGATCGCATATGCCGTGCCGCAGCCTGCTCCCATAGATGGTTCAAACTCCGGGGTATGGTCCAGCGTGACCGTCCCTTGATAGTCCGACTCCCGCAAGGTTTTCATAACTTTGTACATGTCCATATAGCCATTGTCCAAAAAGGTTTCCTTGAATTTGGGGAGCGGTGAACTCACATTTCTGAAGTGAACGATGAAGATCTTGTTTCGTTTGGCAAAATATCGGATGGCTCCAAGCAAATCCCCGAATTGATCTCCTCCTTCAAGCCAACAGCCCGTGCAAAACTCCATTCCGAAATAGTTGCTCTCAGCCATTTGAAAAGCACGCTCATAATCGGCAAACCTGTAAATCAAGCTAGGAATGCCGCCGTACATTGGAGCAGGCGGGTCATTAGGATGTAGAGAAAGCCTTACTCCAGCCTCCTCCGCAACTGGGATCATTTTATCGATAAAATAGTTGAAATTATTCCATATTTCTTCTCTGTCATATTCCCTGCCATGCGTGTAAGGCCGCTGCATCATTTCATCCAAATCGACACTTCTTGTCCTGGCTCCTCGCGTTTCACTGTCTGCGGAGCTCCAAACCCGAGTCGGCTCCCATGTAAAAGTAGTCGTATGGATTCCTGCTTGGCTTAAATTTCGAATAAAGGCTTGAAATTGTTCGATTTTTTCATCCCGACCCGGCAAGGCCAAGTGGATCTTGTCGGATTTGGCCAGCTCCATGCATCCTGCATTGTAAAGGGTTAGGCCAGCCTGTTCCACGCGCTTCCGCAAATGCAACAAATAGGGCAGACTCGTTTGTTCAGGCTGCAGCCACGTATACACACATCCCGCACCCAATTGTCTTGCGAATAAAAGCTCGGCATCGCTAGGATCCGGTCGAATCAGTACAGAAAATTCCATTCCGCACCCCTCTTCTCGTGAATTTTTCACCGATTCCCTTTCATGAACGGCAGCATACTTTGATAAACCTGCTCTGAAACTTCCTCAACCGGAAGATTCCACAACGCTTCGTTGAAAATCTCAACAGAGTAATAGCCTTCATAGCCAAGTGCCATCAATTTATCGATCATGGCTCCAATCGGGACAATCCCATTGCCCGGAATAACCCGGTTCATGTCGGTCATGATTTCCACCGGCACATCTTCCAGATCCGTAACATGAACCAATGCGATATCTTCCGCCTTCAGCAGCGAAAGGTCTTCGAGCTTGGACGGGCTTTTATGAAAATGACAGGTATCGAAAACAAACTTGATGTTTGGATGGTTCGTTTTGTTCAAAATGAGCTTCACGGTATGAATACTGTTGATCGGCTTGCAGTAGTTGAATTCCAGCGCCAGAATGACGTCATAGGGCTGCGCCGTATTGGCAAGCGCTACCAAATAATCGGCCAAATCATCGTAGCTGGACTCCTTAAGCTGATCGGGCGCATTGCAGCCCGAGATGTATACGGAGCAGCCCAACTGCTGCATAAGAGCGAAATCCTCTTTCATCGCATCGATGCATGCTTGCCTCGCATCGGTGTCTCCGAACGCTTGATAATAGGCATTTCTTGAGCAGGCGGACACTGGGGTTAGCCCATGGTTTTGGAACAATTGTTTCAATTCGTTCATGGAGTGGTTTTGCAGATAATCGTGTACTTTCCATAAAGTGATTTCAACCGCGGTAAAGCCCGCCTTGTGATATGCCACAAAATCCTCCTCTAAGGCGGCGTGCATCGTTGTAATTTCATTCATGCAAAGTCTGTTCATTCGTGATCTCCCCAGTTCTATTCTTTATCTGAAAAATAGACGAAGTCTAATTTGCGGACATAACGGTAGACTTGTTCGA
>CAZESH010000143.1:0-10541 GCA_964514665.1 uncultured Caryophanales bacterium
TTCAAACCTTGACCCATGAGGACGATTTGGAAGCGGGGTTAAAGCTGGCGATGCAGGCAATGTCGGGGGAAATCAATCAGTATCAAATGGAGAAAAGATATTATCATAAAAAAGGACACGCAGTTTGGGTCTTGTCAAGTGTTTCAATCGTTCGTGGCGATCAGAGGGAACCGCTGTATTTTTTTGTCCAAATTCAAGATATTTCAGAACGTAAAACGGTTAAAAAATTATTGGAAGAAAATAAGCAGCGTTACGAGTCTTTGTTTAAAAGCCATTCCGATCCTGTTCTATTGCTCTCTCTTGAAGCGGAGATATTGAATGTCAACGATGCCTGCGAAAAGGGTACGGGGTATTCGAAAGTTGAACTGCTGCAATTGACGCCTGCAAGGCTCCATGAGAACAAACAGCTTTTTAATCAACATTTCCAAGAAGCATTGGAGGGAGAACCGCAAGAATTTGAAAGCGTTATCATACATAAGCTCGGACATGCCGTTTTATTCAGAATTACCCATATTCCGATCGTAATGGACGAAAAAATCATTGGCGTTTATTGCATTGCAAAAGATATTAGCGAATATCGCAAAATTCAAAGAGCACTGCTAGAAAGTCAAGAACGTTACAAATCGCTGTATCGATATACGCCTGATGCTGTCGTTCAGAAAAATCCCGACGGTCGTTATATGTCCGTTAATCCTGCTTTTGAAAAGCTGACAGGATACAGTATCGAAGAGCTGCTGCAGATGTCTTTTACAGACATCACATTCCCCGAGGACTTGAACGAATGCCTGCTGTATTTCCATAAAACATTAGCGGGAGAGCCTCAGAGCTATGAAAAAAGAATCAAACATAAACAAGGCCATTTTATTTATTGCCATTTCACCTATGTGCCTATCGTTGTTGACAATGAAAATGTCGGAGTCTACGGAATTGTAAAGGATGTTACGAAGCATAAACAAAAAACAGAGCAGCTGCGTTATCACGAGGAGCTTTACAAATTAATATCCGAGAATGCTTTGGACGTGATTTCCTATACGACACCGGATGGCATTGCCCAATATGTGTCGCCTGAAATAAAAACCTTGCTAGGTTATGATCCGCATGAGATCGTCGGAAAACCTTTGATCGAATTTTGGCACCCGGATGATGTCGTGACGATTGCGAAGTCCAATATTCTCATGGATAAGGATTCGGATATCTTCACATGCAGGGTACGCCATAAAAACGGCCGATACATTTGGTTTGAGACTACGGTTAAAGCCATCCGGAATGAACAGGGAAAAATTGAAAAGCTATTGGGCATCGGCCGGGACATATCGGAAAGAAAGCAAGTCGAGCAGCTGATGCTGCATTCGGAAAAGCTTTCGGTTGCGGGACAATTGGCCGCCGGCATCGCACATGAAATCCGCAATCCTTTAACGGCGATTAAAGGGTTTTTGAAATTACTGGAACGTCAGCTTCATGAGAAGCCGCATTATTATGATATCCTCCATGCCGAGATCGATCGGATCGAACTTATTGTGAATGAACTTTTGATTTTGGCAAAGCCGCATGTTGTCGAATACCGGAATAGAGATATCCAAGATATTTTCCGAAAAGTGCTTACCCTGATGGAAGCCCAAGCCTTGATGAAAAACATTCAGTTCCATACAAATTTTGAAGCAGACGAGCTGTTTATCCAATGCGATGAAAATCAATTAAAACAAGTATTTATTAATTGTATTAAAAATGCCATTGAATCGATGCAAAATGGCGGTACGATTACGACAGAAATATCAAGAAGCGACAGGGATCATGTCCTTGTCACGATTTCCGATCAGGGGTGCGGAATACCCGAGGAGCATTTGAAAAAAATCGGCGAGCCATTTTACACCACAAAAGAGAAGGGGACCGGTTTAGGCTTTATGGTAAGCAAGAAAATCATTGAATCCCACTGCGGGCTATTAAACGTAAAAAGCCAAACGGATGCAGGCACCCGAGTTGAAATTTTATTTCCGACAAACATTAATAAGTAAATATTAAAGTTAACTTTACCGATCGTTGTCCATAATCATGTGTCCTTGTCTAAGTTCGATCTCGGTGAAGCCTGCCATTTTCGCTTCTTGAAACCGGATTGGCTTGTGTCTGCCAACGATTAGGATATTTTGCATGCAGGCGGCACCCGCAGACGGCAGGGAAAATGACCGGCTATAGGCAAATGCTTCGCGAAGTGTATAATGAATGGCGTTAATCAGTTTGTCATTTTCGCCTCTTCCAATCAGATTCAAGATGATCGATCCCTGCGAATCAAGCTTGTCTCGGGCGATTCCGAAAAATTCCCGGGTCGTTAAATGGCGCGGAGTTCCCTGATCGGTGAAAGCGTCCAAAATAATATAATCATAAGTCTGCTGCTTTTCACCCTCGAGAATACCGCGGCCGTCACCCACGATCACATTGTCCTTCCGATAACCGAAATACCTCCTGCTTAACTCCACGATTTTGTCGTCAAGCTCGACCACCTTAAAGTTTTTCTCCGAAAAATGTGCGGGGATCGTCCCTATACCATGTCCGATCACAAATGCTTTTTCAAAGGAAGGGTGATTAAATTCCATCAAATGGATGATCGCTCTGGGATATTCAAACAGGATGCGTTCCGGATGGTTCAAATCCAGAGCACCTTGGATGTCCTCATTTGCAAACTGCAGAATCCGAAAATTTCCTTTCTCGCCGTAAAACTCCGATGTGTCGTAAACGGTGATCTCCTGATTATGGCTGAACGCCTTGAATAGGATATGCAAGTCATCAATCTCCCTATATATAGTCCGTCCCGTCCCTCGAGTATGAGGTCCGCTCCCGCGACAATACTAGCTGTGCTTTGTGACAGTATACCACGAGAGCAAATGCAGATGAAGACACCCGCAAGCATCAGATGACATGAGCTGACAGTTTAATACTGTGGGAGAGAATCAAATCCTTTGTGGTATAATATGGATGTAACAAAGGATTCAAAAGATGGAAGGGAGCAAGCACGATGTCAATCTATGATTTCAAGGTGAAAACCGCCAAAGGTGACTATACATCACTGGAAAAATACAGGGGAAATGTCATGCTGATCGTCAATACGGCCAGCAAATGCGGATTCACCCCGCAATACAAAGATTTGCAAGACTTGTACCTGAAACATAAGGACCAAGGACTGATCGTCCTGGCTTTTCCCTGCAATCAATTCGGCGCGCAGGAGCCCGGCTCCGATAATGAAATTCAGAGCTTCTGCGAATTCAACTACGGCGTCACCTTCCCGGTCATGGGCAAAATCGACGTCAACGGGCCGAACGCCGATCCGCTGTTTCAGCACCTGAAAAAAGAAGCGCCCGGTTTACTGAATACGAAAACGATCAAATGGAATTTCACCAAGTTTCTCGTCGACCGAAACGGCAAGGTACAGAACAGATACGCATCGGCCGATCCTGTCTCCACCGTTGATAAGGACCTGCAAACCTTTCTGTAATTGTATCCTCAATGGATTCGAATTGAATCGTGTGGAATGTTATGATGGTTGAGAATGAATGGATTAGGGGAATGTATTATTAAATTTTTCATCATGACTTGGAGGACAGGACAACTCGTGCACTTTCTCACCAATTGGATGGATCAATACGGATACTGGGTGTTATTTTTTGGCTTAATGGCAGAACTTGTCGCTTTCGGGATACCGACGGAAGTGCTGATGAGCTATGCCGGACTTCTTGTATTTCAGGGCCGGTTGAATTGGTTCATCAGTATTTTGACGGCGGGAATGGGCAGCATCGTCGGTATGACGGTTTCCTATTGGATCGGTTATAAACTGGGAACCCCATTTTTTGTTAAATATGGATCGCGTATGCATATGGGACCGGAACGGATAAAGAAAACATCGGAATGGTTTGAGCGTTACGGGAACAAACTGCTCTTGATTGCGTATTTTATCCCCGGTATTCGTCATGTCGCGGGTTATTTTTCCGGCATCACCCGAATTCCTTACCGAACCTATGCGATTTATGCCTATACCGGGGCTTTTATATGGGTAGGCACCTTCATATCTCTGGGCAAAGTTCTTGGACCGAAATGGGAGCAGTATCATAAAACGATTACCAAGTACCTCCTATATGCGGGAATCATTTTGGCCATTCTCCTGATTTTGCTTTACTTCTATCGAAAATACAAACGTCAACTGTTCGAGTTCATCCTTGGCATACTCAGGCAAGGTGAAAAGACCTTTCGCACGATGGGACGGGTTAAGTTCTTGATTGTGATTGCTTTCGCTGTTTTTATATCGTTTTTCGCCGTCATGGTGGGATTGATCCAGGATTTTTTGGAACAGGAATTTACTGATTTTGATGCTGTTGCTTCATTTATTGTCCATGTTGTCTTTGACGAAACATGGGCCGTATGGATGGGTAATTTCGCATCATTGGTTTCTTTGTGGGTATTGGTTCCTTTGATCGTATCCACATTTGGGTGGATTGTATGGAAAAATAAGGATCGTTTTCTCGAGGCCCGATTTTTCGTGCTGGTTTTGCTGGGCGGAGAACTTTGGAATGAGGGGCTGAGGCACCTGTTTCACCGGACAGGCCCCACGAATATTCCCCATTCGTTTCCGAGCGAACAGACGCTGATTGTAATCATTTTTTGGGGCTTTGCCGCTTTTCTGGCAGTTCGTCACCTAAAAGCGATATGGATCCATTATGCTGCATTCTTGGCAGTGATTGCAATTGCCCTTCTTGTCGGTTTAAGCTCTGTTTACTTTAATCTGCAATACCCGAGCGATGTGGTGGCCGGTTATGTTTTCGGCGGAGTCTGGCTCAGCATGAATATTGTGCTTCTTGAAATTTTTCGGGTTTTGCGTCAAGGGGAATGACTTTTGGGGATGGAATGAGGTGGCGTATTGAATTCTTTGGCTGAATCCAAAAAAAGAAAGCGATCCGCAATGAATCCGGTTATTCTGGTGCTTGGACTAGTCAGTTTGTTTACCGATTTGTCCAGCAACATGATTGTGCCCATTCTTCCGCTGTATCTAACTGCCGTACTGCATGTGCAAGTTCAATCGATAGGCATTATTGAAGGTGTTGCGGAAAGTACTGCCAGCATTCTGAAGCTGTTCTCCGGTTGGCTGACGGACCGCTTTGGGAATCGAAAGCTTTTGCTGTTGCTCGGGTATGGTTTGTCCAATTTGACCAAGCCTTTTTTTGCGATAACTGATTCTTGGGGGCAGGTGCTTTTGCTTCGTTTTTCCGACCGTATCGGAAAAGGGATTCGAACCTCACCCCGCGATGCCCTTGTCGCGGACGCATCAACAAAAGCAGAGAGGGGAAAAGCATTTGGTTTTCGCCGCGCGATGGACGCTTTGGGAGCGGCTTTAGGTCCACTGCTGGCTTTTGGCGTTTTGGCGCTGTATGCCGGGAACTATCGGCTCGTTTTTTGGCTGTCTGCGATACCGGGGACTCTGGCCGTTGCACTGATTATTTTCTTCTTAAACGAGAGAAAACCAAGGGACAGCAGCAAGTCAATGCTTCCGAAAATATCGTTTAGAAATATGAATCGGCGGTTTTTATGGTTTTCTCTTGTTTCCACGCTGTTTACCCTCGGTAATTTTTCCGATGCTTTCCTGGTTTTGCGGGCGCACGAAGTCGGAATGCTGCCCGCTGTTATTCCGCTGGCCTTTTTTGCCTTCAATCTATCGAGCAGTGTGCTTTCCATGCCTGTTGGCATTCTCTCCGACCGCATAGGCAGGAGGCCGATTCTGATTTCCGGATTTATGATCTTTGCGGTGATTTATTACGGGTTCGGCAGGGTTCACAGCGTACTTTGGATGTGGATCCTATTTGTTTTATATGGATTTTACTATGCCTTTACGGACGGCATCCAAAAATCCTATATCGCCGATATTGTAAAGCAAGGACAAAGGGGTACGGCATTTGGAACGTACAATGCGTTAACGGGACTGGCGGCGCTCCCGGCAAGCGTGCTTGCGGGTTTCTTGTGGCAAACATTCGGCCCCGTGGTTGCCTTCAATACGAGCAGTTTCATTGCTCTGCTGTCTGCTTTGCTCATGATCGTCTTTCGGATTTGACGAAAGTAACGATTTTGGGCCGAAACGGCATTGCGTTGTGCGGATTCGATCTTCCCCTATTTGGGCATTCAAGCAGTAATGGAAGATTCGATCGTGAACCGCAATTGGAGGGACTTGCATACGGCTTGCCAGCATACGATGCTGGTGTCTTTTCAAGAAACCGCCGACGGACAGCGATGAAGTGAGCGAAAGAGAAAATCATGTGCGCTTGATTTTTGTGTATAGTAGTAGGAGTGGACTTAATCTACATATACAGGAGGCAATGCTATGATTCGTGTCGCAATGTTAAGCTATTGGCATGTGCATGCAGCGGATTATGCGAAACAGGCTCGGGAAAATCCGCATACGGAAATCGCAGCCGTCTGGGACGAGGTGTCTGAACGCGGTCAGCAGCAGGCGGCCAGCTTGAATGTTCCTTATTATGAATCCCTGGATCAATTGCTCGCTCGTACGGATGTTGATGCCGTGATTGTGGGGACGCCGACGAACAGGCATCGCGACGTGATGGTTGCGGCTGCGAATGCCGGCAAACATATCTTTACGGAGAAAGTGCTGGCCGTTACCCTGGAAGAAGCGAATGAGATTTTGCGGGCGGTCGAGCTTAACCAAGTGAAGCTGACCGTGTCGCTGCCGCGGTTAAACGACGGGTATACGCTGGCCATTCAGGAAATTTTGCAAGCAGGCTTGCTGGGGGAACTTACCCAAGCGCGCGTCCGTTTGTCCCACAACGGCGCTACTGCCGGCTGGCTGCCGGAGCATTTCTTCAATCTGGAGCAGTGCGGAGGCGGAGCTATGATCGACCTTGGCTGCCATCCGATGTATTTGACCCGCTTGTTCTTGGGGATGCCGACCGGCGCAAGCGCTGCATACGGCTATGTGACCGGCAAGGAAGTCGAGGACAATGCCGTTGCCGTGCTGCAGTATGAGAGCGGCGCCTTGGGCATCGTGGAGGCCGGATTCGTCAACAGCCATTCCCCGTTCAGCATCGAGCTTCACGGCAAAGACGGGTCGCTTTTCTTCGGCACCCCCGAGCGGCGATTAATGGTGCGCAGCAGCAAATCAGAAGATTCATCCGGATGGGAGGATAGAGAGCTTCCGGCAAATGCGGCAAGTGCCTTTGAACAATGGGTGGGCCACATCCGGAACAACACGACCGCCGCCCGGAATATCAGATTGGCCGTCGATCTCACCAAACTGATGGAAGCTTGCAATCTTTCCGCCAAAGCAGGCCGTCCTGTACGCATCAGCGAGCTGAGAGCATAGCCCAGTACACTGACTGTGAACAAAATTTTGCAAAGAAACCCTTGATTCGCCGCATAAACGGTGGAATCAAGGGTTTTTCGCAATGCTTGTATGCATCCATGCAAATGAAGCTTTCCCCTTGCCATGGTTCTAGCGCTGCAGCAAGGAGCGGATCGCTTTCCCGTTATTCGCTGCAGGCGGCCAAGCGCAAAGATCGAACGGAAAGTCCGAGCCGGGCACGACCTTTTCTTCTCCGACCAAATCGGTCAGGAAACGCAAGCTTTCTTCGCTCCACAGTACCGAATCGAACCAGAAGCGTTTAAGATATTCGATCGGAGGCGCCTGCAGGGCGGAGGCAACCTCCTTCCACTGACTGTAGCCTTTATTCAGCCTGCCGATTTGATAAGGCAGGAACCCTCCTCCGTGCGCAAGCAGGATGCGGATCCGCGGGTATTTGTCGAGAAAGCCGCCGAGCAGCAAATCGGTGGCGCAAACCGTCGTCTCCCAAGGCACGCCGATCAGGTTCGGCATCATTTTCTTCTTGAGGCGCGGGTCCTCGCTTAGCAGCGGATGGATAAAAATGATCGCCTGCAGTCTGTCCGCCTCTTCAAAGAAAGGAGCAAAAAATGCGTCCGACAGCATCTTGTCCGGCAATCCCGGGCCGATAATGGCTCCTTTTAATCCAAGGCCCATGGCTGCTTTCAGGGCATCGGCCGCTTGTGCAGGATCGTTGAGCGGCACGGTTCCCAGCGCCGAAATGGCTGCGGGCTCCGCTTTCGCCCATTCGGCCAACGCTTGGTTGTATACGTTTGCAAGCTCATGGGTAATTTCTGGAGAAAAATCGTACATAAATAACTGCGGAATGGGAGAAATCATGGAATGGGTTACGCCGGCCGCGGCTTGTTCAGTCAAATACAGGGCGGAATCGACAAACGGTTTTTTCAGCTCGAAGCCCCATTTTTCATTGATGAATAAAAAGGGTTCCTTCTGCTCGTCTTTTATGACCCACTTGGCATTGATTGCCGCTTGATGGTCTTTAATCCATTGAAGTACCGCCTGTGGAATGAAATGCGTGTGAAAATCATGCAATGGGATCACTCACTCTCCTTCATGTATTAACGCCAATACCCGAGCCGATCGGATATTTCCATACTGGCATTGATCACCTTTTTGGCAATCGGACGAATGTCTTTATATTGAATGCGCTGTTTTGGACCGACGACGCTTAACGCGGCGATGACTTTTCCGGAGTAATCGAATATGGGGGCGGCAATCGAATTCACGCCTTCCAGCAATTCTTCCATACTGCAGGCAAATCCTTCTTCCTTGACCTTCTTCAAGTGGGCATATAATTCTTTCGGATCTGTTATCGTATGTTTCGTATAGGCATGTAAACCGTTCTCGACCACCTGTTGGATTTTTGCCTCGTCGGAATGGGCGAGAATCACTTTGCCGGAGCTTGTGCAATAAGCGGGATTGCGCTTGCCGATATGCGTTAAAAAGCGAACGGGGTGATTGCATTCCACCTTTTGAATGTAGATCACATCCAAGTGGTCCATGACGGAAATGTGCGCAGTCTCGCCGCTGTCATCGACCAATTTTTTAAGAATCGGCTGCGATTCCCGATAGACGTCCATATTGCTGTTTACAATTCCGCTCAATGATAGAATGCTGAAGCCCAATCGGTATTTTTTGGTATCCGGGTCCTTATAAACAAACCCTTCGCTGGCAAGCGTGGACATCGTTCGGCTGACCGTGCTTTTATTTAGTCCGAGGGATAATGCAAGATCGCTTATTTTCTTTTCAGGCTCATCCATTGTGAAGCTTTGCAGGATATGAAGCGCATTCTTCACAGAGGACAGCTGACTATCCTCATTCTTTCTATCTTCGGCCATGATCCGACTCCTTTATTTGTTTATTTAGTGTTTCGCATCAGTAAACAGAGGTTCTTATTAGTAGACAATATAACAAAAAAATGAAAAAATCAAAGGGAAATTTGTGCGGTTAGGAGGAGTTTTTTATACAGGGGAAGGGAAATCAAGGATCATTAAAAAAACAAAAAAAAAATTAACAGTTTCATATAGAGCAACAAGGGAGTTGTATATGCAATTAAAAAAGTTTAGATTTAAGTCGTGGAAAGAAAAGACCTAGCCGTCCATGCCTCGACAAAATGTTTATGGGATTATTTGTTTGATTGACGCTCGAAGCAGGATTATGTGATACTTTTAATTACATGAATTGACGATTCACAGGATGAATTAAAAGTATCAAAGCAAAAGGAGGGATTCTTTCGAATCATCTTTCATTTTAGCAGTAAAATGAAAGCGTTTCCACCTTTTTTCATAGCAACTTTCATAAATATTCTAAATTCAGGGGGTATTATGGTGAAAAGATTTTCATTAAGAATGTGGTTGGCGGCTTTTGTCGTATTGATGCTGGCTGTTGCTTCCGGATGCGGTAATTCCAGCAAAACAAGCAGTTCGAACAGTTCGCCCGAACCAAGTGCGAATGCGGCCGCAAGCAGCAGTCCGAGTGAAGCGCCTAAATCCGAAAAGTCAATCGTATTTAAAATGGGACATATGAATCCTCCGGATCATGTTCAGGATACGATGGTTATGACACCTTTCAGTAAAGATGTGGACAAAGCTACGGCGTCCCGCGTAAAATTCCAGATTTATCCCGGCGGCGCATTGGGCGGTCCGAAAGACACCTACGACAATATTCTGACTGGCATTATGGATGCGGGCTGGGGCTTGCAGGGCTATAACGCAGGGAAATTCCCGGTACATTCCGTGCTTCAACTGCCGTTTCTTGCGAATGGAACCGGCGAGCAGTTAAGCAGCGTTGCACAGCAATTGTATGATGAATTCCCGGAAATTCAAGCGGAATATAAAGAAGTCAAGCCTTTGTGGTTCCATGCAGCCGACCCTTATGCAATCATCACCAAGGGAAAAGCCGTCAGAAGCTTTGCCGATGTCAAAGGTTTGAAGCTGAGAGCGCCTTCTGTCGAAGCCAAATCGATGATTGAATCTTGGGGTGCCACACCGGTTTCGCTGCCGGCGCCGGAAATATATGATGCGATGCAAAAGGGAGTCATTGACGGCGGCGTGCTTCCGGTTGCTGCGATTAAAGACTTTAACTTGTTCGATGTGGTCGATTATGTAACTCTGGGTAACTTTAATACCAGCCTGTTCTACGAATTGATGAATAAGGA
>CAZESH010000144.1:0-10537 GCA_964514665.1 uncultured Caryophanales bacterium
CCCATTACGATCCGTATAAAGGCGTAATCGTTTATGTGCGCGTAATGGACGGCTCCATTCGCTCCGGATCGAAAATCAAGATGATGGCGACGGACAAAAGCTTCGAAGTTATTGAAGTCGGCGCTTTCAAACCGAGAATGACCATTGTCGATTCGCTGCAGGTAGGCGATGTCGGATTCATCGTTGCCGGCATCAAGAACGTCAAGGATACCCGTGTCGGCGATACCGTGACGGATGCCGTTAAGCCGGCCGTCGAACCTCTGCCGGGCTATCGCAAGATCAACCCGATGGTGTTCTGCGGCTTGTATCCGATCGATACGTCGGATTACAACGATTTGCGGGAGGCTTTGGAGAAGCTCGAGCTGAATGACGCCTCGCTGCGTTATGAGCCGGAAACCTCGACAGCGCTTGGATTCGGCTTCCGCTGCGGATTTCTCGGGCTGCTGCACATGGAGATCATTCAGGAGCGGATCGAGCGGGAATTCAACATTCCGCTGATCACTACGGCGCCAAGCGTTATTTTCCGCATCACCCTGACCAACGGCGAAACGATGGATATCGACAATCCTTCCAAATTCCCCGAGCCGGGCAAGCTGGAATATGTGGAGGAGCCGTTTGTTAAAGCCGCCATTATTGTACCCAACGATTTTGTCGGGGCGATCATGGAATTGTGCCAGGGCAAGCGCGGCGAATTCATCAATATGGAATATCTGGATACGAACCGGGTAACGCTCACATATGACATTCCGCTGTCGGAAATCGTATACGACTTTTTTGATCAGCTCAAATCGGGGACCAAGGGATACGCCTCGTTTGACTACGAATTTTCCGGCTACAAGCGCAGCAATCTCGTAAAGATGGATATTTTGCTTAATAATGAGCAGGTCGACGCCCTTTCCTTTATCGTTCACCGCGACAGAGCCTATCAGCGGGGCAGGGTGATCTGCGAGAAATTAAAGGATCTGATTCCGCGGCAAATGTTCGAGGTTCCCATCCAGGCCACGATCGGCCAGAAGGTCGTAGCCCGCGAAACGGTAAAGGCAATGCGCAAGAATGTATTGGCCAAATGCTACGGCGGCGACATTTCGCGCAAGAGAAAGCTGCTGGAGAAGCAAAAGGAAGGCAAGAAACGAATGAAACAAGTCGGCAGTGTAGAGGTTCCGCAGGAAGCCTTTATGGCCGTATTGAAAATAGACGAATAAGCAGCGCTGGAAAATCGTGTCCGCAAGCGGTAAGAGCGAGCGCCAGCCGCGGAAGGGACCAAGAAGCATGCAATTGTCGGCAAACGCACCGCGAACCGTATATATCCACATTCCCTTTTGCACCAACAAATGTTATTACTGCGACTTCAATTCCTATGTACTGAAGGGGCAGCCGGTGATGGACTATTTGCGCGCCCTGGAAAGGGAGATGGAGTTGACTGCGGAAAAAATCCCGCCATCTGAAATCGATACGATTTTTGTCGGTGGCGGTACGCCGACGGTGCTGACTCCGGAGCAAATGAACTACTTTTTGCAAACGGTCCGCACCTATTTCCCGCAGCGCAGCGAAACGATCGAGTTCACCATGGAAGCCAATCCGGGAACGACCGACTTGGAAAAGCTGCAGGCCATGAAGGAGGGCGGCGTAAACCGGGTCAGCTTCGGCGTGCAGTCCTTTGACAATCGCCTGCTTGCGGAAATCGGGCGAATTCATGATACAGACGATGTATACGCCAGCATCGAGAACGCGAAAAAAGCCGGTTTTTCCAATCTCTCGATCGATCTGATGTTCGGTCTTCCCGAGCAAACTCCCGAGACTTTGGAGCACAGTGTGAATGAAACGCTAAAGCTGGGTCTGCAACATTATTCCATCTATGCCTTGAAGGTGGAGGAGAACACGCTGTTTCACCAGCTCTACAAAAACGGAAGGCTGCCGCTCCCGGACGAGGATGCCGAAGTGGAAATGTTCGAATTGATTATTCGCAAGCTGGGCGGAGCCGGGTACAGGCAGTATGAAATCAGCAATTTCGCCAAACCCGGATACGAAAGCCGGCATAATACGGCTTACTGGAAAAACAAGAGTTATTACGGCATGGGCGCGGGCGCGCACGGCTATATCAACAGGACGCGGCATATGAACATCAAGGGCGTCAACGAATACATCGCAGCCTGTCAAAAAGGACTGCCCATGCTGGAAACAACCATTGTAAGCGAGAAGGAAGCGATGGAGGACTTTATGATGGTTGGCTTGCGCATGCTTGCAGGCGTGGGAAAAGCGGATTTTTCCGAACAGTTCCATGCCGATATGGACGAGGTCTTTGCCGAGCCGCTGCAGCGTTTGCAGAGGCAGGCCTTGCTCGAAGCGACCGACGACGGCTACCGCTTGAGCGAACGTGGACTGTTCTTGGGAAATGAAGTATTCGCGGCGTTCCTTTCTTAAAAAAAATCTTGAATTTTATTCATAATCATGTATATTTATTCATAATGGCGTTATCGCCGGTATCGTGGGCTTAGGTGGGATAAAATTGAATTTTCATTGCAGAAAAGCAGCTGCAACGGATACTCGGGAGCTGTTTCTATTAATTGAAGGTTACGCACAAAAGGGGATCATGCTTCCCCGCTCGGAGCAGTCAATTGCCAAAATGATCGACAGCTTTACCGTGGCTGAGTCGGACGGCCGCATCGTCGGCTGCGGCTCCTTGTTTCAATTGGGTGCGGAGTTGGTGGAAATCCGTTCGTTGGGTATTCTTGACGCCTACAAGGGCCAAGGCATCGGCAGCTGCCTGGTCGAATTTCTGGAAGCACAGGCCAGATCCCAGAACATTCCGAAGATTATGGCTTTGACTTATGAAGTCCGTTTTTTTGAAAGAAACGGCTTTCAAGTGGTGTCCAAGGAAATTTTTCCGGAGAAGGTTTGGACCGACTGCGTCCATTGCAAAAAACAACATTGCTGTGATGAAATAGCTGTGCTCAAAAAACTGGATTGACTTGACAAGGTCAAGGCTGATCTGGTATTTTTGTATTAGGTTTTAGCACTCACCGGGTTAGAGTGCTGATTACTGCAAAAGCTAAGCCGAAAGCTGGGCATGGGGGGATGGATCATGTTATCCGAACGTCAAAAGCTTATACTTAGTGCCATAGTCGACGACTATATCCGCTCCGCTGAGCCTGTAGGCTCGCGAAGCATTTCCAAGCGCGGCGATGTCGCTTACAGTCCTGCCACCATTCGCAACGAAATGTCCGATTTGGAGGAAATGGGTTATTTGGAGCAGCCGCATACGTCGGCAGGCAGGATTCCTTCTCATAAAGGCTATCGATATTATGTCGATCATCTGCTGAAATTCGGACTGCTTTCCAATCACGAAATGCAGACCATGAAAGGCTTTTTTAATGATAAAATCCAGGAAATTGAACAGGTTGCCCAACAGGCGGCGATGATTCTTTCCGGATTAACCAACTATACCTCGATCGTTTTGGGTCCGGAAATGTTCAGCACAAGCTTGCGCCACATGCAGTTTTTACCCTTGAACAGCGAGAGCGCGGTGGCGATTATCGTAACAAGCACGGGCCATGTCGAGAACAAGATCATCAAAATTCCCGCAGGCGTTCCGATGAACGAAATCGAAAAAGTCGTGCAAATATTGAACGACAGGCTGCAGGGTGTACCGCTCGTACAGCTGAAATCCAAGCTCTACAGCGAAATTGTCGAGGAAATCCGCAAGCATGTTTCCAAATACAAGGAATTGATCCGCATGGTAGAGAGCGCGCTGATCAGCGATGAGATGAACCGCGTGTTTCTGGGCGGAACAACGAATATGTTGATCCAGCCTGAGTTTAAAGATGTGGAAAAAGTGAAAACTATATTAGATCTGTTTGACGAGACTGAGACGATTGCCCGGATGTTCTCTTCCGTTCCTGAAGGGATTCAGGTTCGCATCGGTCAAGAGAACAGCGTCGAGGCGATCAACAATTGCAGCTTGATTACGGCGACTTATTCGCTGGATGGGCAAATTCTAGGCAGTATCGGCGTATTGGGCCCCACCAGGATGGACTATGCCAGAATAATCAGCTTGCTGGATAGATTTTCCAAGGATTTGGAAAAATCGATGCAGCGTTTGTATCGCCTCTAGGTTGTTGTTGCGTGATGCATCTGCTGCTGATAAGAGCAATTGATCGCCAGCTTCGGCCGGCTTCATTAATAAAGAAAAAGGATAGGAGCTATTTAAGGAGGTGAACAGGTGTGAAACAACCTGAACAAACAAATGACCACGCCGTAATGGATGAGCAAAACCCCAGTCCCGATTCGGGCGAACCGGTTACATACGGGACAGGGGGAACGGCCGATCCTGCTGCAGGCGCACAGGTCGAGGCCGATGCCGCGGCAACAAGCCAGGATGAAGCCGGCGATCTGAACGCCGAGTTAAACGCAGCCAGGCAGCAAGCCGAAGAAAATCTTGCTCGTATGCTGCGGGTGCAGGCCGATTATGATAATTTCCGCAGGCGGACCCGTCAGGAAAAGGAAGATTTGCTTAAGTATTCATCCATGAAGCTGATTGAACAATTGCTTCCCGTTGTTGACAACTTTGAACGGGCTATCCATGCGGCGAAGGACAGCAAGGATCCCGATGCATTTGCCAAAGGTGTGGATATGATATTCAAGCAGTTTCAGCAGGTTTTGGAGCATGAGGGGGTTGAGCCGATGGATGTGATCGGACAGCCGTTTAATCCTGAATTTCATCAGGCAATCATGCAGGTGGAATCTGACGAGCATGAGGAAGGCGTCATTGTGGAAGAAGTGCAGAAGGGTTATATAATGAAGGAAAAAGTGCTGCGGCCCGCGATGGTCAAAGTCAGCTCTTAGCCCGAAATGCAGGTGGCAAAATATAATAATAAAATGAACGAATGATGAGGAGGTACATCCATGAGTAAAGTAATAGGAATCGATTTGGGAACAACCAACTCCTGTGTTGCCGTAATGGAAGGCGGAGAGGCTGTAGTTATTCCAAATGCCGAGGGCAATCGCACAACACCTTCGGTTGTCGGTTTCAAGAAAGACGGAGAAAGAGTCGTAGGTGAAACGGCAAAGCGTCAAGCCATCACCAATCCGGAGCGAACGGTGATTTCCATCAAACGCCATATGGGAACCAACCATAAGGAAAAAATAGACGACAAGGAATACTCGCCGCAGGAGATCTCCGCGATGATTCTGCAAAAATTAAAAGCGGATGCCGAAGCTTACCTGGGATCCACTGTTACACAAGCTGTTATTACCGTTCCTGCATATTTTAATGACAGTCAGCGTCAAGCGACCAAAGACGCCGGTAAAATTGCCGGTTTGGAAGTGCTGCGTATCGTCAATGAGCCGACTGCAGCTGCTTTGGCCTACGGACTGGAAAAATCCGACGATCATACGATATTGGTATTCGACCTTGGCGGCGGAACGTTCGACGTTTCGATTCTCGAGCTGGGAGACGGCATCTTCGAGGTTAAAGCTACAAGCGGAGACAACCATTTGGGCGGAGACGATTTTGACCAATTGGTCATGGACTACCTGGTTACCGAATTCAAAAAAGAGCAGGGCGTCGATTTAAGCAAAGACAAAGCCGCGGTTCAGCGTTTGAAGGATGCTGCGGAAAAAGCCAAAAAAGAACTTTCCGGCATGATGAGCACCTCGATCTCGCTTCCGTTCATCACGGTCGTAGACGGCGTGCCGCAGCACTTGGAAATGAACCTGACACGGGCCAAATTCGACGAATTGACCGCCAATCTGGTGGAAAGAACGATGGGTCCGACACGTCAAGCATTGAAGGATGCCGGCATGTCGCCAAGCGATATTAACAAAATCGTGCTGGTCGGCGGCTCCACTCGTATTCCTGCCGTTCAGGAAGCAGTCAAAAAACTGCTCGGCAAAGAGGCGCATAAAGGCGTCAATCCGGATGAAGTCGTAGCCCTTGGTGCTGCCATTCAAGCGGGTGTATTGACAGGGGATGTCAAGGATGTGGTACTGCTGGACGTTACTCCGCTGTCGCTTGGAATCGAGACGGCCGGCGGTGTGTTTACAAAAATGATCGATCGCAACACGACGATCCCAACCAGCCAATCGCAGGTTTTCTCCACATATGCGGATAATCAGACGAGCGTGGAAATCCACGTGCTGCAGGGAGAACGGGCAATGGCAAGCGATAACAAGACGCTGGGCCGCTTTATTTTGAGCGAGCTCCCGCCGGCGCCGCGCGGCATTCCGCAAATCGAAGTAAGCTTCGATATCGACGCCAACGGTATTGTCAATGTTTCCGCTTTGGATAAAGGCACCGGCAAGAGCCAGAAAATCACGATCACTTCTTCCAGCGGCTTGAGCGATGCAGAAATCGATCAGATGATGAAGGATGCCGAAGCGCATGCCGAGGAAGACCGCAAGCGCAAGGAAATGGTCGAGGCTAAAAATCAAGGCGACCAACTGCTCTACAGCGTAGATAAAACGATCAAGGATCTTGGTGACAAAGTGGATGCGGCAGAAGTCGAAAAAGCGAACAATGCCAAAGAAGAGCTGAAAAAAGCGCTGGAAGGCGACGATCTGGAAGCGATCAACAAGGCGACAGAAGCATTGAACGAAATCGTCCAGCAGCTTTCCGTCAAGCTTTACGAGCAGGCAGCCAAAGACGCTGAGGCGGCACAGGGCGGAGCCGATGCCGGCGGAGCGGAAGCAAAAGGAAAAGACAATGTAGTCGATGCCGACTATGAAGTGGTGGATGAAGACAAGAAAGCCTGAAAATGATGCGCATAAATTTACGTTTATTTGACTGATTGACTCATTGCTAGTCAAAGTCGGGCTTCAGCCTGGCTTTGACTATCGTTTTGAAGCGGATCAGATGGGGGTGGAAAATTGAGTAAACGGGACTATTATGAGGTTCTCGGAGTCGGGAAAAACGCAAGCGAGGATGAAATCAAAAAAGCCTATCGGAAAATGGCCCGCCAGTATCACCCTGATGTCAACAAGGAAAGCGATGCTGCGAGTAAGTTTAAAGAGGCCAAGGAAGCCTATGAAGTTTTAACGGATCCGCAGAAGAAAGCGACCTATGACCGTTTCGGGCATGTCGATCCCAATCAGGGGATGGGCGGCGGCTTTTCCTCGCAGGATTTTGGCTTTGGGGATATTTTTGATATGTTTTTCGGGGGCGGCGGAGGCGGCGCCCGGCGGAATCCGAACGCGCCGCAGCGCGGAGCGGATCTGCAGTATACGATGACTATAGAATTCAAGGAAGCGGTATTCGGCAAGGAAACCGACATCCAAATCCCGCGGACGGAATCCTGCGAACGTTGTCACGGAACGGGCGCCAAGACGGGAACGAAACCGGAAACCTGCTCCGTTTGTCATGGCTCGGGACAGCAGGAAGTCGTGCAAAACACGGCATTCGGACGCATCGTCAACCGCCGTGTATGCTCGGCTTGCAACGGTCAGGGCACGATCATCAAAGAAAAATGCGGCGATTGTCACGGCAGCGGCAAGGTCAAGAAGCAGCGCAGCATTCATATCAAAATTCCCGCAGGAGTGGATGACGGGGCGCAGCTGCGCGTGTCCGGGGAAGGCGAGTCGGGAACCCGCGGAGGCCCTTCCGGAGATTTGTATGTGGTGATCCGCGTCAAGTCGCATGACTTTTTCGAGCGCGAAGGGGACGACATCTACTGCGAGGTGCCTTTGACGTTTGCGCAAGCAGCTTTGGGCGACGATATTGAAATTCCTACAATGACGGGAAAAGTGAAGCTGAAAATTCCGACAGGCACGCAGACGGACACCTATTTCCGCCTCAAGGGAAAAGGCGTTCCCCGTTTGCGGGGCTATGGTCAGGGCGACCAGCATGTCAAGGTCGTTGTGGTCACGCCGACGAACTTGAGCGAGGAGCAAAAGGAACTGCTGCGCGATTTTTCCAATCATAACGGTGAGCATACCCATGAAAAAAGCAAGACGATTTTTGAACGCATGAAAAAAGCCTTTCTGGGCGATTAATGCAGTGGCAGCAACAGAGAAGAGCCTTCTCAGACGGAAATGAACGTTTGGGAAGGCTTTTTATTATGAATAATGATCCTGCATCCTCACGGGGAGCTTGATTTCCGCATAATTTTCCTCGATGTCCGTTGCGATCGATTTCAACACCTGTTGGGCTTCCCTCTTCTTTTTGTCCCCGTCCATAGACTCAATCAAATCGTGCAGGTAATCCAGTCTTGTTTTTGTGATCAATCTCATTTTCGTTCCCCTTTTTCTGTTTGGTGATATATTCGGTTAAGTCCGAAGCAGAAATCCTTCGCCGGACACAAATCCCCCTTCGGGCTTCTTGCATACAGCATAATAGTTCGTACGAACTGCTTATTTTCAGGGGTTTTCCAATATGAACGAATGGTTTTCCTGCAATCGGAAAAAATAACGGTAATCTTCGATCATCTTGCAAAAGGAGGAATCATGTTGGCGAAGCAATCCGATAAACAGGTTAAACTGCCTATTGGAAAAAATGAGGATGTGGAATTTTCCAGGGAGGCTGCCGACGAGGACGATTTTGAAGCGCTGGAGCGCGCTCAAGCGGCGGATGGAAGAGTGCAAAAATCCTGAGGAAAGCGGTGAGCCGATTGGCGGAAAAAAATATATTAGCTTATTTCAAAAGCCCTGAAGAAGCGGAAGGCGCCAAGCGCAAGCTGGAAGCGCTGCGCGCTGTTGACGTGTCGGTCGATCGATTCGGGCGATACCCGGGAGAAGGGATAGAACAAATCATGAATCCCGTGACGGGCAATTTTTCGAGTTTGTCCGAGCTGACGCTTGATGCCGAAATTACCAATAAAAGCGCAGGCATTTTGACTGCGGCCGATCCGAGCGCCAGTGGAATGAGCGACGGAGGGCAGGGCGGACCTACGGGAAGAGACGTTCTGCTGACGGCGGTAATGCCGGAGGAGCAGTTTCATCAGGCGCTGCAGGTCGTCAAGGAAAGCGGCGGTATGCTTTGAATGAGCAGCGTGAACTGATACGTGCCCGCTTTAACAGCTATTCAGCGGCGGAACAGGCCAGCACGCTTATTCAGACGTTGGCGGGAAGCAAGACGATGTTAATAAACGGATCGGAGCAGCGGATGAGCGGCGATGATGATCTTGCGAGCGGGCTGCCCGGCATTCCGCTTGCTTCCAATTTGGGAACGGGTTTTCCGTTTCTTCACCCCGGTGTCGGAGTGAATGAAACGATCGGCGATTATTCTGCAAGCGTCGCAGGAATGGAAGCCAACTCCTTCGTGTTGGAAGCTTGGGTAACGAAGGCTGCATGGGAACAGGCACAGGAAATGATTAGAGCGGCCGGAGGACAGATGTAGAATTATATGCCGGAAGAAGCTGTTCCAAGTGGACGGCTTCTTTTTTTGCAGGTTTCCACCTTCCCTTACTTTGTAGTAAAATAGACTTTATGGTAAACATCATACTGTAAAATTTTACATAATTTCCGTTTGGACGAATGGAGGATTTCAATGAAATGGCATGAAGTGACGATATATACAACCGAGGAAGCAGTTGAAATGATCTCTTATCACTTGCATGAACGGGGTGCTGGCGGCGTCTCAATCGAAGAATCGGGGACGTTGAACAAAAAAAGGGATACTTCTTTAACGACATGGTATGAACTGCCTTTGAACGATATCCCCGAGGGGGAAGCCGAGATTAAAGGATATTTTCCGATCAGCGAGGATATCGAATCCATTGTCACCGCCCTGAGAGCGGCAATCGGCGAGCTGCAGGAATTCGGCATCGATGCCGGCAAAGCGGAAATTTCCCTGAACCAGGTGGATGATCAGGATTGGGCTGAATCCTGGAAGCAATATTACAAGCCGGTACGAATCTCGGAACGAATCGTGATTAAGCCGACCTGGGAAGAGCTTGCGGCGGCGCCGCAGGATCTGGTCATCGAGCTCGATCCCGGCATGGCATTCGGAACGGGCACCCATGCGTCGACGGCGCTCTGCCTGCGCATGCTGGAGCGTGTGCTGAAAGCTGACGACGAGGTGATCGATGTGGGAACCGGCTCGGGCATTTTGGCGATAGCGGCGGCGAAGCTTGGAGCGGGGCACGTATTGGCGATCGATCTCGATCCTGTCGCGGTTTCCAGCGCCAGAGAGAACACGTCGCTTAATCAACTCTCAGAACGGATAACGGTTCATGAAAGCGATCTGCTTCAGGCGATACGAAGCAGCGGCGGGAAGGAAGAGCTCGGGGTGCATCCGCCGGTCGATGTGGTTGTGGCCAACCTGTTGGCCGACATCATCATCGGCTTTACCGCCGAAGCGGCTGAGGCCTTGAAGCCCGGCGGCTATTTTATCGGCTCGGGAATTATCTCCGCCAAAGAAAATGACGTCGTAAAGGCGTTGGCGGAAGAGGGCATGGATTTGATCCTGCGCGAGCAAGAGGAGGATTGGGTGGTGTTGGCTGCGCGTAAAAAGGCAGGTGGAACGGCATGAATATCGGCAGCTGGGATCAATTGTTCCATTACAGCCTCGACGAGCTCCCCTTTGTGTTTTTGGCGCTTGTGATCG